>CALDJX010000205.1 GCA_937899075.1 uncultured Planctomyces sp. | reverse complement strand
CGAGCCCACAGAGTTGCATCATGAGTATTCGGCGAGTCGCAGTTATCTTCGACAATGACGCACGCCCAGAAACAACCGGGTTCTATTGCCGCCGCGCGCTCGGTTCGATTCTTGAGGTGGAGCATTTCACTCCGTCAGAGCTGCAGTCGATTGACTCTAGTGCCTTTGATCTGTTTCTGAACATTGACGACGGCATGAGGTATCACCTCCCGGACAATTTGCGACCAAGTGCGTATTGGGCAATCGATACTCATATCGATTTTGCCTGGAGTGTTGAAAAGGCTCAACGCTTCGATTTCGTATTTGCAGCTCAACGCAACGGCACCGCGCATCTGCAGGAAAGCGGCATTTCACATGCTCAGTGGTTGCCACTTGCTGCCGATCCCGAAATTCATCGCTTCCGGCCTGAACTGGAGGCTGACTTCGATCTCACATTTGTCGGTAATGTGATTCCAGGGCCGCGTGCTGAGTTGATGAGCGAACTGCAGAGTGCCTATCCAGACATGTTCATCGGCCGAAAGTACTTTTCGGAAATGGCTGACGTCTATTCGCAGAGCCGGATTGCATTTAACTGCAGCGTCAAAGATGACATCAATATGCGGGTATTTGAGGTCCCCTCATGTGGGCCACTATTGGTCACTAATAACCTGTCAGAGAATGGTCTGGATGAGCTGTTCGTTTCTGGTGAAGAGATCATTGTCTACGAGAGTCCTGAAGAATTGCTCGACCGGATAGACTACTTCCTGAAGCACGAACGCGACCGAAGACGAATTGCCCGCCGGGGTCGGTCACGTGTAATTGCCGAACACACCTACCGTCTCAGGATGGAACAGATTCTCAGACATGTGGAGAGTGCGTTATCGACTCGCGTTGTCGGCACTGGCAAAGTAGGAAACGGTCCGGTTAAGCCTGAATGGTACTATGGCTTCGAGCGGCCAGAGGTCGTGAATCTGGTCCCCGCAGAGGCGCGAACGATCCTTGACATCGGTTGCGGAGGGGGAAGCCTCGGAAAGCTTCTCAAAGAACGCCAGACTGCAGTCGTCGTTGGCTGCGAATTGGACGAGCATGCTGCTGAGCGCGCGTCAGACGTGCTCGATCGTGTTGTCGTGGGCAATATAGAGAATGTGAATGAATGCGACTTCGATGCCGATTCATTCGACTGTGTTGTATGCGCAGACGTTCTTGAGCATTTGAGAGATCCTGCGGCGGCGCTACGGCGGATTCATGGCTGGCTGAAGCCTGACGGTCAAGTCGTGCTCAGCCTGCCCAATGCTCGACACCACAGTGTCGTGACGTCTTTGCTTGCCGGGAACTGGACCTACGAAGCTGCGGGGCTATTGGACGATGATCATGTGCGGTTCTTCACACGCCGCGAGATCGAAAAGTTACTGTTCCGATGTGGCTTTGAAATCAAACACCGGGAAGGCATTCCGGGCAGCGGCTACGGCGAGTGGGTTGAGTCTGGAAAGCTCGGTGAAGTGTCGCTGAACGGCCTGCAGATGTCCGGACTTTCAAGCGAGGATGCTGAAGAATTCTTCACTTACCAGTATCTCGTCCGGGCGCGGCGGCAGCGGATTCTGGACCACGGCCTGACGTCGATTATCATTGTGACACACAATCAGATTGCGTACACGCAGCAGTGCATCAACAGCATTCTGATGCGCACTGATGAGCCATTTGAGCTGATACTCGTCGACAATGGCTCCGACGATGGAACGGTCGAGTATCTGGAAACGATTCCGAATGCGACGCTCATCCGCAACCCCGACAATCGCGGTTTCCCCGCAGCGGTCAATCAAGGGCTGGAACGGGCTCGAGGAGATTACTTCCTGCTGCTCAACAACGACTGCATCGTCACGACCGGGTGGCTGAATCGACTCCTCCGTGTGTTTGAGTCACATTCAGATGTGGGCTTGGCTGGTCCGGTGTCCAACAACATCAGCGGGCCACAGCAGATTGCCGCGACATATGAAACTCTCGAAAACCTGGACGGCTTCGCTTGGGATTGGGGCAAAGCGAACGCCGGAATCATCGAGAACGAGGATCGACTCGTCGGATTCTGCCTGATGATACGACGCGGTGTGGTAGAAGAAATCGGCACCCTCGATGAGAGATTCGGGATCGGGTGCTTTGAGGACGACGATTTTTGCAGACGCGCGGTTGCCGCCGGCTATCGAAACGTCATCGCCAGAGAAGTCTTCGTTCACCACTTCGGCAGCCGAACGTTTCTGGGGAGCAAGGTGGATATCGGTGCCATCCTGGATGCGAACGCGCGCATCTATGAGGACAAGTGGGGGGGCATCGATCCGTCTCCAATTGGTCGTATCGAAACGGCAGAATCCGTCGACACAATCTCAGGAGACTCGAATCAAGCAGCTGGCACCAACCCGTTTTATGCAGTGATGGCACCTGATCGTAGCCTCCTGCTACGGCGACACGATGTCACAATCTCACTTTGCATGATTGTGAGAAATAATGAGAACACGATACAGCCTTGCCTTGAGAGTATCCGTCCCTGGGTAGACGAGATGATCGTTGTCGACACGGGGTCGACAGATCGAACTCCCGAAATTGCCCGAAAACTCGGAGCGAAGGTTTCATTTTTCCCGTGGTGTGACGACTTCTCGGCAGCGAGAAACGCATCGTTGGAACAGGCCGTCGGTGAATGGATCTTCTGGATGGATTCTGATGACACGATTCCGGAAGATTGCGGTCGCAAACTTGCGGAGCTCGCACATGAACCAGTTTCAAAGGAAGTCTTCGGGTACGTTATTCAGGTTCATTGTCCGGGAGCGGACGATTCAGAGCACGATGTGACCGTTGTGGATCACGTTAAGCTGTTTCGCAATTTTCCTCAGCTCAGATTCGAAGGACGGATTCACGAACAGATTATTCCAGCGATTCGACGCGCAGGTGGGGATGTCTCGTGGACTGATCTACATGTTGTGCATTCAGGGGCCGATCATACATCCGATGGGCGGGCTGGTAAGCTCGAACGCGACTTCAGGATCCTTAGGCTTGAGCATGAGGATAACCCTGACCACCCATTTGTGCTTTTTAACCTGGGGATGACACACGCCGATGCAGGTGAGCACAATGAAGCAGTCAAATTCCTCAACCGTTGTCTGAAGGTTTCTAGCGTCGACGAGTCGCACGTTCGTAAGGCCTACGCACTTTATGTCAGCTCACTTGCTCAATTGCAGCGAAACGACGAAGCCTTCTCAATCTGTCAGGAAGGTCTTGACAAGTTTCCCGGAGACCCGGAATTACTGTTCCGTTCTGGCTTGCTCCATCATTTGGCCTCTCGTCTTAACGAAGCGGTCGATGCGTACCTCAGTATCTTGAATGGCGAACACGAACGGCATTACACAAGCGTTGATCAAGGGATCTTGGGATTCAAAGCCCGGCACAATCTCGCCCTTGTTTACGAAGATCTGCAACAGTTTGACGACGCTGATGCGCAGTGGCAGACGATTGTGGATGAGCGTCCAACCTATTCTGTGGCGTGGCGTGGGTTGGGAGAATCTCTTCTGAAGCAGGGACGCATTCAGGAAGTTCGCATAGTGGCAGGTAACTTGCTTGAAGAACCTCATACTGAGTCTGTCGGGCTGCTTCTGAAAGCACGATCGCTGGAACTAGATGGCGATATTTCTTCGGCTATCCAAATTCTTGATCAGCAATACGATAAGGAAATCGAAAATCTCGACATTCATCGCGAACTTGGACGACTGTACTTTGAAAGTGGGCAGTTTGCACTTGCCATTCCAGTCCTTGGTCGGTTGACTGAGCTTGCCCCTGACGATGCTGCCTCGTTTCACAACTTGGGTATTGCGTTCCTGCATCAGGAGATGTTGAGTGACGCCATTGTGTCGTTGGAGGAGTCGGTCTCTTTGCGCCCAGACTCAACGGACACTTTGATTCATCTCGCACACGCCTATCAATCCCTTGGGCGAGCAGAATTTGAAGAGCGATCCTGGAAGCAGGTTCTCCAATTGTGTCCAGATCATGAGGATGCACGCAAAGCTCTGCAGCGTCTGTCAAAGGTGTAACAGAACGAGAACTTGTAACTGTTATTAAACTCCTCCCAGGAGTCGTCATGAGCCTGCTTAACATCCGACGGTCAGTAGCCGAAGAGGGGTCAACGACTCAAGAAGAACGAGAGTTTCTCGTACTCGGTCATCCTCGAAGCGGCACCGGTTACCTGTCGCGTCTATTTCGAGCATACGGGTTCGATGTTGGTCACGAGAAAATGGGGCGTCATGGGATTTCATCGTGGATGTTTGCCGCGTGCGCGGACACCGTTCCGTTTTCGACTGATGGTTCGGTACGTGCAGATTTCTGCTTTCGGAACATAGTTCACGTTACTCGAGACCCTCTTACGGCGATCGCATCAATTCGGTTCATTGAGGATTGCTCTGACGAGTCTCGCCACTACCGCCGGCAATTCATTCTCATCTGCCCAAACGCATCGCCAGTCGAACAGGCAGTTCAGTCATGGATTGGCTGGAATCGCTTGATTACTGCGCAAAGGCCATCTGCACGAATTCGTCTCGAAAACGCGCAAGTGGAGTTGGGGCGTTTCCTGAAACAGTTGGAGTACATACCGAAGACGTGGCGATGTTCTCCGTCATGTCTTCCAGGACGCAACTACAACGCACGCTCCCATGCCCCGCTAACGTGGCGGGACATCAAGTCGCAGTGTAGCAATTCACTTTATTCGGAACTCGTGGAGTATGCCGCCGAACTTGGATACCGCGTGCGCGAAGCGGCTGAGTCGTGAGCGGTGAACTGGACGAGAATCAACTCTAACTCCGAGTGAACGGTCCGTACGATAGTACGGCAGATCCCCACTCCATAATCACGTAAATGGTCGCGCGATTGTAAGCGACTGTGGAGTCGTTTCGAGAACGGACGGGATTAGATTCCCAATAATGAATCGAGATAGAGCTTGCAGAAATCACAACGCTCAAACGTAATCGTTACAGGTGGAGCTGGCTTCATTGGAAGCCACATCGTAGAACGGTTCATTCGTGATGGATTCGACGTCTACATCGTCGACGACCTTTCAACCGGATCCCGAGACTCCGTGTCGACCGCAGCTCATTTATGCGAGTTTTCGATTACTGATGACGCCGAGCTACTTCGACTCTTTCGAGACGTCCAGCCGACAGTGGTATCACACCACGCTGCTCAAGCATCAGTCGTCGGTTCGCTTGACGATGCTGAATCCGATCTCAAGACGAACGGATCAGGACTACTCAACGTGTTGCGGTCGAGTGCTGAAGTATCGGTTCGTCAGTTTATCTTCCCGTCATCCTGTGCTGTCTTCGGTGACGTTTCAGACGCTGTTGATGAGATGCATCCCCTCACACCACTATCACCTTACGGTATCTCCAAACTTGCTGGAGAGCACTATGTACGGTACTTCGCCGAGCATTTCGGCTTTTCTGCATCTATCCTTCGTTATGGCAATGTGTACGGTCCCGGTCAGTCGCCGCACCGTCCCTGCGGCGTGGCCTCAATCTTCGCCGATCGAATTCTCAACGGTCAACCAATACAACTTTTCGGTGATGGAGAGTCGGTGCGGGACTATATCTTCATCACAGATGTCATTGACGCCCATATGCTGGCGATTCAACATCAGAGCGATAAGGTTTCAGTCTTTAACGTTGGTTCAGGCAAAGGCACTCGTCTAATTGACCTGGCTCGGTCAATACGGGCAGAGAGTGGCTGCACTGCGAGTGAGGCAAAGTTGTTCAGTTTTGTGCCTGAACGAAGAGGTGAAGCCAGAGCCTGCGTTCTGAGAAACAGCTTCGCAATAGAAACACTCGGCTGGCAGCCCCACGTCGACCTCAAAGAAGGACTTCGTCGAGTTCTTGGGTGGCTCCGTGAGTCGGACTGCCACTGTCATTAGTTAAATCACTTCGACGTCTAATGCAGTAGTTCAAGGAGCGTCATCATCGCGGTGACGTTTTCAGAGCTAAGTCTTCTAGATTCATGAAAATGACATTGGAGCAATGATAGCGATGCCCTTGCTCAATTTGTCTCGATACATAGCACTTTAAAATGGGAGATTGCAGATATGCCGACATCAATTGATGGAAACAGCTTGAATGCGCTTGCCGATGCTCCTGATTTTCGAGATCGATACTACGAGCCTTCGTTGATCGAATTGCTTCCTGAGATCACGCCTCCGCCGGAGCTTTCAATTCTGAACCAGGGGACAGAGGGAGCCTGTACCGGATTTGGTCTTGCGGCTGTCATCAATAAGCTCAACCAGGATCGTGGATCAAAAGTGCGAGTCAGTTCTCGAATGCTCTACGAGATGGCTAAGAAATTCGATCAATGGCCGGGAGAGCAATACTCCGGTTCGAGCTGTCGCGGAGCAATTAAAGGCTGGTACAGCATGGGGGTCTGCAGCGAGGCCCTCTGGAAATACCGACCCAGAAGCAGAGACCTGCACCTGACCGTCAAACGAGCAAAAGACGCTCGATCCAACACTCTCGGCGCATACTATCGAATCAGAAAAAACATCGTCGACATGCATGCCGCTTTAAACGAAGTCGGTGCGGTGTACTGTTCTGCCAACGTGCATAAGGGATGGTCAAAAGCGGCGACCAGAAGTGGGGTTATCAAGCAGCACAAGGATTCAATCGGAGGACACGCATTCGCGATTGTTGGATACACATCAGATGGATTCCTTGTTCAGAATTCATGGGGCAAGAGTTGGGGCGATAACGGGATCGCTCTCTGGAAATACGAAGACTGGCATGACAACGTCAATGACGCATGGGTTGTTCGATTGACCCTACCCACTCCTCAACTATGGGGTCGCGAACCGGCGAATCGGTCAGATACCGGTACTGCCGAATTCTTTTGGTCATCGCCACGACGTGATGAAATTGCAGGGCACTTTGTACATATTGATGATGGGCGGTTTCACGACGAAGGACGCTACTGGAGCACGTTACAGGATGTCAAAGAGACCGCAAAGTTCACTGCGAGGCGTCCGGAATATGACCACCTGTTGGTCTATGCTCACGGTGGTCTGAATAGTCCAAAGGCTTCGGCAACTCGAATTGCGGCGATGAAGAACACCTTCAAGCAGAACGGCGTTTATCCGTTCCATTTCATGTACGACACGGGGCTTATGGAAGAGATCAAAGACCTGGTGCTCGGAAAGAAATCGAATGCGGAAGCACTTGCTGGTGGATTCAGCGACTGGTGGGATCGTCGAGTTGAAGGAATCACACGAAGACCCGGCAGAGCACTCTGGCGGGAAATGAAATCAGATGCGGCTGCGTCATTTCGTTCAAATTCTCGACCGGGCCGACAGACCATGAGAGCATTTCTCAGTGCAATGCAAAGTCCCGATGCTCACCAGAAGAAGATTCACCTTGTTGGGCACAGTACTGGAGCGATGCTTCTTGCACACATGCTTCAGGCCCTGGACAAGATGGGAGTCGAGACGAGAATTTCGACAGTTAGTCTGCTGGCTCCTGCGGCAACAATCGATCTCTACAAGACTCACTTCAAGCCTTTATTGAAGACTGGCGGATTCGGAATTGATAAGCTTGTGATCTACAACCTTTCGGAAAAACTTGAGCAGGATGACAACGTAGCTCAAGTGTATCGAAAATCGCTGTTGTATCTCGTTTCCAATGCGTTTGAAGAAAAAAGAGAGGTACCACTGTTGGGGATGCAGAAGTTCTCGAATCTAGTACCGACCAGTAGCCGACTCAAGATTGTGTACAGTCAAGGTGTGGGATCACGCGAGACTGCTAGTGAGTCACATGGCGGCTTTGACAATGATCCAGTCACAATGAATCACATTCTTAAGCGAGTGCTTGGTGGAAACCCGTCTGCGCCATTTACTGCTGAGAATCTAAGTTTCTGAATCGTGCAACGATCCGATTATCCACCGTCTTCCGATCAAAGTGACCAACGTCGCAAGCTCCTCATCTGCAGCAGTCTGGTGCTACCTAAAGCGGCGATCGCCGAAACCGCGAACAGTTTAACTCGATAGCGAGCAAATCCTGCTGCTTTTTGTAATCAATATGATTCAACTGGAATTTGCTCCCTGCTCTCGGTTTGCGCGACCTGGTGTAGTTCTTGATCGTGGATTGCCAGTCTCTCGGCTGTCCATAACTGTCAGTTGGCATGTAGCATCCGGACTGTTTGAAGGGACTGATGTTGTCGACAGCCGATCTCGGCTACGTCTCGACGGCTGGCGAATGAAATCAGTCGGCTGAAATGGCAAAATCTAGCGAGTCGAAAATCGTGTGAAATGCGGCACGTTGAATTCGGCTGGTAGAGTAGGGAGGTGGCGCGGTGGTGTAGGTGTGGCCTATCTGTTGCCGGCCCTTTCGTCTGCCGGTGCCTCACTAGCCCCACCCTGCTCCGTTTCCACGTCTCCCCCTCATCAAACCGGACGTGCGGTTTTCCCGCATCCGGCTTTCCGACTGTCTTCACGAACCAGCACACGACACGTCGCCTGAATTTCGGTTGTGACTCCGAGATGCTCCATGTCTTCGCTGACAAGTAGAGTTCCTTCCGTGACCGCCGAATCAATGAATGGAGTGGATAGGCATCGCCAATCTCCGGACTCTTGGTCGCTTCCAGTAACCCGACAGAAGTCAGGCCCCTTCCCTCCACCGGCGTTACCCGGCATCAACAGTACTACGGGCCTGTCCGCCACCCCATACGGCCCAGCCTGCTCCTCGCGGAGTGCTGGTTGAAAGACACGACCTTTCACCGCCGGGGCTTCCCGTGTTCCGGTCGATTCCCGTGTACTGACATGCCAGCGTCACTACCCCGGTGGAACTGGCTGGGTGCGAATGTCGCTTCTTCCCCTTCCAGCGGCGGCCTTCCCTGAAAAACTGACAGGTCGGCTCCCACAACTTGGTCTTTCGAGGCCTGCTCAACGTTCACTCGTATTCCGGCCTGCCAGCTCGCTGGATCGCCCAAGGCGATCCGTTACATCAGAGGCTTCGACGGATTTGTTACCTCCTCCGCCGCTCCGATTGCTACCGGCTGGAGCGACCCGTCGCCGGATGGGAATTACACCCATTGGGAATCGCCGACTTTCACGGCGCACAGTTCTTTGACCGTACGGGCTCGCCAAAATATTGCGTCCACGCCGCAATTTCAGTCGGTTCAGCGAACAGGGAATAAGGCCGCGTCCCGGACG
>CALDJX010000204.1 GCA_937899075.1 uncultured Planctomyces sp. | reverse complement strand
CTCGATGAGGTGAAGGGAAACCTGCAATCCACTCAAAAACTCACAGGCTGGGAGTCGCACGGGCTTCCAGCGTTTGGGGAACGACGGTCCTGGCCAGCATGACCATGTGACGGACTGCGACCATGTCACCGAGCGGGCGACGCAAACGCTGACTTGGGTGACTCCTCATAACTTGCTGCTTGCCATTGGGCTGGACCATCTGACTCTGGCCCGCGCGGCTCTGTATCGCTGGCTGGCCGATCCTCCCGGCCCGCAGGATTCGAACGCGGAAGCTCTGGACGTGGCCGGGCAGCACCTCGTCGCCGCAGTAGATGGACTTCGCGATGGTAACGAAGCCTCAATCCTCCCACTCGGCCTGCTGACGCGGGCGTGGTGGCGGCAGGTGACGGGGGATGTCCCGGGAGCCATCGAGGATCTGGACGAGGCCTGGGAGATTGCCGAGCGGGGCTCGATGAAACTGCACCAGACCGACGTGCTGCTCACGCGGGCCCGGCTGGGACTTCTTCCCAACGGTTTGCAGAACGAACACGGAGCCTACCCGTGGGGCTCGCCGCGCGAGGACCTGGACCGCGCGGACAGGCTGATCCAGGACTGCGGCTACCACCGCCGCGACGAAGAGCTGGCCGACGCCCAGGCAGCCCTCGCCTGCCACGAGTAGCAGTGACTGTAGGGCCGGTTCCTACCGGCCAATCTATCGCCCGGCCGGTAGGAACCGGCCCTACTGAAACTCCGGAAAGAATGGCCGTCTCGCCCACTCAAAAACACATATAGCAGCGGATCTGGCGAGTCAGTATAACGCCCGGCTAATCGACGCGCGGAAGGACCGCGTGCATGGAAGATTGTGTATCGGATTTCAGGCCTGATCATGAGAGGCCTGAGCCGTGGTATGGTGCCCTTTGCCTGAATTGGCAGGGCTTCCCTCCGTACGGGAAAGGACTCCAGTATGAGGTTTTCGACGTCTTTAGCGTTATTGTTGGCTCTTTCTGCGACCGCGTTCGCAGACCCGGATCCCGCTCACGAAGCTCAGCGACAGGCCGCGACCAAGGCCTACGACGTGGGCAATTGGCAGGGCGTCATCGACGCCACGACGCCGATCATCACGGCCAACGAGAAGGACAACATCGCTCTGCACCTGCGAGGCAGCGCGAAGATTGAGCTCGCGATCATCATGGGCGATGCCGTGATGATTCGAGAAGGAATTACCGATGCTCGAACGGCGATCTCTGTCGCGACCACGCCTGAATTCAACTACTACCTGCCGTACCTCTACGGCATGACCAATCTGACTCGGATCGAAGATCAGTCGAGCCACGCTCAGGTCGCTGTCGGAATTGCAGATCAACTGCTGCCGCAGGCTGGCATTACCGCCGAGCAAAAGTCGAATGTCTACTATCAACGAGCGTTGGCCAAAGCGGCCATGAAGCAGACTGACGCCGCCGTTGCGGACTTCAACTCGGCTCTGGCCGCCAATCCGAAACACATCGCCTCTTACATGGCGATGGCCGATCTCTACACGGAAACCAAACGGAACGACGAAGCCATTCAGGCTTACAGCGCCGCGATCAAAGCGTTCCCCGAAGAACCGCTGGTTTACAACAATCTCGGCATGCTTTACCAGAATCTGAAACGTTACAACGAAGCCGTTCGAGCATTCACCGCGGCGCTTCAGAAGAATCCAAAGTACGACATCGCTCTGACAAACCGAGGCTACACCTGGTTACAGGGTGGTCGGCCAGCCGAAGCCGAAAAAGACTTCGCGGCAGCACTTCAGCTCAACCCGAATCAACCAGCCGTGCAGTCGCTGCTCGGAACTTCGCGACTGGTGCAGGGCAAGTGGCAGGACGCCGCTCGCGATTTTGATCTGATCATTCAGAAGACTCCGGAAGATGTTGCCGCTCATGTTGATGCCGGCTTCGCTCGCTACTTCGGTAAGGACTACGCCGGAGCGATTCTCGAATTCAACAAGGTCGTGCAGATGGACTCGACCGCCCGGTTCATTAACCCATGGCGAGTCTGGACGCTGATCCGTTCCGGTCGCAAAGCGGAAGCAACGGGCATCGCACAGTCCAGCCGAGCACGAAAAGAAAATGAACGCGACTGGATCGACTGGGTCATCCTCTTCAACATGGGCGACATCCCAGCCGAAGAACTGGCCGCTCGAGTCGACAAGAGCACGCCGGAAATTGAGACCGCTCAAATGTGTGAAGCTCGCTACTTCATCGCCGAGCAGCAGTTGGCTCAGGGCAAGAACCAGGATGCTGCGTCGAACTACGAGCAGGCCTTGAAGACTAACAAACGAGAACTGTCAGCCTGGCGTGGAGCCAGTTACGCGCTGCGAAGATTCCAGTAAGCGACGGTTGATTCAGACTGTTGGCTCTCCGAGACCACCGGCCTGATGAATGACAGACGACTTTCAGATAACAAGGTCCGGCGCGCTTTCGCGTCGGGCCTTGTTTCGTTATCGCCGTCGCAGGGCAACCCCGCGATGCACTCTGATCTTTCGATGGAATTCCGCGTTGAGCGGTCGAACAGCAAACTGACTGGAAGATTCAGACCTCTTTGGGGGAAAGACGAATGAGCGGATTCGATCGTTTCTGTGCGGTTCTGGCAGGATTACTCGGTGCCTTATTGATCATTCTGGGTGCCCTTGGATTGTTTTTTGGCAGCAAAGCAAACTTTGCACTGCCACCTGTCCTGGGGGTTATTCCCGCTTTCGTCGGGTGGGGCATTGTTCGAAGCATCTTGGTTTCCTGGAACGTGACACCGGACGAATCAGCAAACGACAATTCCGGTGCACCTGGTGACGGTTCACCGTCCCAATTCGGCAACTGGGGCGAGAAGCCCGACGATGAGCAATCGGGTTAACAAACTTCCGAAACCGCCCGGTCGCCACTCGGTGCGAGGGTTTGCGAACGATGTGAAACCCGCGTCACAACTCGCCTTTCCCGCCGCCGAACCCTACGACTGCTGGACGATCCGAGCTAGAATGCCGGGCTCTCGCTGCCCGCCTGGTCGGAGTTTTTACCGCATGTCTTCGCGATTTTCGTCACGTTATTTTCTGCTGAGCGTTTTCACATTCCTGTCCTGTCTTGTGGCGTCTGCCCGAGCGGATGTTTCGATCGAGTCGGTCGAGGTCGGCATTGGTCAGGTGACTCGGCCGGGCGTCTGGACGCGTTTGAAGGTGCAGCTTGTTTCGACGGAATCCGTTGAGTGTCGCGTCGAGGCAACCGCTGCTGATCCGACCGGCAATCCCGCGACGTTTCCATCGACCAATCTCAAACTCGCTGCGAATCGCGAGACGGCTGCTGAGTTATTTTTCATGCCGGGCAGGCTCGCAGAGACGGTGACGCTCAAAGTCGTTTCACTGGATGGCAACGTGCTTGCTTCTCGTCGGCTTTCGTCGTCGGAGTCTGCTTCCCAGGCGACAGACTTCACGATCGTCCAGCACACCGTTCCAATCTGGACGGTCGCCGGAACCATTGGCGGCAGCGCTAAGGGGAAGTCGGATCAGCAGTCATTTCAGAAGGCAGTTACTCAGCGAGGCGTTCACTTCACCTCACTTAAGTCGAGCGACTTGCCAACTCGCTGGAGAGCCTGGTCTGCAACCAGCACGCTGTTCCTGGCTGGCGACTTTGACCTGACTGCAGAACAGTCGGCCGCGATGGATCAATGGGTTCGAAACGGTGGACACGTCGTCGCCGTTGTTGGAACTCGCGTCGAAGAACTGACCAGCAGTCCGATTGCCGCCTGGCTACTGGACGATCAGGAAGTCGTCGCTTCTTCGTTGAGCGACCTGAGTGGTTTGGAAGCTTACGCAAAGAGCAGTTTTCGCATCCCGATTGCAGCGAGGATTAAGGGATCAATCAACAAGTCACGAGACGGCGCAGACCTTGTTGTCGGAGTCGAAGGTTCGCTTCTGACGCGATCAGCGCACGGGTTTGGTCGCATCACGATTCTGGGAGTTGACCTCGATCGTCCACCGCTTTCCCGTTGGCGAGCGCTCGACAACTTTGTGGCAACCGTTGCTGATCTGCCTCCGGTCGCGATTGATGAGGACTCTGCCGGTCAAAGGATTTCGCATTCCGGGATCACAGAGCTGGCGACTCAATTTCAAATCGGCATGGAGACAATTCCACAGGTTGGTGAACGATCGACTCTGAGCGTTCTGGGGCTGGTTCTGCTGTTCCTTCTTGTCATCGGCCCGCTGGATTACTTCCTCGTGCATCGCCTGCTGAAGCGGCCCGGTCTGACGTGGCTGACGTTTCCCGCGATTGTTGTCGGCGCCGGATTGCTGGCGAGCTCCGTCGCTGGCGGAGCCAATGGCCAGAACATTCGATCGAGAATGTGTGAGCTGATCGATCTGGATGCTGGCAGCGGTTTCGTACGGCAGGCGGTCTGGTCGACAGTTTACAGTCCTGAGCATCGGCGATACCGGGTTCAAATCGAGCACGATTCGCAAGCGTTGTCGAAGGGCCAGGCAGCAGCGGCTGCTTCCGATGATTTGTCGAGTCTGCAACCATCGACGGGATGGCTGCATTGGATCGCCGCTCCGGAGTCGAATTTCGGCGGCATGTATCGAGCGGCTGGGTTGAACCTGGGCGGTGCGGGGTATCGATTCTCGGAAGGGCTGGCGGCGATCGAGAATCTGCCGATTTCCGCCGCGTCGGATCGCATTCTTGCATCGTCGGCAACGTTTACCGTTTCGCCAGACCTGTTCGACCTGAACCTCAAGCAGGCCGGCACCGGGCATCTTTCACGAGACAGCACGTTCACTCACCAGCTCCCTGGCCCGATCGAAGACTGGGTGCTCGTCTATGGAAACCGCATCTACTTTCACGACTTCCTGAAGAGCGAAGATCTACTTGGCAGCTCTGCGATCGAACCTGGAGTTGTGTGGTCGTCGACCGGAAAAACAACCGGTGGACGCGAGTTGCGAAGTTTTCTGACGGGGGCCAGATTTCAGAAGACTGGTCGGAAAAGTACGGGCAGCAGCGGCGACGAGTTCGAGCATACTCATGTCGAGTGGGATCGCCGAGCGACAGATCTGCAGGCCATCGTCAGGATGATCACCTTCTACAAGCTGGCTGGCGGCCGTGATTACACCGGGCTGCTGAACAACGCTTTTTCCGAGCGTGAAATGTCCGACAGTATGCCGCTGGACCGAGCTGTTCTATTCGGAAGAGTAAGTGTCCCTTCAGCAACGCTTCTGCTCGACGGGAAAGCGTTGAAGCCGGATCAGCAGGAATCTTTTATCCGAGTGTTGCTGCGAGTCGAGGATGCTCCGATCGAACTGTCCCTCCCGAAGTTTGACGACTAAACATCGATGAGGGTGAACTTTTGGCGGTGAGCTAACCAGGCTCGACAGTGACGAAGTCCGTCAGAGGGCTTACCGCGTCGCTCGAAAACACATGGATGGCGAAGGCTGGATTTCAAAAAGTAACTCGCGGTAGGAGAAGAATTCGAATCATGGACGGATATCAGAAGGAACTGCTGACGGCAATTGCCGCAGTTCGACAGGCTGCTCGCGTCACGCAGGCCGTGCAGAAGCAAATTACCGACGACGTCCTTGAGAAGCAGGATCGGAGCCCCGTCACGATCGCTGATTACGCCAGCCAGGCGGTTATTTGTCACGCGTTGAAAGAAGCGTTCCCCGACGATCCGATCGTCGGGGAGGAAGACGCCGCTGAATTACGCGGCGTAGAGAACGCAGGATTTGTTGACCGAATTCTGGAAGAGCTGGCCGCGATCGACGTCTCAACCACTGCCGAAGAAGTTTGCTCATGGATCGACCACGGTAACGGTTCCGCTGGTTCCCGATTCTGGACCCTCGATCCCATTGACGGAACGAAAGGATTTCTGCGAGGCCAGCAGTACGCGATCTCGCTGGCTTTGATCGTTGACGGTGAACTCACGGTCGCCGCAGTCGGTTGCCCGAATCTTCCGCTCGATCCGGAAGACGAATTGTCGCCCGGCTCATTGCTCTTTGCCGTTCGCGGTGCGGGTGCGTTTGTTGTTTCGATCGAAGACGCCGATTTCAGCCTGGCTGATGCGACGAAAATTCAAACTGGAGCCACGGTTGACTGGCCGGATGCCCGGCTATGCGAGTCTGTCGAATCCGGCCACAGCTCGCACAGCCGTTCCGCTCAGATTGCCGAGTCGCTGGGAATCACGAAAGAACCGGTTCGGCTCGACAGCCAGGCGAAGTACGCGGTTGTTGCGCGAGGGCAGGCCGACATTTATCTTCGCCTACCGACGCGCAAGGCGTATCAGGAAAAAATCTGGGACCACGCCGGCGGTGCGCTGGTTGTTCAGGAAGCTGGCGGCACAGTCTCTGACATTAACGGCAAGCCACTCGATTTCACGCAGGGGCACGAGCTGACTCAGAACCGCGGCGTTGTTGTCTCCAACGGTCCGCTGCACGACGCTGTCGTTAAAGCTGTGCAGGACGCTGGCGTCTCGTGATGATTCAGTTGCGTGCGTGATTCTGGCAAAGGTGTCTGACAACACATTCAACGGAGCGAGTGCTTTGAATAGATCATTGTCCGCAGCGGTGTGCGTAACTCGGCAGACGCCGGCATTCCTGATTGTGTGTTTGCTCTTCGGTGGTCCGGGACTAACGCAGGCTGACGAGAAGCCGTTCGGAATTGATAAACGCGTTGCATGGTCGACGTCGCGGATGGTCGGTATGCCGGAGCCGCCTTCGCCGTACGTGCTGGAACGCGTCTTTCCCCAACTGACATTTAAGAATCCAGTTGAGTTGCTTCCGGTGCCGGGCACAGACCGAATGCTTGTCGTCGAAGTCGATGGCAGAATTCTTTCGTTCTCACAGTCGGGGAATCCAGTGGAAGCGGACGTCGCTCTTGATCTAAGAGAATCGATCGAAGGCGCGACGAAATCCTACGGCTTCGTTTTTCATCCGGATTTCGAAAACAATCGACATTGCTTCATCGCGTACATCAAAAAGCCTGGCGATCCGCACGGGACGAGCGTTTCCCGCTTCACGGTGACGTCAGTCGATCCGCTGAAGATTGACGCCGCATCAGAACAGCAGATCATTACCTGGCAGGCAGGTGGCCATAACGGCGGGTCGTTGCAGTTCGGTCCGAAAGACGGGCTGCTGTATATCTCGACGGGAGACGCGGCTCCTCCGTTTCCGCCGGATCCGCAAGGCACCGGACAGGACATCAGCGACCTGTTGGCATCCATTCTGCGGATTGACGTCGATCATCCATCTGGCGAGCTCGCTTATTCGATCCCCGACGACAACCCGTTCGTCGGAGTCGACGACGCACGAGGCGAAGTCTGGACTTACGGGCATCGCAATCCCTGGCGAATGGCTTTCGACCAGCTGACCGGACATTTGTGGGTCGGCGATGTTGGCTGGGAAATGTGGGAGATGGTTTATCGCGTCCAGCGCGGAGCCAACTACGGATGGAGCATTCTTGAACATACGCAGTCGGTGAACCCCGACTTTCCACGCGGCCCGACTCCCATCGTGCCGCCGACCGCCGCTCACGCACACACCGAATCCAAGTCTGTTACCGGCGGTTATGTTTATCGAGGTACTCGGCTGAAGAATCTCGTCGGCACTTACGTTTATGGCGACTACGTGACTGGCCGAATCTGGGGACTCGATGGCGACGCTGCTGACCCCGGTAAACCGGTTGAGTTGCTCGGGACTCCGATTCAGGTCATTTGTTTCGGGCAGAATTTCGATCGCGAACTTTTCGTTGTTGGGTTCGATGGGTCGATCAACCGGCTGATTGACAATCCGGAAGTTGGAACTGTTTCCGCGTTTCCACGAAGCCTCAGTGACACCGGACTGTTTTCATCTGTTGAAAAGCTGGCTCTGGCACGCGGCGTGATTCCGTACGATGTGAACGCCGCTCCCTGGGAGGACGGAACAACCGCGCAGCGTTTTCTCGCGCTGCCAGGTTCAGCCACGGTCGGCGTCCACGAGATCAATAACGTTCAGAAAGGAAACCTGAAGGGCGAGTGGAGCTTTCCTGACGGTACGGTTCTGGGCAAGACGATCCAGCTGGAAACATCGTCAGATTTTGCGATTCAGCAACGTCTGGAAACACAAATTCTCCATCGACACAAGGGCGAGTGGCGAGCTTACAGCTACCTCTGGAACGCTGACCAGACAGACGCTGTGCTTTCGGACGGGAAAGCGATTGACCGGTCGTTCACGGTGCCCGACTCATCGTCGTCCAGCGGGTATCGTTCTCAGACATGGCACTTTGCCAGCCGGACCGAATGCCTGCTCTG
>CALDJX010000203.1 GCA_937899075.1 uncultured Planctomyces sp. | reverse complement strand
ATCGCGACGCCGGTGTTCACTCCGACGCCGATGCCGAGTTCGGTGTCGAGCTTCTCGCCCCATTCTTTGTTGAGGTCCGGAAGCTGAGCCTGCATGGCCAATGCAGCTTTGCAGGCGAGGAGGGGATGATCGACCTGGTCGACGGGCGCGTTCCACATCGCCATCAAACCGTCACCGAGATAACAGACCGTCGTCCCATCAAATTCCCGCACACAGGCATTGAGTCGGTTCATGATTGACTGAACCAGGCGGCAGACATTCTCGGCACCGATTCTTTCGGACAGTCGAGAGAAGTTGCGAATGTCAGCAAACAGGACGGAAATCTCGCGATCGCGGCCGCCGAGCAGTCCAGGATCGCGATCGAGTTCCCGGGCGACGACCGGCGAAACGAATTGTTCAAACTGGACACGGCGTCGGGCGGCTTCGGTTTCGCTCTGGACTCGCGCCAGGCCGGTACCAACGACGGAAGCGATGACCTGAACAAGTTGAGCTTCGAGATCTCGAATTCCGGTGGCGGCAGTCATCACGCTGGATTGTCGAGAGCCGTAGATTGCTCCAATGATTTCCTTACCGCTCGAGTCGAAGACTGGCGATGCGACCGCAGATTCAACGTTCGTCAGACTTTCGACTGCAGTGGCCGGGTCGTCATCCAGTACGAACGTGCGTGCTTCGTCAATGACGTTCTGCAGAATCGTCCTGCTGAAATGCAGCGAGACATCGGGATTCGCGGCGTGACCCGACAGGATCTTCCAATCGTTTCCGTCACGCAGAAGGACCAGTCCGCAGTCGAGGCCGATCAGGTCGACGATGGCGCGGGCGGTCTGGTTGTAGAACGCGTCGGAACCTGGAGTTGCCTTTTGAATATTGACGAGCGTTTCGAACCAGCCGACGAGTGTGGTGCTGTCGGGCACTCCGTCAAGCTTGAACGCTCCAGGAGTTTGCCTGGACGAAACGGGAGCTGAAATTGTTCGCATGGATGACCCGTGGCTGCCAGTCGCCGACGGAGATTGCACCTCGATGTGGGTTCGGCCAGTTGTCAGTCGCACCGGCATATTCAGCAGCAATTCGGATCCGGGGCCAATGACGGTCCCGTCGGCAAGTGTTACAGGCACCTTATGGCTGACGTTTTGAACCCGCACCGTGTCCGGATCGAACTGTTCGATCAAGAGCTGGTCGCGGGAAACGAAATCGTCAATCAGCACCTGATGCCGCGCGCCGGTCATGGCCGGGCTGCGGCCGAACTCGACCGGCCCGGTTTCGTCGTGAGTTAGTTGCTCTCGTTGATTCGCGTTGGCGTAGGAAATCAGAAGCATGCTTGATCGCTGTCAGAGTGGGGGATGGGCAAAACGAAACTCGGCAGAACAGACGCCGTTGTTCTCATCGACAAGTTGCCTCGCATCGCGATGCAGTATCGTCAAGCAACTTCCATAAGCGGATGATTCGTAGAATCGGCAGAGCTTGCCGAATCGGAAATCGCGCCGCGCGATGCCGGGTGGAGTCGTGTCGCCAGGCTGAAACTCGTAATTTCGCGATGAAGATGAAGTAGAGGAGTTCTTCGCGACGGATCAGCAGGTGGGTGCCGATGTTGGCTGGCGAGTCGATCAGGCTTCGCCCATCTCGTTCTCGGGTTCGAATCATGACGAAGTTTCGAGACCGGAGTTCCAGCATCGAAAAGTTCGTTTCGTCGGATTGCCCGGTCCGTGTTTCCTGAATGGCGAATCCAGGTCATGATTAACGAACGGCTTCGATGGCGGAAGACGTTCACTCAACTCACGGAGTTTCTGGATGAGACGTGCTTTCAGAAAAACTGCATTCGCAATGCTGGTCTGCATTCTGTCGACGAATTTGCAGCAGTTGTCGGAAGTTCGAGCGGCGGACGCTCCGAAGGGTGAGCTGACTTTCGAAAAAGACATCCTGCCGATCATCAAGGCAAAGTGCATTCGGTGTCACGCCGGTGTCGAACCGAAAGCCGGTCTGAACCTGACGAGCCCGGCCTCGCTGCTGACCGGAGGCAAGTCCGGAGCGGCTCTGCGAATTCGCGCAGCGGAGTTCAGTCTGCTGTACGAGATGGTCAGCTCCGACAGGATGCCGCCCGTTGGACAGAAACTGACCGCCGACGAGAAAGGGCTGATCCGCAAATGGATCAACGACGGAGCCAGTGGGGTCAGCAACGCGGCGGCAGTCGATCGCTCTGACGATGTCACCGATGCGGACCTCTGGTCGTTCCGGCCACCCGTTCGACCGGTCGTTCCCGACGTGCGGCAGCGTGATCGTGTGCAGAATCCGATCGATGCTTTTGTGCTGAGACAACTCGAGAAGCGCGGTCTCACGTCATCGTTACCGGCCGATCGTCTGACTCTGCTGCGGCGAGCATCGTTCGACCTGATCGGACTGCCGCCAACTCCCGATGAAGTCGAGCGGTTCATCGCCGACGACGGCCCGGGGGCGTACGAACGAATGATTGATCGACTGCTCGCCAGCCCGCAGTACGGTGAGCGATGGGCGCGGCACTGGCTGGACGTGGCTGGATTCACCGAGTCGGCAGGGATACTCAATGAGGATCGAGCATTGCCGCTGGCATGGCGATATCGCGATTACGTCATTCGAGCCTTCAACAGCGACAAGCCATACGACAGGTTTCTGCAGGAACAGATTGCTGGCGATGAATTGACCGATTACTGGGCGGCCTTCGAGAACGAAGAACAACTTCCGGACGACGTCGTCGAAGGAATCATCGCGACCGGCTTTCTGCGGACTGCCGCGGATCCAAGCCGACCGGATTTCAGCTCGATCAAGAACGCGGCGGCTCAGTATTTCTACCCGACGCTGTTCGACACGCTGCAGATTGTGTGTTCGTCGACGATGGGACTGACAGTCCAGTGTGCACGGTGTCACAGCCACAAGTTCGATCCGGTTCCGCAGGTTGACTACTACCGCATGCAGGCAGTGTTTACGACCGCGTATCGCACGGAAAAATGGATACCGCAGATGAATCGCCGCCTGCCGATCGCCTCGAAACGGCAGAAGGATGCGGCTGCAGAAAAGAATGCCGAAGTCGATGCCGCCATCAAGGTTCTGAAGGCAGAACAGGCAGCGTTGAAGAACACGTTTACCGATCGAGTTTTCGACGATCGACTGGCGATGCTGCCGGAAGAGCTTCGGGAAGACGTTAAATTGGCACTGAATGCGAAGTCTGAATCCCGGTCCGAAGTTCAGAAGTACCTCGCTGGGAAGTTTGAAAAGAAGCTGCGACCTCAGGGGAAGGAACTCGATGAGGCCATTACGAAATACGCCGAGTTCGCGCAGGGGACGAAAGACCTCAACGCAAAGATCGCTGCTGAAGAAGGCAGACGATTGCTCTTTGACGAGGTGCGAGCTTTGTACGACCAGCCGGGGGAAGTGACGACTCCTGTCCTGTTGCGAGGCGACGCGCTCACGCCAGGACCGCTGGTGGAGCCGGGAGTGATTTCGACAATCGCGGCGCCGCAGCCGTTCGAATGGTCGGGTCCGCAAACTGAAGCGAAGACCAGCGGTCGGCGGCTGGCGTTTGCGCGTTGGCTGACTCAGCCGGAACATCCATTGACCGCTCGCGTGATGGTCAACCGAATCTGGATGCACCATTTCGGAACGGGCATTGTGGCGACTCCAGATGATTTCGGAGTGTCCGGCGCCTCGCCGTCGCATCCGGATCTGCTCGACTGGCTGGCCACCGAGTTCGTTCGCAGCGGATGGAGTGTCAAACATCTTCATCGCTTGATTCTGAATTCGAACACGTGGCGGCAAAGTTCGCGGGCGACTGCCGAGCATCGAGTTGCTTGCGAAAAAGTTGATCCGGACAACGGACTTCTATGGAGGCAGACGATGCGGCGACTGGAAGCGGAGCCGTTGCGCGATGCGCTGCTCGCCACGTCCGGAAGTCTGAACGCTCCAATGTTCGGGTCGGCGCAATCCGTCGCCCGGCAGAAGGACGGCGAGGTCATTGTGCCGGCCGGTCAGGATCAGAATCGGCGATCGATCTACGTGAAGCTGCTTCGGCTGAATCCGGAAACGATGCTGGAAGTTTTTGACCAGCCGACGATCTCTGTGAACTGCACGCAACGGAGCACGTCGACGGTGTCGACGCAGGCGCTGACGATGCTCAATAGTGACGCGACGATTCGTGCTGCCTCTGTTTTTGCTCGTCGTGTCGAGGCTGAAGCGGCGAGCGATCCTGTTGGGCGAGCGGTGCTGACTGCGTTTTCCCGAGAGGCCAGACCCGCCGAGCACGAAGTGTTGTCGGAGTTTTTCGCTGCACAACGATTGAGATACCTCAACCAGCATGCCGAAGCTGATCGAGTGAAGACGGAGGTGGTCACCGATGCCCGTCATAAGGCTCTGGCCGATCTCTGTCACATGCTGATGAGTGCCAACGAGTTTATTTACGTGGACTGAATGATGAATCAATTCGATCTTCCGTCACGACGCGATGTACTGACCCGGCTCGGGTCCGGATTCGGTGGCCTTGCACTGGGGACTCTGCTGAACGAGTCGTCAATTGCCGCCGGGATCAAGCCGAAGAGGTCAGCGGATTTTCAGCCTCAGGCGAAGGCGGTAATTCAGCTTTACATGCACGGCGGTCCGAGTCACATGGATCTGCTGGATCCGAAACCGATGCTCAACCGGTTCGACGACACGGCACCACCAGACGAAGTGGCTGATGACGAAAAGCGAACGAAGAATCTGATGGGGTCGCCATTTCGGTTTCACAAATGCGGGCAGAGCGGTCTGGAATTTTCGGAGATTCAGCCGTTCGTTTCAGAACACGCTGACGACATTGCGGTCATTCGATCCATGTTTACCGAACACCGGAATCACGAGCAGGCGATCTGGATGGCTCAAACGGGGATGACGACCGGCGGACGACCGACGCTGGGATCGTGGGCGGCCTACGGACTGGGGACTGAGAATCGAAACCTGCCAGCGTTTGTCGCTCTGCCTGATCCAGGCGGGGCATCGGTCAACGGCGTTCGCAACTGGACGAGCGGTTGGTTGCCGCCTCGGTATCAGGGAACGGTGTTTCGTGAGCAGGGCAGTCCTGTGTTGAATCTGCAACCGAAGCAACCTCGCCCGCCGGCGATCGAACGTGCACGGGCAAATCTGCTCAGGCAGCTCAACGAAAAGCATCTTGCCGAGCGGCCGGGAGAACTGGAACTCGAAGCCCGCATCGAGACGTTCGAACTGGCCGGGCGAATGCAGTTGGCTGCGACTGACGCGCTGGACCTGTCGCAGGAAACCGCAGAAACGCAGAAGCTTTACGGTTTGGACAACGCCACGACGAAGTCGTACGGCACGAGATGCCTGATGGCTCGCAGGCTGGTGGAACGAGGCGTTCGATTTGTCTCGCTGTTCATGTCGGGACAGCCCTGGGATACCCACTCGAATAATAACGAGGGTACGAAAAAGTGCTGCCAGCGGACGGACCAACCGGTCGGAGCGTTACTCGCGGACCTGAAACGTCGAGGCCTGCTGGATTCAACGCTGATTCTGTGGGGCGGCGAATTCGGCCGTACGCCAGGCGCGGAACAACGGAATACAAAGATCGCTTACGGACGGGATCATCACCCGTACGGATTCAGCATCTGGATGTCCGGCGGCGGTATTAAAGGCGGCCAGCACTACGGAGCGACGGACGATTTCGGCTATCGAGCTGTCGAGAAGCGATGTCAGACGGCGAACGTGCACGCCACGATTCTACAACTGCTGGGCCTCAACCATGAATCTCTGACGTGGAACCACAACGGTCGCGACGAACGTCTCACGGATGTTTACGAAGCGAAAGTTCTCGACGAACTTCTGGCCTAGTTGTTCGGAACGCTGTGGAACATTCCGTCGACTCGCCGCAAAAATCTTCGGAGCCATGGTGGGGGCGGTTTTGCATCCCGCCAGCGTGAATCTCGACCGGCTGTGTCTGCGCGCAAAAAAAACATCGGGAACGCGAAGTTCCCGATGTTTTGAGTCTCGGTCGCTTGATAATCAGCAATCAATCGAGCGAATTAGACAGGTCGAACGTTCTCGGCTCGCGGGCCTTTTGGGCCACTGCCAGCGTTGAAGGAAACCTGCTGTCCTTCTCGAAGTGCTTCAAAATCAATTCCTTCTACAGCAGAGCTGTGGAAGAACATGTCGGTTCCGGTGCCATCTTCGATGAAACCAAATCCTTTGTCAGTAATTCTCTTAATCGTTCCTTCAGCCATTGTCGTGTTCCAATGCTCTCGAAAATTTTGTGCCGCCAACGATGCGTGAAACATTCACGCTCCGTGGACCACACGTGGATTATGGGGGTTGCTGATGTCGAGCCTCTCGGGGACGTTTTCGACAGGAGCTTCCAGGGTGCTTAGAAGAGTCCGTCAAGTTCTTCCTGAGTCGGCTGAGGATGCTCGTCTGTTGAATTCTCTTCGTCCGGTCCAGTTCCGGCTTCTGAGTCTTCCTTCTGTTTCAGGCGGCGAGCACGCTTATCCTCTGCCTTGGTCTTCTTTTCCATCTCTCGCTGACGCTTGGCGAATGTATTCTGATTCTTTGCGATGGGATTTCTCCTTGAATTTCGACGGGGCTCAATGATCTTTTCGGAACGAGTCGCGGGTCAGCCGGTCGCCTGACCTGATTGCTGCCGTCCTCGCGTTCCCTTGCGGCGTCGACGCTGCTTCGGTTTACCGTCGGTTGCCGATGCTTCTGTCGAACCGCGACCTGCAGTCCGTTGTGATCCTGAAGTCGTTGCCGCTTGCCCGGCTCGTGATTGTCCCTGACCCGATCGACCAGACCGGGAGTTTCGTCCCGATCGTCGTTGAGGACTCGCGGAAGTGCTTTCCTCTGATACGGGCTGAGGAGCCGGTTGTCCAGGGGCCAGCGGTACTTTCTGCCCAATCAGCTTTTCGATCGCGATCAGATCCTGACGTTCTTCGGAAGTGCAGAACGAGATCGCAAGGCCTTCAGCACCAGCTCGGCCTGTGCGGCCGATGCGGTGAACGTAGCTTTCCGGTTCGGTGGGAAGATCGTAATTCACGACGTGAGTGACGCCGTCGATGTCGATGCCCCTTGCGGCGACGTCGGTCGCCACCAGGACGTCGATCTGTTTGGTTCGGAATGCTTCGAGTGCTCGCTGACGCGCACCTTGTGATTTGTTGCCATGGATCGCCGCTGCCTTGATGCCACCCAGCAGGAGCTTCTGAGCGAGCATGTTGGCGCCGCGTTTGGTTCGAGAGAAAACGATCGCTCGATCAACGTCTGGCTTTGTCAGAATTTTCTTCAGCAGTTCACGCTTGCCGTTTCGCTCGACAAAGAAAACCTGCTGCTCAATCCGCTCAACACTTGTTTTTTCGGGCGTCACGTTGACGCTGATTGGATTGGCGAGGAGCCGTTGCGAAAGTTCGACAATCTTTGGCGGCATGGTCGCGGAGAAAAACAACGACTGTCGTTTCTCAGGAAGTTGTTTGATGATTTTCTTCAGGTCCGGCAGGAAGCCCATGTCGAGCATCCGGTCGGCTTCGTCCAGCACGAACACCTGAAGCAGGTTCAGATGGATGTAGCCTTGCTCCATCAGGTCAATCAGCCGTCCGGGAGTCGCCACAAGTATGTGTGCTCCGCGATTCAGAGCGTTCACCTGGCTGTGCTGACTGACTCCGCCGTAAACAAGGACATGCTTCAGCGGCAAATGCTTACCGTAGGTGGCGAAGCTGTCGCCGATCTGGATGGCCAGCTCTCGAGTTGGGGCCAGAACGAGAACCAGTGGGCTGTTTGGTTTGCTGCGAGGCTGGTGCTCGCCGAGACGGTTAAGAATCGGCAGCGCGAACGCGGCGGTCTTACCCGTGCCTGTTTGAGCACAACCGAGGACATCACGGCCGGAAAGAGCGGCCGGGATTGTTTGAGCCTGAATCGGCGTCGGTATTTCGTATTTCTCATCAGCGAGTGCACGCTGTAGTGGTGCGATGAGGTCAATTTCCGCAAAATTCTTCAAAGTAATTCCCTGCAAAGGTTGTTGTAGAGCCCGCCTGGCGAAAGCTGTTCCTGCGACTGTCGCGGAATGCTTCGAAAAGACACTGACTGAGATTCGCAAACTCTGCGATTCGGCAGTGAGGTGGGCCGTGGTTGACGTCGATTGAAAAGCGAACTCGCTTACTCACGAATTCCGGACAAACAAGAAAGTCACAGAACTCAGTGCGTCATTTACGACGCCAGCGGCTTTTCCAGAGCGGTCAACTCAACCGATGGTCGGCAGCAAAAGTG
>CALDJX010000202.1 GCA_937899075.1 uncultured Planctomyces sp. | reverse complement strand
CTGTCTCGGGACCTCGGTTTATCCGGACCCAATGATTCAAGTGGTAAACCGGATCCTGCCAGCGGATGCTGGCGTATGGGTAACCGAAGGTGGCCTCTCGACCCATGCAGTACACGGGAGTCTTTGCTTTTTCACAGGCCGCAATGGCCTGCTCGATCTGGCCATAGTCGTTGAGGTTGGTGTCTCCGCCGTCCGACGGAGATTCATCGCTGACAAGAATAAGAACCAGTCGCCGTTTCTGACTTCGAGCCTTGGGAAGGTATTCTTTGAGCGTTTCCTGAATCGCCATGAACATATTCTCGTCGCCGCTTTCGTCGACGGGAATTTTGTCGATGGCCTGACGAATTTCGTTGACGTTCGTCGTCGGCGACTTCGTCAGAGCATGGACACCCTGGCCGAAACTGCAGATCGCGGTAAGCAAAACCTGCTCGCGGTCCTTCAGTGTGTTGTCTTTGCGAGACTGGATGCCCAGCTCTTCGTAGATCTTGTGGAATTCTCCGGAGATCTCCTGCTGGTCATCTTTCATGCTGTTGGATTCGTCGAACAGCCAGACCGCCATCACTTTCTCAGTCCGCATCAGTCGAACCAGTTCCTGAGTCATTCTGGAAAGCGCGGCTCCGTAACCTTCAACCACGGCGCCGACTTCACCGCTGATTTCGCCAACGCCCAGATCCTGGCCAATCAGATTCTCGCCAGGTAGATCGATCGAGCTGGGGTTAACGTTGAAGTCGACTTCCTGGAGCGATTCAGAAGTCTCGACCTTCTGCTGGGCCACGGCCGGAGCACCGGACCCACCGATTGCTGCCGAGACCATCCCACCAGCGGTGAAGTTCTGAGTCTCGGCAATCTCTGTATTGTCATCGAGTTCTTTGGTGAACTCTTCCTGCTCGCGTTCGTCGTCGAAGACCGTTTCGAGAACGATGTCCGGTAGCCCTTCTTCCAGCGAGTAATGGATCGTCGTCAATCCGACAAGAAGCAGAGCATGGACAACGATGGATGTACCGATAGCTGAAAAGCTGGACTTTCTGTTCATGACATCCTCGGAAAGCTGGTCAGGCACGTTTCACACGCGTAGAAAATACGCGTGCAGGCATGATGATAGCAAACCGCAGGATTCAATTGCCGACAAAATTTCCGGATCGAATCGTGTCCGCGGCGGCGATCACAATGTCCGGTGCTGGCGTAATTCAGAATCCGATTTCCGCTTCTGGATCGTCGACTGTCGGCAATTCCTGATGAACAGGCTCGGGTGACTCGGCGATATCTTTCTTCGAATCATCTTCCGCCATGTCGTTCGAAACTTCGGCGGTTCGAGGGCGTCGATTCCGCCAGATTACCCAGGCGGGCAACGCGACGATCAGCACACCGATCGTCCACACAAAGCAGATCGCAAGGTCGGCGATGAAAACGGCCGACGGATCCTGCGGCGGGAATCGGGAAGGAAACTCTGCAGCCAGAGCCCGCGGGACCAGTGTCGCCACGAGCGGTCGAGCCAGAAAACCGACCAGCGACCACAGGCCGAGGATCGTCGCCACCGTGGCAAACACCACCACCCGAGACTTCGGGCGAACTTCGGAATCCGAATCTCTTCTGCGAAACACGTTGACAACAATGATCGCAATTCCGCTCAACCATAAAATCGCGTTGGATGCACAAGCCGCAGCCATCGGAGCGAAGTTGGGCGTCTCGTCGATGGACAGCCCGTATCGATTTGACATTTTCGTCGTGTCAAAAACCTCAGCGTCTCCGCGGATGAGACTTGCCAGCGAGCGGCTTGACCGGACGCCCAACAACTGATCTTTAGCCACCTCATAGACCATGCTGCTAAGCACTTCAGATTCCAACTGCACGCCCGGATTGGTTGTGTCAACACCTGCTGCCTCTATCCAGTCGAGAATCGTATCCGCGTCGAATGGCCGACGAAGCTGCATCGATTCTCTCGAGGTTCGATACTCCATTTCAGGAACTGAGATCGACAGAACCTGACCGGGGACCTTCCGACCTTGAGACACGTTGGGACGCAAGGTGATCGAGATGTGATCGCGGACCGCCTGACGAATACCGAAGTTCGCCCCAGTGTGACTTTGCGACCCGGTCGCCAGAAGATCGAACTGCCCCGACTCTCCTTTGAATCCCTGCGCCGTCCGATCCACAACCTCAAACATCCACGACGCATGCTGTACGACGAGCAGGGCGGAACAGGCAAACGTCAGCGCACAGGTCACAGTCCAGATTCCGAGCCGAATGCTGATGCGCGTTAAACTGCCAAACTGCTGAGCCGCCATCGTCACCGTCCGGTGGAAAATCGACGCCCACGGAACTTCTTTCAGTTTCTTCCCCACGTTTCTTGATGCGGAGGCGGTGAAGTCACGAGCGGTCGTAATCTCTGGCGCGAAGCCATCGGCCTGATCGAATTCCGATTTCGCGCCCGGCTTGCGCATCAGTAGAAGTGCTCCGATGCCGAACGGAATTCCGAACAACGCTCCCCAGTGAAAGGGAAGCATTGCCAGTACGCAGGCACCCACGGCCCAGCGGTACGACCCTCGACGTTGTAATTCTCGAGCACCGATGTAGACGACAAACCCGACGGAATGGAGCAGCCCGAACAGAAACGTATCTTCCCCTCGCGGCGAACCCATCGCCGCAATCAGGCACACGGCGAATATGACGACGTCGACCACCGAAGAAACGATCAGCCCGTACGCGGCGTACTGCACGAAGTCCCTGGCAGAGGTCTCGCTGACTTTAGATTTCGTTTCTTCCGGCCGAGGTTCCGCAGGAGTGGCAGACACCGCCTCCATGCCCGTCTTGATTTCCGTCACCTGCTGATAGCGCAGTTCCGGCTCTTTCTGTAAGGCTCGCAGAACGATTTCGTCGAGTCGTACATCCACCTGAACTTTCTCAGACGGCAGAGCAAACCGACCAAGCGGCAACTCACCGGTCAGCATTTCATAGATCACGACTCCGAGCGAATAGATGTCCGCTCGATGGTCGACTTCCTGCGGATGCTCGAACTGCTCGGGCGCCATGTAATGAGGCGTGCCCATCACCTGCTTCGTGCCGGTCAGCGTGAAGTCGTCAGGCTGCTGATTGACCAGCTTCGCGAGGCCGAAGTCGGCAATCTTCACTCGTCCCGATTTGTCGAGCAGGATGTTCTCCGGCTTGATGTCGCGATGAACGATGCCCTCGTCGTGAGCGTACTGCAGCGCGTCGCAGATCTGAGGAACCACCGCCAGCGCGGCCTTCGAATCAAGCTCGCCCGAGCGGACCAGTTGTCGCAGGTTCGCTCCGTCGACGAATTCCATGATGAAGAAGTAAAAGTTGTCGCGCTGCCCGAAGTCGAAGACGTTGATAATCGCGGGGTGGCTGAGCCGCCCCATCGCTCGAGCTTCGCGAGTAAAACGTTCGGCAAACGCGGGATCGTCACACAGGTCGGGCCGCACCAGCTTCACGGCAACCAGGCGATCGAGTTGCCTTTGCTTCGCCTTATAGACGACTCCCATTCCGCCGGCGCCGACCTGCTCGACGATCTCCAGTTCAGGAAACAGATTTGCCAGGTCGTCGAGATTCCAAACCTCGCTCGCCTTCCCGGACGAGGCTGTCGCGGGTCCGCTGAGAACGTCCGGCTCACTTTCAAACGCGACCTGCATCAGGCACTTCGGACAGTGCCCCGGCGCGACGTCCGGCGGAATTGGTTCGCCACATTTTGGACAGGCCGATTCGTAAGCCATTTCTTTTTCCCGCAGCCGGTCGCTGAATTGAAACGATGATTAGATGATTACCTGCACGTCATTCCCGCGCAGGCGGGAAACCAATTGTCCCGCCGATTCTGGATTCCCGCCTGCGCGGGAATGACGACACAGTACCTGTCGGTGGATTTCGGATTGTTGCTTCAACCAGGCATCCCTCGACATTGGGTACTCAGGATTTTCACAGGGATGGTTACAGGAATTCTGAAGTGGTTTGAAAATTTCTGTCGATCAGCCGCCCGACAGCGTTTGAAATAGCCGTTTCAGTTCGTCGTCGAGTTCTTCGCTGCTCGTGACGGTGTGAGCAATTTCCGTCCGCAAAGCCTCACGATACTGCTGCCGCAACCGGTGAGCGGCCACCTTGACGGCCCCTTCCTGCATCCCCAGTGCCTCGGCCACTTCACGATTTGGGGCGACCGATTTGTCGGCGCCAAGATGACCTCGCAGAGCCTCGAACAACGCCAGCTTTCCCGATCGTTCATAGCCGGCCCGCAGTCGAGTGACCGCCGCATCAAGAACAGTCAGCGCCCAGCGACGTTCGAAGATGGCCTCGGGCGTGACTTCGTCGACAGGCTCAAGCCGATAGCGATCTTCGGCGGCGTCGACATTGATGGAAAGAATCTCGCGATCACCGCCGCGTTTCTGAGCAAGTTGTCGCCGCTTCTCGTCCGAGACAAACTTGTTGAGGCTGCCCAACAGGAACGACCGAAAGCGGCCCTTCTCGGGATCAGCTCGTTTAACCGCGCTGCGTTCAAGCAGCGACGCGACAAACGTCTGAGTCAAATCCTGAGCGTCGACCGCCTGATGACCGCGGCGCCGCAGGTAAGCGTACAACGGGTACCAGTACGTCGAGCAAAGTTCCGCGAGCGCGTCCTTCGACTCCGGCGAGCCAACACCGACTGCCTGAACCATGGTCCAACGCGTCGTCGCAAAACGTCCTGAATGAGGTGAGCCGAGGCCTGCATCGTTCATCCAGCCACCATACCACTGGAATCATCGATTGCCAATCTGCCGAAACGTGGCAGCTCACCACCGACCTTCGACTGCGAAACAGTCCAGAAGTCTCAGTCAGTCGGCTTCGACTGCTCCGGCGACGATTGCCGAATTCGTGGAAACAGCCGACCGGTTTCAGACATGTAATCGGTGTAGGCACTGCCGAACTGGTCGGTCATCATTTTTTCTTCCTGCGGCGTTCGCAGGATGTACATAAAGGAAAACGAGAGAACGACGCCCCAGCCCGCCAGCCAGTTGTTGAGCAGCAAGCCCTGAGCAATGCTGAACAGCCAGATTCCGGAGTACATCGGATGTCGAATGCGGCGGTAGACGCCGTGCTTGACGATCTCGTGCCCCTTGCGAGTTTCCAGAGTGGGAGACCAGTTGAGCCCCAGGTCGGCGTGCGAACGCCAGAAAAGCCAAAGGCCGCCAACCATGAGTACCACTCCGCACGCATGAACCCAGACTGGTAGCTCGTAGTTCGCGAACGAAAACAGAGGCGTCAACAGGTAGATCATGGGAAACAGCAGGCTCGTGCTGATCACAAACGGAAGCAGAATTTTCTCCTGCAAACCAACTCGGCGATCCATCGATTCGTTGCCTTTCGTCTTTGCAGCGAACCTGCCGCGTGTCGTGACGTAGACCACAAATCCAATCGTGAAAACGATGTTCCAGGGCTGCAGAATTGCCACGCTGATTTCCTTTCCGGGAAGTTAGAGATTCTACCAATGAGAGTCCGAGTAGCCTAAAGTGGATGGCGGCACAACGGGCCTCTACGGCAAAACCATGATGCCGACCGCGACAGCGTCGACAACGACGCCCCGGAGAACAAGAGATGTCCAGCATTCCCGTAGAACTACCAGACCACTTGATCTCCTACGTTGACAGCAGCGTCGCGCAAGGTGGGTACGCCAACGCTGGCGATTTCATCGTCGCATTGGTCGCCGCAGCGAGCGAGAAACAAGGTCAGATCGAACAGGCCTTGATGGAAGGCATCGCGAGCGGCCCGACCGAGCCCTGGAGCGACGACGAGTGGCAGGCGATCAGGAGCCGCGTGATTTCTCGGGCGTCAAACCTGTGAGCGAGTTGAAACCGATCGTCCGACGTCCGCAAGCAGCGACGGATGTCGAAAACCACGCCAGTTACATCGCCGATGGCAGCATCGACGCCGCGATGCGGTTTCTGGAACGGGTCGAACAAACGATCAAGGGGCTGGCAATGTTTCCAGCCAGCGGAGCGCCGTTTCCGTCGCGCATTCCCGAATTGGCCGGAATGCGGACCAGACTGGTGAAGGACTTTCCGAATCACGTCGTGTTCTATGTCGAGCGTGATGACGTGATCGAAATCGTCCGAGTGCTCCGCGGTGGACAGGACATGAGCATCGAGGTCGAGAAAACTTAGCGACCACTGGTGCCTCACACAATTCGTTGCGAGTTGCCTGAGTGGCCATGCCACGAGAGGCAAACAGTGCGAACTTCCGTGGTCATGACGACCGGACCTCTCGTGCTGACGCACCCAGACAACCGTTCCGGATTGTCTGAGTGGTCGTGCCACGAGAGGCAAACAGTGCGAACTTCCGCTGCCATGACGACCGGACCTCTTGTGCTGACGCACCCAGACAACCGTTCCGGATTGTCTGGGCCACCCCGCGTCGATCTCGACGCCGCCGAGTACGAAGGCTCGTTGAATCGATACGTCAAGACGCACCCTACGACTATGTTGGTTGGCGAGCGTCCTGTTGCCATGTGACAAGAACGTAATCCGTCGTTTTCTTACAATGCGAGAACCAAATCGCCGGCGGTGAATCGTCCGGATCGATGTCAGTCGTCTCCTGGTATCCGCAGTCTGGACATATCCACGCGGCGTGGGGGTAGTCTCGGTCATCGTCATCGCCGCCTGGAATTACAAAGTAGTCTGCCGTGAGCAGCGGAACATCAGCGGTTTCCATCTCAAAGGACCATTGATCCCGTTCGGCGGGGTCATACGCCCAATTATTGAGGAGATGCCGCTCCATGGCCTCGTGCGATTCGGCAATCTGCATACACTTTCCGTCTTTGATTGCTTTAAATACTTCGACCCTGGGCATCTTCGATCAACCAACGGAATTCTTAATGACACATTGTCGCTTAACACGTCTGAGTTGCGCATTAAACGACACCGGCAGGTAGCGTGCCGGAATTTTGAGATTTCGTCAATCAGCCATGAACTTGCGTGTGCGGATGGGCTGCTTTTCAGGCGCGTCGCAAGAAAAACTGGCAATCCCGTGCAAGAAGTGTCCGGCGGCAGTGTCTAATGTATGGAGCGTTGATTCCTGCCTTTTGACACAGAGCCATGATTCCCAGTCCGCCGGAAACTCGAGCCAGTTTGATTCTGCGTTTGCCGGATGCGGCGGATGTTGCGGCGTGGGATGAGGTTCTCTCGATTTACGGGCCGCTGGTTTATCGCATGGGGCTGCGGCAAGGGTTGCAGGCGGCTGATGCGGATGACCTTGTTCAGGAAGTTTTTACGGCGGTCGCCCGGTCGGTTTCGCAATGGCTGGACCGTTCTGATCGAGGGAAGTTTCGAGCGTGGCTGTTGCGGATTGCTCGGAATACCTCAGTCAACTTTCTGACGCGGCGGCGGCATCGGCCGATCGGGAATGGCGGCGATGAGGCTTCGGACTGGATGGTCGATATTCCGGCTCCGGACTGTGAACTGTCGGGCGAGTTTGACCTTGAGTATCGCCGCGAAGTGTTTCGCTGGGCGGCGGATCAGATTCAGGAAGCCGTCACGGACAACACGTGGCAGGCCTTCTGGCTGACTCATGTTGATGGACGATCGATCGCGGAAGTGGCCAAGCACCTGGGGATCAGCACGGGCAATGTTTACATCGGACGCAGCCGCGTCATGAGTCGGTTTAAAGAGCTGACAAAGCAGTTCGAGGAAGTCGAATGAAACAACATTCCTTATGCAGCGATGAGCAACTGCGATTCCTTCTTCAGTCGGATTCCGACGAAGGCAGCGCCGAGTTCCATTCCGCATCCACACACGTTGACCATTGCGACACTTGCCAGACACGACTCGGAGAACTGGCCGCGGAAGACGGAGAGTGGGACGAGGCGCACGAAATGCTCGTCGCGGTCAACGAAATTCGCGAGCAGGGCGACAGTCAGCCGCGGACCGGTTCATGGTACGCCAGTCGGTGGCAACGTCGGCCGACGGCGTGGACTGAGTCGATGGCCAGGCAGATTCTCAACCCGCCGTCGCACCCTGAAATGCTGGGGCGGATCGGTCGTTACGAAGTCGAACGCCTGATCGGCGCGGGCGGAATGGGTGTTGTCTTCAAAGCGTTCGACACCGAGTTAAACCGTCCGGTCGCGATCAAGGTCCTGGCACCGTTTCTGGCCGGAAGCGGAGCGGCGCGACAACGGTTCGCTCGCGAAGCTCGCGCGGCGGCGGCCGTCGTGCATGAACACGTCGTCGCGATTCACAATGTCGAGACCGATGAAGAATCTCCGTTCCTGGTCATGCCGTTTGTG
>CALDJX010000201.1 GCA_937899075.1 uncultured Planctomyces sp. | reverse complement strand
CCTCGGGCCGTTGTCGATTCAGGAATACAATCTGCGATTCGGTGCGAGCGTTACGGGAGTGCCCGTCGAGAATGTGGGCGGTCCAGGAACGGCTGACTTGCATTGGCGAGAGTCTGTACTGACGACAGAATTGATGACCAGCGTCATCGATCCAGGAGTTGCTCTTCCGATCACTCGACTGACGGTCGCGCAGTTTGCCGACATCGGTTACCAGGTTGATTTTTCCGCCGCCGACTCGGTCAACCTGACATCCTCGTTGTCGTCCAGCAACGTTGCACAGGTGCGACAGCGAATCAATGGTCGACTGACTGGTCAATTCATTCCGCTGGGTACCGCTGGCGCGTTGTCTGGTGATGAGGGGGCCTCTGCCAACAATGTCAATTATGGATTCGGATCATCGACTTCGGTGCAGGGCAAAACGCGAGTTCTGAACTACGCGCCGATGATGGTCGTACCAGGCCTCGACGCAACTAAAGCTCAGTCGTTGACTGCGTCCGAAGCGGCGGCGTTGCTGACGTATCAACCGGCAGCGAAAGTCACGGCGGGATCTGCCAGCCTGGTCGTACCGGAAATCGAGCCGAACGATGGGCTGACAAGTGCGGTCAACATTGACAACCTTGGTTTCTCGCTCAACTTCGATCCGAACATTACGGACTCGCAGGGCAGCAATACATCGACCGTGCGGCCACACATTTCGATTCAGGGGACGGGTGACGGGTCGTTCGACTTCTACTCGTTCACGGTCAACAACGCTGGCGACACGGCGACCTTCGACATCGACTTCGGTTTCAGTGTCGCGAATAACGGCGCTCTGAATGGCGATCCGTTCGATTCACAACTGTTCCTGTTCGATTCGCTGGGTACATCACTTACGAGCGCGGTTGCAGGTGATGACGGATCGCTTGACCCAGGGTCGTCGAGTCGAATGGATTCGTTCTTACAGTTTACATTCACAACCCCCGGCACCTACGTCATTGGTGTGGCGAGTAGTCCGTCAGTCGCGGTTTCCGGTGGAATCTCGGGGCGCGGAGTTCCCACCGGGTCCGATTACACGTTGAATGTTTCGATCCAGAACCATCTTACCTCCGGGCCATCAACGCCGACGACGACTCCAACGCGGAGATTTGGTGATGTGATGATTGGCGGAACGGGCAACGGAGCGGGGCAGGGCGACCTGTTCTTCGGTTCGCCGGGTGACGACCTGATCGTCGGCAGCAACGAGGACGACACGATCTTCGCTGGCGACGGCATGGACTCCATCTTTGCCGGTTCGGGTGATGACCTGATCAACGGCGAAGGCGGTGCCGACACAATTCGCGGCAACGGCGGCGCTGACACGATCGATGCCGGAGCCGGCGATGACTTTGTCTCCTGGACGATCAATGACGGCGACGATTCGATCAAAGCGACATCGGGTCTCGACAGGATCGATCTCGACGGAACGTCGGCGGCTGACACATTTAATATCTCCGGCGTCGGTACTGTTCTGAAGATTTCTGCCGACGTCGCTTCCCCAACTGTTGACCCGGTGGTGTCCATCGAAAGCGGCACGGCCATCGTCAGTGTCAATGGTCTGGCCGGTGACGACACGTTCAACTTCTCGTCGATCGATCTGGTCAACGAACTCCTGCTGAACATCAACGGCGGTTCCGGGCAGGACATGATCAACACGAACGGTGTTGACCTGTCAGGAATTCGAGTTGCCTTCGACGCTGGCGACGGCAACGACACCATTCTTGGTGGAGCGGGTGCTGAAACGATCGTCGGCGGAGCCGGCAACGACATGATCAACGGCGGCGGCGGCGACGACTCGATCGACGGCGGCACGGGTGACGATGTGCTCGTCGGCGGCGACGGCAACGACACGCTGCGAGGTGGCTTTGGCATCGACCGACTCGACGGCGGCAACGGAAATGACTCGCTCGATGGCGGCTTCAACAACGACACGATCAACGGCGAGGCCGGTGACGACTCGATCGATGGTGGTCAGGCCAACGACCTGATCACTGGCGGCGATGGCAACGACACGTTGCGGGGTTCGGACGGCGACGACACGATCGACGGCATGGCCGGAAGTGACTTCATCGTCGGCGGATCGGACAACGATTCACTGTCGGGCGGCACAGGCGGTGACACCATCCGAGGCGGCGACGGCGACGACAACATCTTCGGCGAAGAGGGCAGCGACGTCATCAACGGCGGCGACGGCCAGGATTCGATCTTCGGCGGCGACGATGACGATACGATCACCGGCGGTGACGGAAACGACTTTGTCCAGGGTCAGGGTGGCGACGACATCCTGCTGGGCGGCGACGGCAATGACACCATCGGCGGCGGCGGCGGGCGAGACGTTCTGTTGGGCGGCGACGGCGACGACTCACTCAACGGCAACTCTGGAACGGACACGATGGCGGGCAACCAGGGTACTGACAACGTCGCCAACCCAACCGGTGCCGACGTGATCAACGAGCAGTTCCGACTGGAAGCAGCAATTCTGATTCTGCTCGAAACGCTCGCACCGACTTCTTTATGAGAAACGAAAAACGGGCGGCGATGGGAAGAGTGGCTTAATTGCCGAGAGACTGAGGGGGGAGCACAGCGGACACCGGACTTCTGGTGTCCGCTGTGTGTTTTCGTAGGTCAGGCTTTGCCTGACGGAATCCTGATTTGACCATCGGCCTGGCCGGTCCTGAGTTTTGTAAGACAGTTTCCGCAGGCTGGAACAAGCACCGCGCAGTTCCGGCAGGCGTCAAAGTTTTGCCGGAACTGCGCGGTGCTTGTTCCAGCCTACTGATGTGCGCACTTCTTCCGAGCTTCGGAACGAGTCACTACACTGCGCGCCTCGTGCGAATTTCCCAGCGATCCTGACCCACAAATTTTCCATTGAAAATACCGGCTGAAATCTCATGCTCGATCTGCAATTTATCTGTGATAACGCTGACCTCGTCGCTGAAAACTGCCGCAATCGCGGCGTCGATGTGGACGTTTCAAAAGTTGTCGAACTCCGCCACCGTCGAGGCGAGCTTCAACAGAAAAGTGACGCTCTACGAAGCGAGGCAAACGCTGTTTCCAAGCAGACTGGTCAGGCAAAGAGTGCCGAAGAACGAAACCCGCTGATCGCTCGCGGCAAAGAACTGCGAGCAGAAGTCGCGGCGGCTGCGGAAGAGCTTGCCACCGTTCAGTGCGAACTCGACGACCTGGCATCGCAGATTCCGAACATGTCGCATCCGGACGCTCCGGTTGGCAAGATCGATAAAGAGAACATCGAAGTTCGCCGCGTCGGCGATCTGCCGAAGTTCGACTTCAAGCCGCTCGATCATGTCGAACTGGCCGCGAAGCATGACCTGATCGACTTCGAAGGCGGAGCACGAGTTGCCGGTTCAGGTTTCTACTTCCTGAAGAACGAAGCTGTGTTCCTCGAAATGGGCCTCATTCAGTTTGCGATTACAAAACTGCGGGACAAGGGCTTCACCGTTCACTCGACGCCGGACCTCGCTCGCCAGGAAGTGCTGCAGGGAACCGGCTACAACCCGCGCGGCGAAGAGACGCAGATTTATTCGATCGCAAATACCGATCTCAGCCTCGTCGCGACGGCCGAGATTCCACTCGGTGGACTGCTGAAAGATCAGATCATCGAATTGGAAAAGCTGCCACTGAAGTACGCCGGAGTTTCGCACTGCTTCCGCACCGAAGCCGGAGCGGCCGGCAAAGCGTCGCGCGGCATTTATCGAGTTCACCAGTTCAGCAAGGTCGAAATCTTCGGCTTCACCGCTCCGGACCTGGCCGCGTCAAACGCGTTCCACGACGAGATCATTCAAATCGAAGAAGAGATCTTTCAGGAACTCGGCATTCCTTACCGGGTGGTTGATACCTGCACCGGAGACCTCGGCGGACCGGCCTACCGCAAGTTCGACCTCGAAGCCTGGATGCCCGGCCGCGGCGACGGCGGCGAGTTCGGCGAAGTCACCTCCGCCTCAAACTGCACCGACTATCAGGCTCGACGACTCGGGATCCGAACTCGCATTTCCGACAAGAAGGGCACACAGTTCGTCCACACGCTCAACGGAACAGCCGTCGCGGTTTCGAGGGCGCTGGTCGCCATCTTTGAAAACTACCAGCGAGCAGACGGCACGATCGGCATCCCGGAAGTCCTGCAGAAATGGGTCGGCCGAGAGCAGATTGGCTGATACATTCTGACTGAGCATCAACCACGGATTACACGGATAAAGCATGGATGGCCCCACAAAGCATCCCAACTATCCGCGTAAATCCGAGCCCATCCGTGGTTCGATCTACTTGCACTTCTTTGCCCTTTGGCAAGCGCTGCGCATCTCAGCTTCTTTGCGTTAAAACTCAGCCTTGAATCACCAACCATTTTGAGAATATCGCCATGCGAATTGCCTACCTCGACTGCTCCACAGGGATCGCTGGCGACATGACTCTGGCGGCGTTGATTGATGCCGGAGCTGACGAAGGCGTTATCCGCGCGGGCATCGACTCGCTGGGTCTCGAAGGCGTCGAGCTGAAAACCTCGACCGTCGTCAAAGGCGGATTTCGATCGACCTATGTCAAGATCGAGCATCCCGAACAGCACGCGCATCGCCACCTGTCGGATATTCACGAGATCCTCGACCGAGCTGACGCAATCACCGACAGCCAGAAGTCGATCGCCCGCGAGATCTTTCTGGCGGTTGCGCAGGCCGAGGCGAAGGTGCACGGTTCGACCGTCGACAAGGTCCACTTTCACGAGGTGGGAGCCATCGATTCGATCGTCG
>CALDJX010000200.1 GCA_937899075.1 uncultured Planctomyces sp. | reverse complement strand
TTGATTTTCGATCCTTTTCGCCAGCCACCACCGTGAATGCAGACGATCGCCGGCAATTCCTCAGACGCGTTCTTTGGACGGAAAATGTCTAACTGCAAAGTTCGGTCACCGTATTTGGCGAACGTCACATCGAGGTGTTCGTCCAACTTGTCCAGCACGGCTTTCGGGATAACCGTCTTGCCTTCCATGCGAGATTGCTGGGCGCGGGGTTTCTGGGCACGAGGTTGCTGCGCCCGGGCAGTTGTCGCATACCCGATTGCCATGATGCAAAGAGCGAACCAAACCGCCGCGGGCAAGCGCAGGCGTGTGGTGGGTAATGGTTTGCGGTGCCACAAATTGTTTAATGATTTCATCTTGATCTGGTGATCTCCTCTTGCGCCAGTCGGTACAGCGTTAAAACTTCTTCGTCGTCGAGTGCTCGGTCGAACAACGCCACTTCGTCAATCCGTCCATCCCACACTTGTGTTGTACTGGCGTTGGTACCAAACCAGATTGGATCCGATTCGCTCGTGGCCAATTCCGCACAGGGCTTCGACTCAACCAGCTTTCCGTCTTCGTAGAAGTGCATGTTGTGACCATCAACCGTTAGGACCACATGTCGCCATTTGCGCAGTGGAAGAACCGATTCGCCTATGACCGTTGATTGACTCCCATCGCGATCACTAATCGTGGCTTGCAGCCGTCCGCTGTCATCCAGCGACAGGTCAAAGTTCCCCTGATCATCGTGCATGTTTGTGACAGCCGTCGCGCCACGATCATCCGATTCACGGTAGACGAACAGCGTCACCGAGAATTGCCCGGTATTCAGTGCAGGAGGATTGTCGACGCGTCCTCCCCGTCCGATCGAATCCACGCCAACTCGTAGCGAACCGCCGACGAACACGCCTCGTGCGTGGGGCGGACGTTTCCCTTCTCCGGTTAAGACGACGCCGGAATATTTTGGGGGTTCCGATACCAGGCCTTTGTCGCGGATTGGCATGCGGTAAAACGCGAGCGGCGACTTCTTTCTGACAGCGGGCGCGTATTTTCGAGCATGCTCATCAAAATCGCGAATGAAGCGATCGGTCGCGATGGAGATGTCTTGGGGATCAGGCGTTCCTTCCATAATCCGAACTGCTTGAGATGCCTGCACATCAACCGACTTGGATGCATCGCGTTGATTCGCTGCTCCGGGATGCACCCGCACGAGCCCATCAAACACATGGACTTCGCTCGCGCCGCCTTCCACATCGACGGAAAACTCGGTGCCGAAATCAACGACTTTGGCTTCGGGGGTTTCGACGGTGAATCCGATCCCCGCGGGAGGAACGGTGGCCGACAGCCGTCCGCTGTGCAGCACCACACGTGAATCGCTGACAGCATCGAAGCGAGCAGGAGCTTCCAGGTAAACCATGACTCCCCCGCCGAACTGTAGATGCAACAACCCCTCCTGCAATTCGTACTCGCCCATGGGCAGTCTCGCGTCGTCCCATTGTTGCTCGCTCTTGCTAAGCAAACCATTCACATTGGTGACGACGGTAGCGGCGTGAGCGTCCGCGGTGCCAGGATCGCTTTTGCCTACAGGCCAAATGAATGCGATGAAGATGCAGGCCGCCACCGCGATCCCGGTTACGGTCAGTCCCAACATCCATCGCGAGTGGAAAGCCGCCACTGGAGTTTTCTCTGGCGACGAAACCGATTCGGCAACGGCAGCATCAGTATTAGCTTCCAGCGCACTCTTCTGAATGTGTCTGCGCCGCAGAGTTCGCCGCAAGTCGGAATGCAGTTCGGCACGAAACGCAAACCGTTCGAGATTAGCGGGAACCTGCAGCCACGTCTGAAACTCCGCGGCTTCCTCATCGGACGCCTGTCCCTCAAGAATGCGATCGATGAACTCATCGTCTACGGACATTACGAATCCTCCATCGCGAGGCGTCGCTCGATGCAACTGGCGAGAACCGTCCGAACGCGCGACAGCAGAACTCGCACCGAGCCGCTGGTAGATCGGACTTCCCGTGCCATCTCGGCGGCTGACAGTTCTTCCACGTAACGCAAATCGAGCAACCGACGCGAACGTGGTGGAAGTTCATCCAGACAGGCTTCGAGTGCCTCGCGCCGCCCGCTCCGACCATCAGCCTGAGCCGCGATCGTGTCAGCGAGTCGGCCGAGCAGCTCGTCCGAAAAGACAACTCGCGTGCGATTCTGAGCCCGATAGAAATCTATCACCCGGGATTTGGCCACCCATATTGCCCACCCGACGAAGGGCCGACCAGAGTCAAACTCGTCAAAACGACGCGCCAGTTCCTGAGCGATCCGCTGAACGACGTCTTCAGCGTCATGAAAACTGGATATCGACGCGAAAACGTATGCCGATACCGAAGGCTCGGCCTCCAGCCAGTGATGGGTGAATTCTTCGCGTTTCTGATTCTCGTCCATTCGCACGGCCAAAGCTAAAACCTACTGCCTGTTAACCGTATGCCGAACGCCAAACCCAATCGTTAACAGCAATCCAGAAATATTCTGATCCTATTGGATTCACTCAAAACAACGGCCATCTTCTCATCTGCTTGAGTGACTCGGCGGTTGGAAAGCCTCGAATTCCGTAAGTTTACAGCCTATTGTGCTTAGAGCCGGTGTATTGGCAATGATCCGGTATCACCAAATCGACGCGTGGCGGATTCATCATCGGGCTCATTCAGTCGGTTTAGCACTTGGGTAACTCGGGCTCGGCTTACCCCGAGATGACGAGAAAGCTCAGCCCGTGTGCTGAGCTCGCCGGAATCAAGCAGCGACTGGTAGTAGAAGGCCAACCGCATGCGATCGCGGCTGGGCGCTGCCGACTCCGATTCCGCTCGAATCCGGTCCAAAATCGTGGTCCACTTGAATATCTCGATGTGAGGCAATCGCCGTAACCTCTTGGTAAGGAATGCACCTGGCTCGACGAACCCCCGGTTCGGATTGAGACCGCCTCGGGGAGGCGTTGGCCGACCACGTCTGCTTTGGAATTCAAAAGCCCCGGGGACCGTGTCCGTATTAAAGTTGGTAACGAAAAGTACGATGGACTAACGATGGCAGCGTGGATTCGAGTCGACGGATTGGACCGCAAATACATTGCGTTGTTACTGTCCGACGGTTACGAAGAGGGCAAACACCATTGGCAAATCGATCAATCCGGCCGACTGATGTTTTCAGTGAGCGACATGGGATCTTCATCCGCAGAAGGACGACCACTCAATCCATATCGCCAGGACCGGATTTACTACTCTCCACCAATCGTTCACAGTGCCGGAAGGCATTGGCATCATGTGGCTGTGACGTTTGACGCAACCACGGGCGAAGCCGTGCAGTATTTCGATGGCAATGAAGTCAGTCGAGAAATCAGCGATCAGCAGCGCAGCGGAAGAAAAGTGACATTTGGTCCGTGTGAGATCGGAAACTGGGGTCTGCCCGTAGAAGGCGTTCCCTTCCCGACGCGAAACCTCAACGGCCGTGTCGATGAATTTCTGATTTACAAAGAACCGTTATCAGTCGACGAAATTAAGAACCTTTACGAAGTAGGGATTCCCAATTGATGAGTAACATTCACGCGTTCGTTTGTGCGGCCTTCTTTCTGGTTGTCTGTTCAGGCAATGTGATAGCGGACGAGTCAGTTGCAATCGAAGAGATCCGCATTGGTAAGCCGCCGGTTGGGCAAGCCCAGACGGAACTGCGCGTTGATGGGAGAACAGTCATTCTGAAATCCACATTGGACACGCTGGATAAAAAGGTTGACGTGACCTACGCCCGTTACGGGGACCGAACTTTGGAGATGGATCTTTACCGACCGTCAAAGGCATCGGGGCGATTGCCCGCAGTCGTTTGCATCCACGGCGGCGGTTGGCAGAAGGGAAGCAAGATCAACCATCGTAAGGTCGCTCAAGCGTTGGCGGCAAAGGGATTTGTGACAGCCTCAATCTCTTATCGATTAAGCGGCGAAGCGACCTTCCCGGCCCACATCCATGACTGCAAAGCGGCCGTCCGATTCCTGCGGGCAAACGCAAAGGAATACGGCATTGGTGCCAACCACATCGGAGCGATCGGACATTCCGCTGGCGGTCATTTGGTCGCGTTGCTCGCAACGTCTGCCGGCGTGAAGGAACTCGAAGGCGACGGCGGCAATGCTGACTTCAGCAGCACCATCCAGGCAGCTGTACCCATGGGTGGTCAAACCGATTTTCTGTCCGAACGGAACGGCAAGATCTCCGCCGAGAAAGAAATCTGGCAGAAGTTCCTCGGCGGCTCACGCGACGAAAAGCCAGACACATACCGCCTCGCTTCGCCGCTCGCCCATCTCGACAACACCGACCCGCCGATGTGGTTGATCACCGGTGAGAAAGACGACCCCAGCACGCAGGCGATGAGCTGCGACAGAAGATGAAAGAGCTCGATATCCCAACCGGTCTTACGGTCATCAAAAATGCACCACACCCGTTCACGGTCCAACAAAACTGGTTCGACGAAGCAATGGAGAAAGCTGGAGGTTTCTTCACGAAACATTTGAAGAAGTTATCGTCCAAATGACGAGCGAGAGTATTCTTGCGCTCGATAACCGATACTTCGTCGTTGCTGCGTCAGGTCATGTACTTTGGATCATGATGCCACCGTCGAGTGTATCGTTCCTTCACTGGCCGAAAGCCAATTCGCACCTCAGCCAGCGTAACCAAAACAATATCCAATTTGGGTTCGCCGAATTTGCCGACATCTTTACTGTCGCAAATGGGTCATTTAGGGACGAAAAGTTTGGAAAGAATATCGGTCGTTGATAGCAAGCGTGAGAAAACGCTGAAAAACGAAACCGTTTGAATCGAGGCTGAAACGTACACACCACACGTAGTTGGGTCGCACTCCTCCATTGAGTGATTGAGTCTACGCGGTCTCTCGGACGCCATTGTCGTTATTCAACCGGTTCAGGACTTGCGTGACGCGAGCCCGGCTGACACCCAAATGGCGAGCGAGAGCGGCTCGGCTTTCAAACTTGCCGGAGTCCAGCAGCGACTGATAATAGCGAGCCAATCTCATCCGATCACGACGCGGTTTTGGGGGCGCCTTTGCCGGCTTCGGAATGGCGGAAACCGGGTTCCAAGGGTAGAAAACGATCTCACGCGTTTGACGTAACTTGTTGGTACCAAAGGCACCTAACTCGACGAATCCGTGGTGTGTATAGTGAACGCCTCGGGGAGCTTTCTGGGCA
>CALDJX010000199.1 GCA_937899075.1 uncultured Planctomyces sp. | reverse complement strand
AGTTCTTCAAGCGGCAAATCTGCCCACTGGCCGGTGAACAGCGTCACTGGTCGTGCCATGTCGGTTCCTCAATGAGTCGAAAACGAAGGATTTCGGCGAGCAAGGATGTACCGCTCAGCCGAAGAAATCAGGTGCAAACGCGCGCGGAAGAGTAACATTGCCGATGTCGATTTTCAATTAACGAGAGTCCAATGGCGCACGCCTGTTTCAAACAGTCCACAGCATCATTACCAACAGAGACTGGTTGACCTAAATGGCTACCTACCTAGAACTTACGGTCCGCGACGGCATCTATGGAACATCGTCTGGTGCCGTCAGCAGGCGAAGCACGTTGCGACTCAGCGCAACCAGATTCTCGTCGTCAGACGTCTCGGCCAGCTTGCGAAGCGCCGTCAACTGACCCGCGATTCTGCATTTCTTAAGAGCCTCAACCAGTCGTTCATCCCGCGTCGCGAGGTCGTGCAAACGAGTCATTGCTGCCCGGTTCAGTCCAGACCGCCAGTTGCTGAGTTCGCCGACCGAGCCCGATTCATCCAACAACGACCGTCCGATCATCGTGAATCCGGAGGGCCAGGCGTCCGCGCCACGAAACTGCCAACGGACGCGGTCATCGGCCAACAGTTCGCCGTTGGTCTGCACAACCGTTCCCGGGAAGGTCATGACGAATCGAAATTGGTCCGTCGATACGGGGAGAAAGCCGCCGTGAACACCCTGAATCCGCGAGACGATATTCCTCGTCTGGGAGTCGAATGCTTCCTTGCCGCCATCGCGTTCTTTGATCACCCGCTTCCATTCTTTCACGAAGGCTTTGGCAAGTGGCAATTTTTCGTGAGCGTTCGATAGTCCAGCCGCCCCGAGCAGTCCGTGTATAACGTCTTTGTTCAGAGCCTCGCCGTCGCGCCGCACGACGTTCTCCCGAATGATCCGAGTGGCCACCCGACGGACCAGCTTTTCTTCCAGACTATCTTCGTCGTTGAATATTTCAGCAAAGCCGTGTCGCTCGCAGATTTCGAAAAACCGCTTCTGAAACACAGCGGACCGGGAATCGTCTGCGATGCTCTCGGCGCCAGCTCTTCCGAATTCGTAGAGCAGGTCGGTAGCGTCCATGACGAACACCGTGCCCTCATTCCGAAACCATGCCATCAGCTTTGACGTGTCGTGGTCCTCGCCGAGCGTTCTGGCAAGAGTGGGTTCGACGATCTCACAAAGCAGATCAATTCCCTCCTCGCGAGCCTTCCGGAAATCTTCCAGAGTCACGATGTCTGTCAACGTTTCCCGCCAGATGAACTCAGTCAGCAACCCCAGATCGCGGCGTTCGAACTTCCGCTTAAACTGGCTATTGAAACGGTCGTCGATGGCCGACCTCACGTAGTGACCGGGCAGGTCTTCTGCCGATCCCACGCTGGTCCACGCCGCGAAGTAATCAGAACCCGCTTCAGACAGATTCAGGTCGCGTATTCCCCCTTCGAAGTCTTCGAACGACTTCTCGGAAGTCCAACCGGTTTTGTCCCAGACGGCGGGCTCCAAAGCAGCCTTTGGTGTGCTGCCCTTCGGTTGCAGAATCGCGCGATCGATCGAGCCGTCTGGCGCGAGCGTTGTCTCCGCGTGAAAATACTGAGCTTTGCAGCCGGAAAGGATGAGCAGACAGACGGCGAGGCATCGATAAAACGGACCCATCGGAATGACCTTTCCAGTGACCATTGTCAGGTCACGAATCAAACGCTGGCCGGCAACCAGTTGCAGGGCGATGCGCAGAACACGTTTTCTATTCCCGACAAAACCGCGACGACACCCGAGCAAAACAGCCTGATAAGAGTGGCCGGCCGATGAGTTTTCGGTGTGCCACTGGCTTTGCCAGTGCAGAATTACGCTCGACCACCGAACCGAGCAAACACTGGCAGAGCCAGTGGCACGCTTCCTTCAACAGGCTGGTGACGAATCAGTCAGCAGATCCAGCCGCCGCCGAGAACTCGATCGCCGGTGTAAAGGACGACTGCCTGGCCTGGAGCGGCGGCGAATTGTGGCTCGTCGAAGGTCACTTTGATTCGGTCGTCGGAGAGGACATCGACTTCTGCCGGCGCGGCGCGGTGGCCGTATCGGATTTGAGCTTCGCAGCGGAAGCCGCTGGGAACATTGTCGATCAGCCAGTTGAACCGGTCGCCTTCCAGCGTGTGGCAACCGAGTTGTTCCCGCGTGCCGATCACGACGCGGCGAGTCTCGGGCTCGAGGCGGACGACGTAACGAGGTTCTCCGAAAGCCAAGCCGAGCCCCTTGCGCTGTCCGACGGTGAAACGTTCGTAGCCTTCGTGGCGGCCGAGAACCGTTCCAACGGTGTCGACGATCTCGCCGGCGGTGTCCTGTTTTCCGCGGTAGCGTTCGAGAAAGCCGGCATAGTCATTGTCAGGAATGAAGCAGATCTCCTGGCTGTCGGCCTTGTCGTGAACTCGCAGCCCCGACTGTTGAGCCTTCTCACGAACGTCCGGCTTGTCGAAATCTCCGACGGGAAAGATCACTCGGTCCAGGATCGCTCGATCAATGCCGAACAGCACGTACGACTGATCCTTGCCTCCGTCCCGCCCTCGGAAGATTGCTGGCCCAACGGATTCCGGCGAAAGCCCTACGGTTGACTCCCCTGCTCCGTCGTCGGCAACGCCCCGCCCGTTTGCTCCGTCCAGCTTCGGAGCCATCGCGGCCTGTTCGAGCCTCGCGTAGTGGCCCGACGCAATGTACTCGGCTCCGACCTTCTGTGCGAAGTCCCATAGCTTGCCGAACTTCAGCCAGTTGTTGCACATCACGCAGGGATTCGGCGTGCGGCCGGCGAGGTATTCGTCGGCAAAGTAATCCTTGATCCGGCCGAAGGCGTCCTGGAAATTCAGCGCGTGAAACGGAATATCGAGCCGGTCGGCCACTCGCCGAGCATCCGCCGCGTCAGAAGCGCTGCAGCAACCCTGCTTGTTGGACTTTGCGCTGACAACCGGCAGAGAGATTCCGAGCCCCGTCGAACACGTCTGTTCCTCGGTCGCTCCCGAGCGCATAAACAGACCAATGACCTCGTACCCCTGCTCCTGAAGCAGGACGGCCGCGGCCGAGCTATCGACCCCACCGCTCATCGCGAGCACAACCCGCTTCATAAGTCTCCGCTTTCTTCTTCGGAAGTGTCAGAATCCGCGTCGCTCAGCCCGTCAGTAACTCCAGCCTCGCCGATGTGTAGCTCGGCTGAGGCCTCGATCACGTTGTCGACCGCGCCGAAAAGGTTGTCAAAGGCGAATGGCGCCAAGTCATCGACAAGTTCGCCCTCGTCACCGGAATCACACATCAGACTGTCGGAGATTACTTTGAGCAGCGGGCCCACCTCTTCGCGTTCCGTATCCGCCATCTGGCTGAGCACGAAAATCGTCGTCGAATCGGTCTCACACACCCGCAAACTGGCTCGGTTGACCATTTCGAGTTCGTAAAAGTCGACATCCTTCGCCACGGTCGGCAGCATGCAGATGCTGTCGTCGCTTTCGTAGACGTCAACAGGTTCGTATTCCGACCTGAAAGAGTCCAGAGCC
>CALDJX010000198.1 GCA_937899075.1 uncultured Planctomyces sp. | reverse complement strand
TTCCATTGTTCCATTCCGGTGGCAGCATCGAGAGCAGCCACGTAGGACGCTCCTTTCGTCAGGCACGACACATACAAGAGTCGTTTCCATAGCCTTGGAGTGGAGCCCATTCCGAATGTAACGTCGTACTCGCCATACTCCTTCACCATGTCTTTTTCCCAGACAACTTTGCCACTTTCGGCGTCCAAGCAGACCAGCAGTCCACTTCCGAAGAATGCCCAGATTCGATTTCCAACAGCAATCGGTGAAGGTGTCGCTGCGTTGTGACGATGAGCGTAGAGATTGGCCGGCCCCTTCGCGGCGAGTTTCCCGTTGCCAACTTTGATCTTCCTCTGAATGTCGCCCGTCTTTCGGTTGAGAATCACGACCCACAACGCGTCGTCTTTTGTTTGAGCTGTCACAACAACGTGCTTCTCCGTGACCGCTGGTGAGGAATTACCGAAACCCGGCAGTTCACTTTTCCAAAGCACGCCCTCTTTTGCAGACCATTCACTCGGCAGATTCGTTTCATGAGAAATGCCATTGCCTGAGTCACCTCGGAACTGAGGCCAGGGTTCTGCATGCAGTGCCGATCCGGCACTAATCAAAAGGAAAAATCCGATTGAGAGAACGGCGGGAATTCGAGCGATCACGGGGGACTCCTTGAGAGGGATCAAGTGGAGGGAAATGAGAACTACTTCCACAAGGGATTTCCACTGAACGGAACTGGAAGAATCGGGTCGGAAGACAGCCTGCCACAGTGAGCCAACAGCGAAATGAGCTTGCCTGGGAGATGCCGCCGCGAATCCTGCCGTGTGATTGCTCAAAACCGCACGGCCTTGCAACCTGCCGTTGCACAAGAAATGCAACGCAGGCTCCATACACGCAGCAGCCCGCGGCGATCGTTCGAAACAGGCTGCGGAAGACCTGCCTCATCCACAGTGCATTCGGGCTCGGCGTGATTCCAGCGATATGTACACGTCTCGTCTTCAGATGCATCACAGCGAGAACATAGAACGTGACGAGTCCACTCCTGGTCCAGAATTCCACCGTTGCGAAGTCCGCAGCATAGATGGATGCCCAATGAGCCTTCAGGAACGTGCTCCATGACTGTGTACGCTGCCGGTCTGGGCGATCTCATCTCGTAGCAACTGCCCCGCTTTACCGCTCAGCCCAAGGAAGTATTAGAAGAACACAGTCCTTCGAATCACTTGTTGATTCTCTTTGGCGACGGTGCATGAGTCGGCGTCGTCATGTCAATTCGGCGATCGGGTTTCCATGGGGAAGGATTGGCATTGGACGACCACTGCGATCAAGGAATTCGTGATTCTGGTCGATTCCCAGAAATCGATAGATCGTGGCCAGCAGATCGTTCGGATCCAGCTTGTTGTCGCGCGGGTATTCGCCTTTAGATGTCGTCGCACCAATAACTTGTCCCATCGGCGCTCCGCCTCCGGAGATCAGCACCGACATTGCCCCGGGCCAGTGATCCCGACCAGGTTGCATGACCTTGCTGATTGTGCCGGGCTTTGTGGTGATTCGCGGCGTCCGACCGAACTCACCGGCGACAATCAGCATGACTTTCCTGTCCAGTCCGCGCTGATAGATGTCTTCAATCAATGCCGAGACAGCCCGGTCGAAATGTGGCAAACGAAGCCCCATGTCGTAGTACAGGTCACCATTAATTGCGTGAATGTCCCAGTTGGCAGCAGTGCGTTTTCTCTGATCGCTGGTGACATCGGGATTCGACATGCCCATCGTGACAAAGCTGCTGCCTGCTTCGATCAAACGCCTGGCCAGTAACGCGCGTTGCCCCCACTTGTGGCGACCGTAGCGGTCGCGAGTTGCCTCACTCTCATTCGTCAGATCAAACGCATTGCGGGCTTTGTCACTCGTCAACAAACTCAAAGCCTGCTGATTGATGTCATCCATCGACTCCATCGATCCACTAGCGTCGATGTCTCTGCGAAGGCAGTCGAACGATTTCAACAATCGCACGCGATCATCCAGCCGATCCTTCAGTCCACCGGCGAGCGACAGGTTCGGCACTCGATAACCATTGGCACCTGGATTGCCGCCAACCACAAACGGCATCGCTGACTCACCCAGATAGGCACTTCCTCCGCCGTACGCGCGAGACGAGCTGGCCACATAATTCGGCACACCGACGCGACGATGTTCACGCATGCGAGAGACGATCGGACCAACCGTGGGAAACTCCGAAACAGGGTCGACGCTCAGAGTTTTGCGACCGCTCAGGAATCGCACTGAACCTCGCGCATGCTGCGACTTTTCGTGAGTGATGGAGCGAATCAGAGTGAATCGATCCGCGACTTTTGCATGCATCGGCAGGAGTTCGCAGATGTCGATCCCCGGCGCGCTGGTCGCGATCGGGTTCAGCAGCCCACGATAATCGATCGGGGCATCCGGTTTCATATCGTAGGTCTCCATATGGCTGGGACCACCGAGAAGCCAGACCAGAATAATCGATGTGTCGTCACTCTTCGCCGCGTCTGCCGCCGCACGACTCCGCAGTAGATCCGTCAGCCCCAGCCCTCCCAATGCCAGATAACCGGCTTCGAGAAAACCCCGCCGCGAAACGGGCCCGGGACAGCGCAAATTCTTGTGAGTGTTCATGGCAGCCTGTTCTATAAGCCTTAATCATGTATCTGTTTACTGAGATATTGCGATGACTATCGGCATGCCGGAGCCAAATGATCGACAACCCCATTCGGATTGGGATGATTATCGATACCGTTCCTCGAAAACCCGCACCGCTGCCTGCACCGTCAGCATCGACATGCGGACGCGGTGTTTGAATGGCTGTCGCATGCCAGTCTCTACCGTGAATGCGGCCCCGTATCTGTTCGCCCCGAAGTCGGCAAGATTCAAGCCTTCACCTCGCTGGCTGGGGTCGAGCCAGAAGACGCCTTGCTCCAGCTTCGAGAAAAATGAGCCCGGCGAGTAGTTATCGGGAGCCATCTTTGCTCCGGAAGCTCTGACCGCGCGAGCGGCTTCGGAAGCCATGCGGCGCTCCCAGATTTCATCTTCATCAGTCTTCTGGCGTCGCACGGAAAACCAGAACGAATCGCCACCGAATTCGTGCAGATCGAACGTCACTCCCGGATTGATACTGGCCATCAACTGGCGAGTACAACGAACCTCGGTTGGTGCCCACGCTGTGTCGTGAAACCGATTGATGTGCAGCACTTCAGCATCGGGAGTGACGACGAGCGTGTAAGCACGTTCGAAGAGTGCCGATCCTGGCACGTCTTCATATCGCGAAGGGAACCAGATTCGGCGACCCTTGAGTGGTTCAAGAAATGCCGCTCCCTTCTCAATCTTCCGATAGAGGCCTCGGTTGGCGTAACCGTACTCACCAATCAGCACCAGCAGCTTGCCGTCCGCATCCAGCAGCACTTCGCCTCGGTCACGCAACAGAGCTTCCATCTGTTCCATCGTCTCGAATTCAGGGACTTCGCCCAGCCCCAGACTCAACGCATAGCGAAAACCGCTCAGGCCAATCGGATCGCGGCACGGAATGACGTAGACCTGATGCTTCGTGTCCAGCTTGTCGATCAATTCGACGGCGGCCGCGACGCCAGCCTGTTCGGTGGAATGACTGCCGGCACTGATGAAGATGGCCGGCTTCTTATCTCCACCCGCTTTAATGCCAACGATCGGCGATCTGTCAGGCGCATAGCCCAACACACGCAACTTGTGACCTCGTTTCTTAAGTGTCTCCAGCAGGTCCGAATAGCGGTTGAATGGCCGAACGGCCCGAGTGGACGGGTGCTGGTCGTCCGATGGTGGTTCGGCTCGCAGTCCTTGTGGGATCGCCAATCCGATACAAGCCACCCCGGCAGTTGTAAGAGGGCATCTGGAAAGTTACGCGATGTGGGCGAGGAGAATTTCGTTTTGG
>CALDJX010000197.1 GCA_937899075.1 uncultured Planctomyces sp. | reverse complement strand
CGGATTTTCACGGATTTTCACGGATTTTCACGGATTTTCACGGATGAATTTCACGGATGAATTTCACGGATGAATTTCACGGATGAATTTCACGGATGAATATGGGTGCCGGAAAAACGCATCCGTCTTTATCCGTGTAATCCGTGGTTTTTAATGATGTCTGGTGTCAGAAAAACAAGAAGCTGCCGTTGAGCAATGCAGATTGCCGAGTAGGAATCTGCGTCTATCTGTGACCATCTGCGGCCAACTTGATCAACTTGATTCTGCGGCCAACTGACTGAAAGTGCCCCAAGCGAAGGTTGCGGCAAGTGCTGCCGCGTCATGCTTCTGCGGCGGCTCGCATTTTTTCGAGGCCGAGTTTCGCGACTTCCAGCGGGTCCTGTTCCCAGAGTGCTCGGTTGAAAAGTTCCAGCGACAGCCAGCGGTCGTAGCCGACTTTGCGAAGCATGTCGCAGTAGAGTTTCAGGTCGACGATGCCGTCTCCCGGCATGACTCGGTCGGGGTCTCTCTGAGTTTCTCGCGGCGGATCAGCGGGGGCGTCGTTGAAGTGAGACATGGCGATCTGATCGGCCGTCAGTTTGCCGATGGACTCGATCGGGCCGCCACCCACGAAGCAGTGGAACGGGTCGAGGATGACTGTCGCGTCGGAGTCGCCGCAACTTTCCATGATGCCGAGTGCGTCTTCGATCGTTGTGAAGTCTTCAACGAAGCCGAGATACTCGATGGAAGGCTTCGCGCCGAACTGGCGGCCGAGTTCCAGCAGTTCGCGATAATGTTTGGCTCCGAGTTCTCGATCGGCCTGTCCATGCGGCGGGCCAGCGACTGAATGGGGAGCCCCGACTGCCGCGGCGATTTCGAGCTTTCGTTTAGCTTCGTCCATCGCCTGCTGGTGAGGTTCGCCGGCTGGCTGGAACCAGCTGTGGATGTGGATGGTGGTTGGAACCGCGAGCCCCGCATCGTCGACGGCTTTGCGAACGTCCGCCACGCTGCCGCCGGATTCAACGTGCGCGTCGATGTCGTCGTGCCAGAGTTCGATGCCGACGTATCCGGCCTTCGCGGCAATTTCGATCTTTTGAAGAATCGGGACAGGCTTGATCGTGCTTGAGTTCAGGCAGTATTGAAATCCGGTGGCCATGGGGTTGGTCCTGCGGGGTGAATTGTGATCTGTCATTCTGTTCGGACGCGGAGTCGTGGTAACGTACCGGCCCAAGCATCGTCAGGCAATTCGTTGAAACTGGACAGTGATCGAGATGAAACCTCGCTTCTTACAACTCGGCCTGATAGTGGCGCTGCTGGTCGCGATCGGCTGCGGGGCGGAGCCTGAGACGTCGGATACAGCTGAGCTTCGCCGAGCGGCTGAGACGTTGACGCAAGTCGAGCCCGAATCCAGCGCGGAAGAAGCTGCAAATAACCAAGCCGTGTCGCTTCGGTCTAACCCTCCGTCTGCAAGTGGCGCTGCTGCGTCGGCGGGTTCACCCGAGCATGTGCTGCATAGGGCCGCGGAGCCGGTCTACAGGATGTCGTACGCCCGGCCGGAAATCAGCGATCAGACGTTGCGACAGAACGGGCTGATGCGGTTTCGGTTGAAGCATCTTGATCTGATTACAGACCTGACTCCGGATCTCTACGAGCCGCTGCTTCCATTGCCCGACGCGATGCTGGCGACTTGGGAAGAGTTCTTTGGGGCACTTCCACCTGCTGCGGATGGTTCGGATTATCGAGTCACCGGTTATCTGATGCGGGATCGAGAATTGTTTCTCGCCGCGGGGCTGGTGAAAGAGAATACGCTGCTCAGCTATCACGGCCGGCAGATTGGAGCGGAGTTCTGGCTCAGCGATCAAAGCTGGGGCTACTACCGTCGGCATCTTCTGCTGCATGAAGCGACGCACGCTTTCATGCGACACCTGCCGGACGAGGCGATCGATCTGCCGATGTGGTATCTCGAAGGCATGGCCGAGATGCTTTCGGCGCATCGCCTGGCTGATGACGGGACGGTCGAGTTCAACGTCATGCCGGTTGACCGAAGCCGGTTTCTCGGGTTTGAGCGAATCGCCATCGTCCAGCGCGACGTCAAGACAAAAGGCGTTCGACCGTTGTCAGCGATTACTCAATTCGGTGCCGAAGATTTCACGAAGGTTGAGTCGTACGCCTGGTCCTGGGCGTTGTGCCGGTTTCTGGATTCTCATCCAAAGTACCGCGACCGGTTTCGCGGGATCGCTCGCGAGCTGGTTACCGTTTCTTTTCGTCGGAACATGGCGAGGCGGTACGCTCAGGATATGAAGCAGCTTCAGACCGAATGGTTGCTCTTTGCCGCAAACATTGAACACGGTTTTGATTTCGAACGGGCTTCGGTTGAGTTCCTTGCCGGTCGTCCGCTTGAAGCGTCGGCAACGACGAAAGTTCGTAGTGATCTCGGCTGGCAGTCGTCGGAGATTCTTGTCGAAGCCGGCAAGCGATATCGAGTGACGGCGGTCGGACAGTTCACCCTGGCCGATCATCCGAAGCCGTGGGTCAGCGAGGCGAACGGAGTTTCGGTCCGGTACTCGCGCGGCCGACCGCTGGGGCAACTCCAGGCGAGCGTGCTGGCGACAGACGCTGGTGATGGTCCGCCGGGGGCGTCGATGCTGCGGGAAATCGCTTTGGCGAATGAGGCGGTTTTCGAAGCCGTAGAGACCGGCACGCTTTATCTGCGAGTGAACGATGCGTGGGGCGAACTTGCTGACAATCGAGGATCGTTATCGGTGACGGTTGAGCCGATCGCCGACGCTGTCGACCAGGCGGACGGAAGGTGATACCGTCCGCTGAGCTCTCGTCTTTTTCGACCATGACGAGGGCTCACGCGAAGGCGCAAAGACGCGAAGGCAGGGCGACGAGAGTCAACTTCTTTCCTTAGCGTCTTCGCGACTTAGCGTGAGAAAAGAAGCCTGTTATCTGCATTGAAATTGATCCTTGAAACGTGCTCCTGTGAGCCGGAGTGAGAGTTCGAATCGTGAGTGCTCAGTGGACAACGTGGAACAGTCTGCCGTGGTTGCAGCAGGCCGATGAGAACGGGACGACGGTTCAACTTGGCGATCGGATTCTACAGTGTTTTGCAAGTTGCGAATCATTGAGTGAATTCGTCGCGACGACGCTGCCTGATATCGCTTCCGAGTTTGCCGTGCAGTGGATCGGTGTCGTTGATCGTTGGCCGCAATGGTCGATTCAACACGAGTTCGGCCGCCACCAGTTTGAGCACCTTCCAGTTCGATTCTTCGAGGAAGTTTTCGACCGCGACGCCGGCGGCGTTTCGAAGCTTGATCAGCCAGCGGACTGGTCGGCCGTCGCCGTTCCTCTTCAGAACGAAGCGAATAACCAGAGGCTAATCGTTCTGGCTGGGCGGCGAGTTGACTCGGCCGACGTCGGACGAGTCGTCGCGATCGCTCGCGCATTTCAATACTGCCTGGAAATGGTGACTCGGCGCGAGCGAGCGACGGTACTGTCAGGTCGGCTGCGGGAAACTCTGCGTGTCGCTTATCGGCTTTCGGAAATCTTTGAGACCGTGCCGCTGCTGGATGCTCTGGCGGAGGAAGCGACGCGAATTCTCGACTGCGACCGAGCCAGTATTTTCATCTGGGATCAGCCGAACAAAAAACTGCTGGCCTGTCCCGCGCTGGGGGTCGAAGGCGGCACGCTGTACATCCCGGACGACGCCGGAATTGTCGGTACGGTGATCCATTCCGGGGAAACGATTCGAGTCGACGATGCTTACAACGACGACCGATTCGACAGCAGCGTCGATAAGAAGAGTGGGTATCGCACCAAGACTCTGCTGGCCGTCCCGCTGCTTGATGGCGACGGGCGATTGATCGGCTGCTTCGAAGGGATCAATCGAAATGAGGGCGTCTTCGACGCGGACGAC
>CALDJX010000196.1 GCA_937899075.1 uncultured Planctomyces sp. | reverse complement strand
GCCAAACTACTTGGCTTCCTTGTTCGACTCAATTCCTGAGCGGCATTGCGTGCCAGGGGATCATCAATACGTTGCGGCCAGCCATCTTCTTCGAACGCGGCCAGCACGACTTCCTGAGCAGGAGCTTTCAAGCGGAACCGTTTCACCAATGTCTGTCCAGCACGTAATTCTCGAACCGCTGCAATCCACGTGGGCGTCGGGGCAGCTTCCAAATTAGATTTCTCACCCGGCGTTCCCAGGGAAACCACATCACGCGAATACTCCGGCAGAACACCAGTGAGCTCACGAGCCAGCCGGATACCGATGTCTGTCAGAACAAAACACAGACCGTCTGTCTCGACTATTGTGTGAGTTGGTCGATAGGTCCGGCGTCTCGGCAATGTTTGGACAACTTACGAGTCGGATAAACCCACTGGCTCTTCGATCGCCATTTCGACAAGCCCCTCCAGCACCAGCCACTGAATCGCGGCCGTATCCAGACTGAGCCGATGGAGCTCCGACAACTCGACGGCAAAGTCCCACAAGGAACGGCCGGCGAACTGGGCAAAGTCGGCGGCATGCAGCAGAGTCGCCAGAGCTTTAGCAATGGCTCCGCGACAGGAAGCCGGTCCGTCGATGACACGAGAAAGCAGCAATCCATCCGAATGCATGGCGAGGCCCTTTCACACAAGTTCAGACACAGGAACGTGTCAGGAAATGCAGAAAAGGCACGATAGTCACCGTAAGGCCACTACGCAACGATCTGATCAGTACGTCGTCAAATGTCTCCAGTATCCATCACCATAGTGCTGCCGAAAAACGAATCGGTTTTGAATCGTTAGTGACGCAGACGCAGGCTGGGATCGCTGGGACACGTCCCAACCTTGTCACTTCGGCGGCCTCATCACCTGCAACCCGATGCGCGGCAGAACAAAGCGACCAGTCAGAAACACTCCGGCCCCAATTGCAAAGCCAACCAGCCCCAGCAATTTGCGAGTGCCGCGATCGTTGTTCTTCATGCCGCCCGTCGAGGCAATGATTCCCATGGCCGATCCAATGGCTGTGACGAGCGAAACAAACACCAGCATCCACCCGACGATGGTCAACCGCGACACATCAAATTCATAGATCGACCCGTCCGACGTGCTGGCTGCCGCCTTGCCTTTCTTCCGAGCCTTATTCTTCGCAGCACTGCTGGATCGCCGTCGTACGGGAGCTGGTTCAGGTTCCGGGGCATCGTCGTCCCACTCGTCGCCGTATTCATCATCCGCTGCATAGGGGTCGGGGATGGAGATCTTCTCACCACACCCCTTACACGTCACGTTTCTGCCTGCGAGTTCATCTTTGACCCGATATTCCCGCGAGCAGTCTGGACACTCGAATTCAATCGTCATGTTGAAATCCCGAAAGCGCGACTTGCCTGCCCCCCGGCCTGGCAGGACTATTCAAAAAGTGACTCAGACAACTCGTTTCGAGTTGTCTGAGTGGCAACGCCAGGAGAGGCGAACGGCACGAATCGTCGTCATCGTCACTCAATACTTTTGCACAGTAATCAGCCAGGTAATACTACGGATCGTCTGGCCAACCTGCGACCTACCCGTTCCGCCCGAGCCAGCCAGCCAGCCAGCGCCGAGTACGCCGCCTACGTCACCAAAGCTCAAACGGTCATTTGCCTCTTGTGCTCACGCACCCAGACAACAGTTCCGGATTGTCTGGGCCACGCTGCGAAGTGCTACTTGGAATCAATTTCGAATTCTTACTCCGACTCGATGACGCCTTCAAGCACTTTTCGCCGGCCTTCGTACATCGTGAACAACGTCCCCGGTGTGAGCCACTCGTGCGGTGCCTGTTCCACGAAAAACTGGATCTTCACCTTGTCGCTGCGAGAAAAAGTCTGCCCACTTGTTGTTTCGATGTTTAGGCTCCATGAACAGTCAGGAAATTCGGAGTGCCCATCGATACAGGCCGGAGCGCTATAACGACACCCTTCCGGGATCTGCTTCCGCCCGCCCTCTTCTGTTTCAAACCAGCGAATTCTTGCCAACATCATTCCTCAAATTCTCAATCGTTGATCAATGGAATCAACCCGCCAAGGTCAGCTCCGTCGATGTAGCTCGCCGGGCCGAATCCGTCCAAGTTTGGAAGTCGAAACAAAGATGGAATATCTTCAGTCAGCTCTGTGGCCACGACTTGAAAGTTACCGGCACCGAACAACTCGTCCCCATGTTGTTGAACGCCATCGAGTGTGTCGGCAAACCACTTACCCTCCATTGAATTCGGTCCTTGGCGAAACATGCCAGATGACACGATATCGTCGAATTCTGCCTGGCCAACAGCACGGTATGCG
>CALDJX010000195.1 GCA_937899075.1 uncultured Planctomyces sp. | reverse complement strand
GTTTCGAGCGGGCGAGACGTAACAGAACGATGAGGGAACACTCGAATATAGAGTTTTCCTTCGCCGCGAATATACTGCATGATCGCAATTCGACAGGCTTCAATCGTTTGAGCACTGACATGACCCGGCTGTGTAGCCTGCAAGCCAAAATCTCCAAACGACACCCTGTGGCCGCGAGTCGCATTACCTTTTATACGACCTCTTTGGCTTTTGCGATGCTTTACCCGTTTTGGCATCAGGGCCATCAGCTAGTTCCTCACTATAGTCGCCGAGATCGATCCAAACTTTCACTCCGATAACACCCATCTTCGTATTGGCCTCAATAAGACCGTAGTCGATGTGCCTTCTCAGAGTCGAAAGCGGAACTGAACCCCTGCTTGCTTTTTCACACCGTGACATTTCCGCACCGCCGAGCCGACCCGACAGCTGAATTTTGATACCTTTGGCTCCTGATTCCATCACTTGCTCAAGCGCTCGCTTGATAGTTCGACGGAACGAGCCACGCTTCGAAAGCTGCTGAGCAATATCCTGAGCAACCAATGATGCGTTTCTGTTTGGATTATTAACTTCGACGATCTTCAGATCGAGGTGACGGCCAGTCAAAGCTTCAAGCTCTGCCTTTAGCCGATCTACTTCCTGCCCCTTCCGACCAATGATAATTCCCGGCCGCGAAGTATGTAGATGCACCACAACCTGATCTCGCGTTCGCTCAATTTCAACCCTTGAGACACCAGCAAACTGGTATTTCTTGCGAATGAACTCGCGCACTTTCTGATCTTCGACCAGCAACTCTCCATAATACTTCTTCGGAGCATACCACCGGCTTCGCCAAGGCTCTGTGATCCCGACGCGAAACCCGGTTGGATTTACCTTCTGTCCCATTCCACCACCCCGAAATATGTCTTTTCACCTGAGCAAGTACAGCCACAACGGCTTACAACTCCGGAACGTCAATTTTTACCCGAATATGCGACGTGCGATGTTTTTCCACATGTGCCATCCCACGCGCCCCAGGACGAATCCGCTTATACATAGGGCCACAATTAGCGACTGCTTCTGCGATTTTCAGCCTCTCGACATTACGAACACCGGCCTCTGCAGCATTCGCCGCCGCCGTCTGAACAACCGCCTCTACCATCCGAGCCGCCCTGTTAGGCAACGTCTTTAGCAGATCAAGACTATCGCCAACTTCCCGCCCACGAATAATCGGAAGAATCCGATTCACTTTCGTCGAAGCGATCCGTGCGTATCGATGTTCGCTTTTCACAAGCGCCATAATTAGACCTCAGGAGCAAATCGCGCTGCCAACAATGACTAACGCTTACCTCGGGCACCGTGTCCACGAAACGTCCTGGTTGGCGAGAACTCGCCCAACTTGTGACCAACCATCTCTTCAGTCACATAGACATTAAGGAAGATCTTGCCGTTATGTACCAAGAAAGTATGACCGATAAATTCCGGCGCGATCGTTGAACTGCGAGCCCAAGTCTTGATCGGCTGCTTCGTAGCACCCATCCGGTCGATCTTCGCGAGAAGTTTTTCATCGACGTGTGGGCCTTTTTTGAGTGACCTTGACATCTAGACTTCCTCAATCTCTTCACAACCGAGCCACCAAGCTCGCCAGAACAATCGAAAAAACACCTATTACTTAAGCTGACCATTCCGACGCGACTTACGCCGACGCAGGATCGCCTTACTAGACGCCTTCTTCTTATTACGAGTCGCCCCACCCTTAGCCAACTTGCCCGTAGGACTACACGGATGACGACCACCCTTCGCCCGACCTTCACCACCACCGTGCGGATGGTCATGAGGATTCATACAAGCACCCCGAACATGAGGCCGCCAACCCATCCACCTACGCCGCCCAGCTTTACCGAGCACAACGTTCTGGTGATCGGAGTTCCCTACCTCACCCATCGTAGCGCGACAACTCGCAGGAATACGGCGAACCTCACCCGAAGGCAAAGTAATCTGCGCCCAACTCCCCTCACGAGCATTCATCACAGCACTCGTACCAGCACTCCGGCACAACTGCCCGCCACGCCCCGGCTGAAGCTCAATATTATGTATCACTGAACCAAGCGGAATCTGCGAAAGCGGCATCGCATTACCAACCTTCGGCTCAACTCCCAAGTCACCACTACACACCCTATTACCAGCCACAAGGCCGGCAGGCGCGATAATGTAAGACTTTTGCCCGTCTTCATAGTCAATCAAAGCAATATTCGACGAACGATTCGGGTCGTACTCAATCGATTTCACAACGCCTGCAACACCATCGACGCGACGCTTAAAATCGACGATACGGTACATCTGCTTATGCCCACCACCTCGATGATGAGCCGTAATCTTACCATGATGATTTCGACCACCAGTCTTGGCCGCACGCCGCAGAAGACTCTTTTCAGGCTTATTGCCCTTAAAGGTCAATTCTTCGAACGTACTTACCGACGCGTGACGTCGACCAGCACTGGTTGGCTTGTATTTGCGAATTCCCACAACATATCTCCGCAAGCTCTCGATTTAGTACAGTGAAATACGATCTTCAGCGTGCAATTTCACCAAAGCCCGCTTCTTCGTCTGCCCCTGACTGAAGTGCTGACGGTGACGCTTCGGACGCCCTAGACGCGTAATCGTATTCACCGACAGAACACGCACTCCAAAAGCAGCTTCCACTGCCTGTCGAATTTGTATTTTATTCGCATCCAGCGGCACATCGAACGCATACACGTTCTGCGACTCCGCCATAAACGCGGTCTTTTCAGTAAGCATTACCCCTTTAAGGATATGCTCAGCTCTTACTTCCTGTTCCGACATACTAAACCCAACCTACGCAAATCGAACACCCAACGAACCTAAGCATCACTTCCCGACAGAGCCGACATCGCGCCACTCATAACAAGAATATTCCGATGTCTCATCAGTACATCCGCATTCAAATCAGTGCGGGGCAACACAGAAACCTTAGGAATATTGCGAGCAGCCCGAACAAGATCAGCATCAATCCCTTCAGTCACAAAGAGACAACTCTGCCCCGCAAAACCACCGCTCTCCAACGCAGCAGCAACATACTTAGTACGAACTTCCGGCAAATCAACAGATTCAACAACACTCAATTCACCAGCTTCAGCCTTCAACCGCAAAGCCATCCGAGTCGCAACCCGAAGAGCCTTCCGAGGCAGAGCATATGACCAATCCTTTGGACGCTTCGCAAACGCGTGACCACCGCCAACACGGACCGGCGACTGCTTGTGACCAGCACGAGCACGCCCTGTCCCTTTCTGGCGATACATCTTCGCCCTCGTACCACGAACTTCAGAACGTGATTTTGTCCGCACAGTCCCCACACGCCTGTTCGCATGATACATCACACAAGCATCGTGAATTAACTGCTTTGTCACCTTAGCCGCAAGCTGAGCTTCGTCGACTTCGACGTCACCCGCCACAGTAAGATCAGTATTAAGTTTCGAAATCCGAGCCATCTGGCTGCCCCAGAATTCAGCTGTTTGTTTAATTAATCATCTTCAGACGAAAAAACAACGCCTAAAGCTCAACTGGCCGCCGCACAGTCACCAACCCACCATTTGGACCTGGAACCGCACCTTTAACCGCCAACACACCACGCTCTGCATCGTACCGAACAACCCAAAGGTTCCGCACAGTAGCTTTAGTGCCACCATACTGCCCAGCCATTTTCGTACCCTTAATCACACGGGCAGGATCAGCACTCATACCAGTAGAACCAGCATGACGATGACACTTCTTAACCCCGTGCGACGCCCGTTGCCCAGCAAAGTTATGACGCTTCATAACACCCGAGAAGCCGCGACCCTTACTGGTCCCGACAATGTCGACTTTGCCGCCAACTTCAATAAATGGCGCGTCAAGCTGCTCGCCCACTTCATACTGGCGAACCGCTGGCTCAATGCGAGACTCACGTCGAGCGACAGTCTTACCCTTACGCTCAAGAGACATCTGCAGAGCATCATAACCTTCGTGACTCAGCGTCCGCAGAAGTTCAACTTTACAGGGCCCAACTTCGAGCACCGTAACCGGCTGAACATTCCCGTCGTCGTCATAGACCTGAGTCATGCCGACTTTTGTCGCGAGAATCGTGTTATGCATCTCTAACCTCGTATTGCTGAGAGGTCACCCAAAGGCGACATCGCCATCCCCACCCGAACACCAAGCTCAGACTGGAGCCTCATCCCTCAAAACCTTTGAGAGAAGTTTCGTGCTCACCCGCCAGCACTTTCGCCGACAGTTTCGCGTCCCTACGGAGCACATCAAGAAAGCAGAAGCTTAGCGAGCCCCAGCCTTAATCTTTACATCAACACCGGCCGGCAACGACAGCTTATTCAAAGCATCAATCGTCTTACCAGTCGGTTGCAAAATCTCAATAAGCCTCTTGTGAGTTCGAATTTCAAACTGCTCCCGAGACTTCTTGTCGATATGCGGACTCCGCAGCACTGTGTAACGCTCGCAGCGAGTCGGCAACGGAACAGGACCGCGAACATCAGCACCCGTACGCTTAGCTGTATTCACGATGTCGGTTGCTGACAGATCCAGAATAGCGTGGTCATACGCTTCCATCCGGATTCTAATTCGTTCCTGAGTCATCTCACACTGCCTTTAGACGCTGTCCGGCCCCGCGAACCTTTGCGGGAAAGACGGGATACTATTGATGAATTCTCAGGGTGTCAACGAACCGGGAGGAGATCCATCCAGAAAGTCTCGACTCGGACTGAAGTAAGCCTTATCGGCAACAAAAGCGGCGAACGTGAGGCCCGAATCGTGCGACCGGCTGACTTCAGAAAGTCGGTCGCCGCCGCGGCGATTACGAAAAATCAACGATTTCAACCAGCTGAACATCGCCCAGCACGGCGTTCATACTGCCTGACCGGAAGCCCTGAAGATCGACCGTCACATTCGCGAACCCAAGCTCAAGAAACCTCTCAACCACGCTGTGGCTCACGCCTGGGTCAATAAGCTTCGCGATAGTACCGACGGGAACTTCGATCCTTGCCAAATTCTGCGGTTCCAGTCGAACTCGAAGCTCAGTTTCAGCCAGCAACTGCTTTAGAAACTGCTCCGCCGAATCGATCATGCGAACTCGACCAGGCGTCACCTCAACGCCGTAGGCTATCCGGCTGGATAAGCATGGCGTTGCTGGCTTATCCCAGACGGGAAGCTCCCACAGTTTCGCTAACTCTCGTACATCAGCTTTGGTAATGCCTGCTTCGATCAGCGGACTGGCCACCGAATTCTCTGTGGCCGCTGTCATCCCCGGCCGAAAGTCGCCCTGATCGTCAATGTTCGCACCGTTCACGACAGCATTGATGCCAAGCTTCTGAGCCAGCGGGCCAAGGTGCCCATACAGTTCGGTCTTGCAGAAGTAGCAACGATTTCCGGGATTGGCCAGGTAGGCAGGATTGTTGAACTCGTCGGTTTCTACGATTTCGTGTCGAATCCCGATCAATTCGGCCAGTTTTTGCGCCTGATCCAACTCGCCCGACGCAAGACTCGGACTGAACGCCGTTGCCGCTACAGCCTTGTCGCCGCACGCAAGAGCGGCCGCTTTCGCAACCACCGTGCTGTCGACTCCCGCCGAAAAGGCGACCAGAACGGAGCCATAATCCCGCAGAATCTGCAACAACTTGTCGCGTTTCCCATCGAGAACTGAAGCAGGCATCGCACATTCCAATCAGCAGAGCACAACGGCAACTCCGAAGCCATCAACACGCCGGAACAACTCCGCAGACGTTGCATCTAGACAGTCGCAAGCGACGCTGCCACAAGCGGTTCCTCGGCGTGCCATTTTGCACCGTCGCGGACGACGCGTCGATACAGCGTGTCTCGTTCGACAGGTTCACGGCCGGCTTCGCGGATTAGAGCATGCAGATGCTCGACCGTGATGCCTTCTGGAGTTTCAGCCCCGGCGTCGTGATAAATCAATTCATGAACGACAGTTCCGTCGAGATCGTCCGCCCCGAAACTGAGTGCCGTCTGAGCAATTTTCTCACCCAGCATGATCCAATAGGCCTTGATATGGTCGAAGTTATCGAGCATCAGCCTCGAGATCGCGATCGTCTTCAGATCCTGCAGGCCGCTGGGCTTCGGGATGTGGGCCAGACCGGTGTTGTCCGGGTGAAATGCGAGCGGGATAAACGTCTGAAAACCGCCTGTTTCGTCCTGTAATTCACGCAGTTTGCACAGATGATCGATGCGATGCTTCGCCTCTTCGACGTGCCCGTACAGCATCGTCGCGTTGGTCCGCAGCCCCAACTGATGAGCGTCTCTGTGAATATCGATCCACGACTGAGAATCCGCTTTATGCTCACAGATTTGCGACCGAACTTCCTCATCGAAAATCTCAGCACCGCCGCCCGGCATGCTGCCTAAACCGGCTTCGATGAGCTTCTCAAGGCACCACTTGTACGGCTTCTTTGTGAGGTGGCTGAACCAGTTAATTTCAACGCCGGTCCAAGCCTTGATGTGCAGTTCCGGGCACGTTTCGTGAATCACTCGCACGACGTCGACGTACCATTCGAACGGCTTCTGGTGATGCAGCCCGCCGACGACGTGAATCTCCGTCGCGCCCTGCGAACGAGCTTCCAGAGCCCGTTCGCGAATCATGTCGTCGGTAAAGGTGTAGGCCTTTTCCGCCTTCAAATCTGACCGAAACGCACAGAACACGCAGCGATAAACGCAGACATTCGTCGGGTTCAGATGAATGTTGGTGTTGTAGTACGCGAGGTTTCCGTTCTTGCGTTCCCGCACGGTATTCGCAAGCTGGCCGAGCGTCAGAACGTCGACCTTCTCTTCGAGAAACAGGCCGTCATCAAAGGAAAGCCGCTCACCGGCGTGGACTTTTTCCTCGATGGTCGCGAGGCGGGATTCAGTTTCGCTCGACATGATCACAATCCGTCATTCGTAGAGTGAGAACGCAGCGGCCGCGTCAATTCAGCCGCTCAGACCAGAAGCCAACCGCAGGTCAGCACACTGCTTAACGGACGGAATGGGATCCCGCAATCAGACGGAGCGAATTCGCACGAATCAGCATCAGCGAGTCAGTTGCTGAGACCGCGCACCCACACTTCATGAAGCATCTCGAGCCGCTTCACAACGTCAGGGTGAGCGACTGCATGATTCCTCATCTCGGAAACATCCTCCGCAAGATTCACCAGAAACCGACTGTCGTCCTTGCCGATCGGTGCTTTGTTACTCGTGTCGCGAGGGTTTCCGATCAGCTTCCAGTTGCCGTCGCGGACAGCCCACTGAGGATTCTTCCCACCGCCACTTTGCCAGTGAAATTCCTCATGCGGAGACTCCACTTCCGAAGACCGGATCACTCCCGCAATGTTGCGTCCATCGAGTTTGTGTTGCGGCAGCTCAACTCCCGCCAGATCAGCGATCGTCGGCATCCAGTCGCAGGCCGTGGCCATCTGACTTCGCACTTCTCCGGCCGGTAACTGACCCGGCCAGGAAATCATCGCCGGAACTCGAATTCCCCCCTCGAACAGGCTGAATTTGGCTCCGCGATACGGCCCGGCACTGCCGCCCCCGCCGAACGTGCGTTCCTCGTGCGAGTGACCGTGGTCGGACTGAAAGATCACGATCGTGTCCTCGCGAAGTTTCAGCTCGTCGAGCTTCGCCAACAGCTTGCCGATCGATTCGTCCATCGTCGAGACAAACGCGTTGTACATCCGCCGCGGAGCCGGCAGGTGCTCGTACGTCTTCCGCCATTTGTCCGTCCCCTGGAGCGGATAGTGCGGCAGATTGATCGCCCAGTAGAGAAAGAACGGCTGCTCCTTGTTCTGCTCGATGAATTCGTGCCCCTGCTGAACCATCAGGTCCGGAAAGAACTCGCCGTCCCGCCAGATGTGCTCGCCGTTCTGCCATAAGTCGTGACGATTCGGGCCCTGCCAGTAGAAAAAGTGCGACCAGTTATCGATGCACCCGCCCATGTGCCCGAACGACGAATCAAATCCCTGCCCGTTCGGCATCGTTTCCGGCGTGTAGCCAAGGTGCCACTTCCCGACATGCCCGGTCGCGTACCCGGCCTTTTTCATCATCTCGGCAATCGTGACCTGCTTGGCCGGCATCCCCGCGTTGCCATGAGTCGACGAAACATTCCCTGGCACGCCCGCTCGCTGAGGCACCCTGCCCGTCAGCATTGCCGCCCTGGACGGCGAACAAACCGGAGCCGCCGCATAGAACTGCGTAAACCGCACCCCGCGACTCGCCAGATCGTCCAGCGACGGCGTGATCAAATCCTTCGCCCCGTAGCAGTTCACGTCGACCGACCCCTGATCGTCGGTGTAAATCAAAATGACGTTCGGCTGCCGAGCAATCGCATCCTGCGCGAGCATTCCCAGGCAACCAACGGCCAAAGCCAGAACAGCAAAACAACGTCCGATTCGGCGACAAGCAAGGCAATCCATAGGTGCGAGATCTCCGGTTGCGAATTCGAAAACAATCACCGCCGAGTATCACGCCACCGATTTCAACCGTCAAACCCTTCAGCCATTCCTCAATGGGTGGCCCCGGTTGCTCGCAACCGGGGCGGCGAAGCCGCAAGAGGTCCCACGTAAATTAAGCCACAGAGAACACCGAGATCACTGAGAAACAATTCTCATCTCCGTGTCCTCTGTGCTCTCTGTGGCTTATTCCTTTCCTGCCAAGCGAAAAACGCCCGGCAACTCAACGAGTCACCGGGCGTTCTGATTTCGAATCAAGCAAGCAGTCCATCGCTCAACGCGATCTCTACTTCTTCTTTTTAGCAGCCTTCTTCTTTGTCGGTTTCTTCGTAGCCGCTTTCTTTTTCACAGCGGCCTTCTTCACTGCCTTCTTCTTCGTGCTCGCCGTGCTGGCGGCTTTCTTTTTGGTGGCCTTTTTCTTTTTGGCGTTCTTGTTGCCAAAGACCTGGTCGTAGTTGGCCCAGAATTCTGGCGTGGTGCCGGTTCGGACGATGGGTCCACTCATAACTCAAACTCTCCGAGGTGGTCGCGTCATGTTGACGCTTTTAAGGAAGGGCGGCTGATGACTCAACGTCTCGCGGAGGACAACCGATCCCGATCAATGCAAACAAGGCTCCAATGACCGCTCATCGACTTTATGTTTCGAGCGACGATCGCATCTTCAAACGACCTGCGAGCGCGGCTGTTTTGACGACGCCTCGGCGCTTTGTCAACCCGCTCTAAACCACGCTACAGTCCGTCGTCGATTCGTTCGTGAACTCGCTGACTCAGCACACTACGGGAGAACTTTGCCATGAACCGTGCCTCAACAATTCTGCTCGTGAGTTTTCTTTCGTCAGGCATGGTCGGCCTGAGTGGTTGCGGTTCTGAGACTCCTGAGGCAGGCCCGGCCGCTTCGCCAGCAACGACGACGACCGCCACGAACGACGCTGCTCCAAAAGAAACAAAACCCGCCGCCAAGCCAGAGGCGAAGAAAGGCCCGGAAGCGCTGCCTCTGAAAGGCGAACCCAAACTGCTGCTTTCTGAAGAAGAGATCCGCGACGGCTGGATTCAACTTTACGATGGGCACACGTTCGCCGGCTGGACACCCACCAACGATGTCGACTGGCACATCACCGACGACGGCCTCATCGAAGCCAGTCAGGGTGAACCCGGCCTGTTGCTGACAACCGTCCCGTTTGCCGACTTCGAACTTCGCTGCGACTACTGGGTCGCAAAAGGCGGCAACAGCGGCATCTTCCTGCGGTGTGCACCCGAGCCGACCAGTCCCACCAAAGACTGCTACGAGTTCAACATCTTCGACTCGCGAGAAAAATTCGGAACCGGCAGCCTGGTCGGCCGCACCGAGCCAATCGCCAAATCGCTCGGCGAAGAAAAGTGGCGAACGGCGGTGATCAAAGTCGAAGGCAACCACTTCACCGCGAGCCTCGACGGCGAAGCAGTGCTGGACTTCAAAGACGAAACCGAGAACTTCCTGGCCAGCGGACGAATCGGTCTGCAGAAGAACGCGGGCCTCGTCAAATTCCGAAACGTCTTCGTGAAGCCGCTGAGCACGACGTCAATCTTTAACGGCAAAGACCTGACAGGCTGGCACCCCGTCGCGGGATCCAAAAGCGAGTTCAGCGTCGCCGACGAAGCCATCTCCGTCAGCAACGGACCAGGCTTTCTGGAATCCGACGACGCGTGGTCCGACTTCACTCTCCAGTTCGAAGCAAAGACCAACGGCGACGGACTGAACAGCGGAGTGTTCTTCCGACTGATCCCCGGCACCGAGGAAGCACCGTCGCACGGCTACGAACTTCAGATCGAAAACGTCTTCGCCAACGGCGACCGAACTCAACCAAAAGACAACGCCGGCACCGGCGCCATCTTCCGCCGCACCAAAGCAAGATGGGTCGTTCCGAACGACCACGAGTGGTTCACCATGACCCTCATCGCCCACGGCCCGCGCATCGCCGCCTGGGTCAACGGTTTCCAGGTCACCGACTGGGAAGACACCCGCCCCGCCGACGCAAATCCTCGTCGAGGCTCAAAAACCGAAGCCGGCCCAATCAGCCTGCAAGGCCACGACCCGACAACAGACCTGAAGTTCCGCAACCTGCGAGTCGCCGCGTACCCCGTTTCCAACTAAGAATCTGGTCGACTGAAAGTAGGCTGGAACAAGCACCGCGCAGTTCCGGCAATCCGAACGATTTTGACACACAACTGCCGGAACAGCGCTCCGCTCGTTCCAGCCTACAAAAAAACAAAACATCGTCGGGTTGCCGGACGATCATGTTTCAAGCCACGATGGTTGTCTGACGAGATCCCTATGAGAGACTCTGAAATGCTCACATTCGGCAGCAACATCAGTCAGCGGGATTGTTCCGGTATTGGCCGCAGGGACTTCCTTCGCGCCGGTGCGTTGGGCTTGGGCGGGCTGTCGCTGCCGTGGCTACTTCAACAGAAGGCGAACGCGCAAAGTTCGGGCTTTGTGAAAGACTGCTCGGTCGTGTACCTGTACCTGTCCGGCGGCGCCAGTCACATCGAGACATTCAATCCAAATATGGATGCGCCGTCACCGTACTGCAGCGTGACGGGCGACGTGCAGACTTCCGTGCCCGGAGTCGCTTTCGGCGGCACGTTCCCGCTGCTGTCGAGGCACGCCGACAAGATGGCGGTCGTTCGATCGTTTCAGCATTCGAACGGCGGGCACGTTCAGGCCATCGTCCACATGCTCACCGGCGGAACCGACCCCACCGGCAACGGGGCACAAGGCTTCGGGATGGGCGCCGCATATTCGCGACTGCGAGGGACCAACCATCCCCAGACAGGCATGCCGACCAACACGCTGCTTCTCTCGCAGGAAGTCGACCCGCAATACCACAACGAAACCAAGCGAATCGAAAAAGGCTCGCGGCCGAATTCGCTCGGCAGTTCGTACGCACCGTTTAACCCGTCCGGCGGCGGAGACGCGACGCAGAATCTCAAACTGAATCTCGACCCGAACCGCTTCAGCGATCGTCGCAGCCTGCTGGCCGAGTTCGACCGCCTAAAACAACAGGCCGATTCTCAATCCGACGTCGTCAGCACTTACACGCAGCAGGCGTACGACCTGCTGCTCGGCAGCGCGTCGGAAGCGTTTGACCTGTCGAAAGAAGATCCGAAACTCGTCGAGCGGTACGACACCAGCGGCTACATGATCGGCAAGA
>CALDJX010000194.1 GCA_937899075.1 uncultured Planctomyces sp. | reverse complement strand
TTTCATCGTCCACAGGTAATTGAGGTGCTGTCCCCACGGCGCGTACGGCATGTAATTTCTGATGTAGAGAAATTTGCGATCGCGAATCGCTCGGACGTTGTCGCACCGTTCATCCATGCGCGATCGGAAACTGACGTGGTAATCGCGAGTTTCCGCGTCCGGTCCGAGGAAGGTCTTTCCCTGCAGATAGTCTGGCGTTTCCGCTCCGCAGATTTTCAGCCACGTCTTCGTCATATCGATAAAGCTGACGAGTCGGTCGATCTTTGTGCCGGGTTCTGACGGTCGCAGATGTTTGAACTTTTCAGGAATGCGAATGATGAGCGGGCAATGTGTTCCGCTGTTGAACAGAAACCGTTTGCTTCGAGCGATGACGCCGCCGTGGTCCGAGTTGTGAATGACGATCGTGTTTTCCGCCATGCCGCTGCGTTCAAGTTCTTCCAGAGCGAGCCCGATGTCGGCGTCCATCTTCTTCATCTGATCGTGATAGTGAGCGTAGTTTTTGCGGATGTCTGGAATGTCGGGGTGATACTTCGCCAGTCGCACGTCGTCCGGGCTGTGCGTCGTGTTGTTGACGTCGCCAAAGGCTTTGGACTCGTGAGACTTCGTATTGTTAATCACCATGAAAAATGGCTGCTGCTGTGTCAGAACTTTCCAGTCAGCCTTGTTCGTGTCCCAGGCATCTTTGTCGTCTCGCCCACCGATGTTGTAGTCCGTCTTTGTGGCATTGCCGACGTAGTAGCCAGCTTCCTTGAGCAGGTCCGGGTAGTAGCTGATTCTGTCGTGCGGAATCGGATAACGGCTGCGCATCGGATGCGTGCCCATCGACAGAGCATGCACGCCGGTGATCCAGGTACTTCGCGACGGAGCACAAACCGGAGCGTTGGCGTAACAGTGCATGTACTGAAACCCTTCGGCAGCCAGCGCGTCGATATTCGGCGTGTCGGCATGAGGGTTCCCGTAGCAACCGACCCAGTTGACGCTGTTGTCTTCGCACGTCAGCCACAGAATGTTCGGTCGATCTTCCGCCGCCGCCGAAACGGTTGCCAGAAGCAGGATCGCAGTCAGAATTTTCATAGGTCGTTCTCTGTTTGATATTCACGGAAGTTGTTTCGAGGCGAGGCCGCAGCACCTTGACTGATTGTAAGCTTCTGAGATGAAACTTCCGAAGCGTTGGTCCGATCGAAAGTAATCCTTGTGCCGGCAAGGTCGTCGCCGAAGCCGATTCTGGGCTCTTGTGATTGCGTTCGCGATCGGGCCGAAATCGGGATTCTCGATAATTGTAGGATCTGTCCCGAAACAATTTCCCGCTTGTGGGTCCCCTGTTTCGAGAAGAGGAATCGGGAAGTTGTTGCGGGACTAGTCCTTAGTCGTACTCGCGACGCCGAGAGGAGCGGTCACTACAAGCTGCGACGCGTTCGTAGCGTGAAGTCGACATTCGCGAAATAGATTGAGATCATTCGCCACTGTAGCGATCATCCCGTCTACCAGTCACGACGCGGAATTCGGTAGCTCGTAGAGGTTGATCATGGGACGACTTGCTCAAGAGATGGATTCGGAAAACCGCCGGTTCGGCAGCGGCTACATCAGCGGGATGCTGAGCATCGTGCTGGGCGTCGTCGGGCTGGGGACGGTTCTGTGCCTGATGTATCCGCAACTGCTGACCGTCCCGGAAATTCACACGGTCTACAGCGAGCAGGTCGTCGGCCTGATCCGCCTGGCTCTGCATGTTGTCCTGATCGCCGCGTTTGTGTTTGGCATTCTGAGTATCACTCTGCGGCAGAGTAAGACCCTGGGATTTGCCGGGATGACCATCGTGCTGGTCGCCGCCGTGATGGGCGGATCGCGAGCAAGCCGTCACATGACCGGCGAAACCGACATGTACTTCGGACTGGATTTCTTCCTGTTGAATCTGATCCTGCTCGGCGTGATTTTTATTCCGATCGAACGACTGTTCCGCAAGAACGAGCAGCCAATCTTCCGCGACGACTGGCGCGAAGACATGTTCTACTTCTTCGTCAGCAGCCTGTTTGTTCAATCGCTGACGTACATGTCGCTGACACCGTCGTTGACCCTGGTCGAGGGGACGGGCTGGGCAACGGGCTTTCGCGAGATGATCGCCAGCCAGCCTCTCATCGTGCAATTCTTCGAGATCATGTTCGTCACCGATTTCGTGCAGTACTGGTTCCACCGGCTGTTTCACGAAATCCCATGGCTATGGAAGTTTCACGCCGTCCACCATTCCGCTCAGAAAATGGACTGGATCGCCGGCTCGCGCATGCACGTCTGCGAGATCGTCCTGCTGAGAGCGTTCACGACCGTCCCTATGTACTTCATGGGTTATTCCGAGCAGGCTTTGTACGCGTACATCTTCTTCGTCTATCTGTTCTCGGTGTTCGTGCATTCGAACCTACGATTCCATTTCGGATTCATGCAGCACATCCTGTGCACTCCGAGATTTCATCACTGGCACCACGGCGTCGAGAAAGAATCGATCAACATCAACTACGCCGGCCACTTCCCGATTCTCGATCGCCTCTTCGGCACGCATCACCTGCCTGGTGAAGAATGGCCGGTTGGCTACGGAATTTCCGGTCACCCGGTGCCTGGCGGGTACTTCGCACAGTTCAAGTACCCATTTCAGAAGCAGGCAAAGCCTGAGCCGACACAGCCCGACGGCGACTCGTAGTTCCGCCCATGCATTGTGTAGGGCATGACAAGCGCAGCGCCGGCATACCATTCGTCAGATCGGTTCGTCATGGTATGCCGGCGCTGCGCTTGTCATGCCCTGCGATTACGGACCAGGCGACATCTTCAGAGCCCGCCGCCAGCGAAGTTAGCAACGTCAGGATTGTTTGAAATGAAATGTCGAAGTTGTGTGTCGCGTTTCCTGATCGTTGCCTGCCTGCTTGCCGCGGCGATGCCTGGCCTTGTACAGGCTCAAGGTAAGGTCAGCTTTAACAGGGACGTGCTGCCGATTCTGTCCGACCGTTGTTTCCTTTGTCATGGCCCCGATGAAGCGACGCGCGAAGCGGATTTGCGTTTCGATCTGGAAGACGCAGTCTCCAACGACGTCATCGCTCCCGGCCATCCTGAGAAATCGGAATTCTTTCACCGGATCACGAGCGACGATCCGGACGTTCGCATGCCGCCTGCCGGTTCGAAGCTGTCCCTGACTAAGGGCGAGATTGACATCCTCGGTCAGTGGATCAACGAAGGAGCGAAATGGCAGCAGCACTGGTCGTTCATTCCTCCGCAGAAGGCTGCGTTGCCGAGTGTGAACAACGCCAAATGGTGCCGCAACGAGATCGATCATTTCATCCTTGCACGGCAGGAAGAAGCCGGACTTTCGCCAGCGTCAGAGGCAAACAAAGAGCGGCTCATTCGGCGGCTCAGTTTCGACTTAACCGGACTGCCGCCATCGCTGGCGGAGATCGACGAATTTCTCAACGACAAACAACCCGGCGCGGTGGAGCGAGTCGTCGCCCGCCTGCTGAAGAGTTCGGCGTACGGCGAGCGGATGGCGACGGACTGGTTGGACGCGGCTCGGTACAGCGACACGTACGGGTACCAGGTCGACCGCGATCGTTTTGTCTGGCCGTGGCGAGACTGGGTCGTGCGGGCTTTCAATCAGAACATGCCGTACGACCGGTTCATCACCGAACAGCTTGCTGGCGACCTCCTTCCAGACGCGACGGACGATCAGATTCTGGCGACGACTTTCAACCGCCTGCATCCTCAAAAGGTGGAAGGTGGCAGCGTGCCGGAAGAATTCCGCATTGAGTACGTCGCGGACCGGACGCAGACATTCGCGACGGCTTTTCTGGGCCTGACGATGGAGTGTTGCCGCTGCCACGATCACAAGTACGACCCGCTTCGCCAGAAGGAGTACTACCAGCTCTCGGCCTTCTTCGACAACATCGCCGAAGCGGGTTTGTATTCGTACTTCACGCCGTCCGTTCCGACGCCGACACTCGTCATGGCTGATGAAGCCACCAAAGCAAAGATCGCGGCCGCCCGACAGGACATCGAGAGTGCAGAGAAAGTCTTAACCGAACACGCAGATTCAGAGGCAACTCGTCAGGCCTTTGAAGCTTGGCTGGAATCGTCACCAAAAGTCGATCCACTGGTCCCAGGGCAAGTCGCTCATCTGGACTTTGAAGGCGACCAGAATGGTGGCAACGAATCGGTCGAAGGCAGGTTCGGAAAAGCCGTCAAGCTGAGCGGTGACGATGCCGTCGGTTTGAAAGTCGGAAACTTCCAACGCTTCGAACCATTTTCGGTCAGCCTGTGGATGAACACTCCGGACGTGAAGGACCGCGCCGTCGTGTTTCATCGCTCGCGAGCATGGACCGACGCAGCCAGTCGCGGCTACCAGCTTCTCATCGAAGATGGCCGACTGAGTGCTTCGTTGATTCACTTCTGGCCGGGAAACGCGATTCGGATTCGCACGAAGGAGCAGCTTCCGACAAAGCAGTGGCATCACGTCGTTGTCACCTGGGACGGATCCAGTCGAGCGGACGGATTGAGCATCTACGTCAACGGCGAACTGGCAGACTGCGACGTCGTTCGAGATAACCTTTACAAGAACATCACCGGGGGCGGCGGCGACAACATCGCCATCGGAGAACGCTTTCGTGACCGCGGCTTTACTAACGGCCTTGTTGATGAGTTCAAAGTTTTCGATCGGCAGCTGACAAAGATCGAAGTCGCTCAACTTCGTGACGACAAAAGTCTCGCCGACGCTTTGAAGGATTCGTCGACTGTTTCGAAGGCGAAGCCTCTCTTCGACTACTACCTGGCAACCGTCGATGCGGCCTATCAGGCAAAGCTGACGGCTCTGCGTGAGAAGCGGAAAGAGCTGAACGGTATCGCCGATGGCCTTTCCGAAATCATGGTCATGCGCGAAGAGCCGACTCGGCGCGACACGTTTCTGCTGAACCGTGGGGCGTACGATGCTCGAACGGAAAAAGTGATTCCCGAAACTCCCGGCGTTTTGTCGACGTTGCCTGACGGTGCGTCGCGAAATCGGCTCGGGTTGGCGAAATGGCTGACGCAGGCCGAGCATCCGCTGACGGCACGCGTCGTCGTCAATCGAATCTGGCAGATGGTATTCGGGCGGGGACTCGTGCGAACTCCGGAAGACTTTGGGAAGCAGGGGCAACCGCCAACGCATCCCGAATTGCTCGACTGGCTGGCCGTCGATTTTGTCGAGCATGGCTGGGACGTTAAACGGCTGCTGAAGCAGATCGTTCTGTCGGCCACCTATCGGCAGTCTTCTGAGCCCTCGGCAGAATCGTTCAAGCTCGATCCACAGAACCTGCTGCTGTCCTGGTCGCCGACGTTTCGATTGCCGGCCGAGATGCTACGGGACAACGCTCTGGCAACCAGTGGCCTGCTGGTTCGGAAGATTGGCGGTGCTCCGGCGAAGCCTTATGAAGTTGAGGTCTCGTTCAAACCGGTCAAGCCAGACAAGGGCGACGGGCTTTATCGCCGCAGCCTTTACACCTATTGGAAACGAACGGGGCCGGCTCCCGTGATGATGACGCTCGACGCGTCGAAGCGGGACGTCTGCCGCGTTCGTCGCGAACGAACGTCAACACCGCTCGAGACCTTTGTGTTGATGAACGGCCCGCAGTTTGTCGAAGCCGCTCGAGTCTTAAGCGAGACGATCCTGAAACAGCACAACGAAGACTATCAAGCGGCACTGGTCGATCTGTTTCGTACGTTGACGGGCCGCCGTCCTGATCCGACGGAGCTGATGATCCTCTCAGACCTGCATTCGCAGCAGCTTGAATACTTCGCCGCGAATTCGGGGAAGGCGGCGGAGTATCTCAAGACGGGGCAGCGGGCGGTTGATCCAAAACTCGATGCCGACCGGCTGGCTGCGTTGTCGACGGTGGCGAATGCTTTGTTTAGTTTTGATGAGGTCGTGAATCGTCGGTAGCAGTGTGTGGACACCATGTTCCACTGGCTTTGCCAGTGCTTTTTGAAATCAACCTCGAAGGTGTTTTGCACTGGCAGAGCCAGTGGCACACGATGAAAGTCGCGTCTCGTGCTTGTTGGCTGTTTGAATTCAGGAAACAACACAATGAACAAAAAATGCACAGGTTTCGAAGCCGCGTCGCTCATGCCTCGTCGGCAATTATTGCAGCGATTTGGAATGGGGCTTGGCGGGTTGGCTCTTGCTGATCTGCTTGGAGCTGAGAATGCAGCGCAAGCAGCCGGCGGCGTTCTGTCGGAGTTGCATCACGCTCCGAAGGCGAAGCGGATTATCTGCCTCTTTCAATCCGGAGCGCCGTCGCAGATCGACCTGTTCGATCACAAGCCGCTGCTTAACGAAAAGCACGGCGAGCAGCTTCCCGATGAAATTCGGAATGGTCAACGGCTCACAGGCATGAGCGGCAATCAGTCGAGCATTCCTCTGGCGGGTTCGCCCTTCAAATTCTCGCAGCACGGCGAAAGCGGGCTTTCACTCAGCGAGTTGTTGCCGCACACGGCGAAGGTGGCTGATGAACTCTGCGTCGTCCGATCGATGTACACCGAGGCGATCAATCACGGGCCGGGCACGACGTTCATGCAGACGGGTTCGCAGTTTCCGGGACGGCCGAGCATGGGTGCGTGGCTCGATTACGGATTGGGCAGTGAGAACAGCGACCTTCCCGCGTTTGTCGTCATGAATACAAAAGGGAAGGGTGGGCAGCCGTTGGTTTCGCGTTTCTGGGGCAGCGGGTTTCTGCCGTCGCGGCATCAGGGAGTTCGTTTTCGCGCGGGCGACGACCCGGTTCTTTATCTTGGAAATCCTGCGGGACTCGACGCGTCGAGCAAACGGAACATGCTCGACGCATTGAAGAAACTTCACGAGTTGCAGATTGCGAAGCATTCAAGCCCCGAGATTGAAACCCGGATCGCTCAGCACGAATTGTCGTTCCGGATGCAGGCATCAATCCCGGAAGCGACCGATCTGTCAAAAGAACCAGACCACATTTTCGAGCAGTACGGCAAGGACTCAAGAACGCCCGGAACTTACGCGGCCAACTGCATGCTTGCCCGGCGACTGGCTGAGCGAGGCGTGCGATTTATCCAGCTCTATCATCAGGGATGGGATCAGCACGGCAATCTGGCAGGCGGAATTCGCAATCAATGCGGGCAGACGGATCAACCCTCGGCGGCGCTCATTCAGGACTTGAAACAGCGAGACCTGCTGAAAGATACGCTGGTCATCTGGGGCGGCGAATTCGGTCGCACGAACTACTGCCAGGGAAAACTGACCGCCAAAAGTTTTGGCCGCGATCATCATCCTCGCTGCTTCTCGATCTGGATGGCCGGCGGCGGAATTAAAGGCGGGACGACGTACGGCGAGACGGATCCCTACGGCTACAACGTTGTGGAAACCCCGGTCCACATTCACGACCTGCACGCAACGATTCTGCATCTGATGGGCATCGATCACGAACGACTCACGTTCAGATATCAGGGCCGCCGCTTCCGCCTGACCGACGTGCACGGGGAAGTTGTCTCTGACGTGCTGGCGTAGGTTCGTGTCGGATCTGCTGACTAGGAGTAATTGTCGCGCAAGTTGCTGATTACCCGGTTATCGTGGTTCGTGAATGGACGACTCTTTTGGTTGAAAGGTGACGTTATGAAGGCTGGTATCGCTGCTGCATTGTGTTTGTTCGTGGGTTCGGTGTTGATTGCCCGAGAAGCTGTACCCGGAAGACGAATTACGAAATCAGGTTCGAGCAGCGCGACGGCTGCGTTTGATGAGGCGATGAACGCCCAGCCGAAGTTGCTCCGCATTTCAACGCGATGTGACGGTAGCGGCCGAATCGTCTTTACGCGTGACGACGTCCACTACGAACACCGGCACTGGGCCCCGCTTGCTAAAGTGCTGTTTGATGGCGAACCGTGGACGAACCTTAAGAAAACTCCGGTCGCGTGGACCGACTATGGAGCCGAACTTGATCTCACGCGGGCGAGAATCGTGTCACGCCAAGGGCGTGACGTCATCGCTCTCGAAAGAACGGCTGACGGTTTCGATCTTTACCTTTCCGATTCGCCGAATGGCGGAGCGGACTACTCAGTCACGATCGCGATCCCTCGACGGAACTGATTCGAGCCAATCATTTAAGAATCAAAGCAAAGTCCGAGATGGATCGGCACTTTGATGCTGTGGCTGACGTTCCGCCGTCGGAGCACGTTTTCGGACTACATCGATTTCAGATATTCGACCAGTGCCCAGCGTTCTTCGTCGGTGATCTTTGTGCCGTAGTTGTGGCCGACGTTTGAGAAGCCTTTCAATGAGGTGTCGAACGTGTAGCCGCCACCTTTGGTTAAGTATCCAACCTTTGCAGCATCGTACTCACGATTGCCAAGCGTGAAGGTCTTCGGTCGCTGGTCTGCGGGCAGAAGAAGATCGTACAGCGTCGGTACAGAGGCGTTGTGCAGGTACGGAGCACTCGCCCAGACGCCTGCCAGTGGAGCGGCCTTGTAAACCAGCAGGCTTTGGACGAGAGCGTTCAGTTCCGCTTCGGTCTTCGGCAGTATCGGCATGTCGCGATAGCCGAGCCAGTAAGGGATTTCGTCGTCGGCGACGCCCATCGCCTTGATTTCCGACATGGTGATGCCGGCGAGCGTTCCGAGGAACAGCACGGCTCCCGGCATGTTTTCGGCTTTTTCAAAGGGAGTTCCTTTGAAGGCTGGCAGCATGACGCCCGGCTTCGCCGTTCTTTGCACGAAGTACATCGCGTAGTTGGGATCGGTGCCAACCTTGCCGATCGGAGTCGGGTACGTCTTGATGAATTCGTAGCCGAACTGGTTTGGTTTGGTCATCGGGTACGGTGGCTTGTTGGCGTGACATGCGGCGCAGCCTTCGCGGTCGTAGATTTTCGCGCCGAGTTCGAGCTTCTTTGGATCGAGAGCTCCCATGACGTCCTCAGGCCAGCGGGGTGGCTCCAGTCCACCGATGGTTTCGTAAATCGCCTGCAGGCCTGGCAGGTCTGCGCTGGAAGTCATGCTCAAGCCTTTGTCCGTCGCCGTTACTTTTGCCTTTCCGAACACGATGATGACTTCGCCGATCTGTCGCAGCGTCAGGTTGTGGACGGAAGCGTTCCACAGAAGTTTATCCATCTTGTCGGAGTTCCAGATGGACGGAAAACTGACCGGCACTTGCGGCACACGATTGTTGGCAGGTTCGGATAGGGCATCAGCATTGACCTGGTTCATCAGGACGTTGACCGCGTCCCAGTTACCGAAGCCGGTTGCGTTGGCAGGTCGACTGTGAGCAGCCCAGTCGGCCAGTCCCGCGAGAGCTTCTTTCAACTCGACGCGAAGTTCTTCGAACTGTTTTGCAGTGGCGTCCTGACCGAGGACTCTCCATCCGAAGCGGCAGAACCTGGCGTCCTGTTTTACGGTAGCGCGGACGGCGTCGACGAGAGCCTGCTGGAACCCGATCATGTCTGCGAGCGTTGTTCCGCCATCGACGCGGACACTTCGTCCCTGATAGTCAAACTGTGTTGTGTGACAGGCTGCACAAGTCAGGCCCATCCAGCGTTCTTTGGCCTTGCTGTCTTCGCCAACGAATCCGACAGGCAATCCATCGGGGTTGTGCTTGTTGGGTGAGTTCGGCAGAAACTTAAAGCTGGCAAGATAGTCGTCGTCTCGGAACAGGCAGGCACAGTCCGACTGTTCGAGAGCCATGAACCAACTGTACCGAATCAATTGGGAACCCTGCGGCGTGTAGTAAAATTCCTGCCGTGTATCGTCGTCCCAACCCTGATCCAGGTAAGTGACGTGCTGAGCCTGGCTGGGGGACAGCGACGCAAAACACAGAACCGTCAGGGCTGCGAGCAACCTGGTTGCTGTGAGCGAATGTTTTGATTTCGTCATGATGGGCTCCGCTGAGAACTTAACTAACTTTGAAGTCGTTTTTTCAGGCTAAACATTGCTCGAAAATTAAACAGCTCAAACGACGCGTCACTCACAAAGACTTGCGGGAAATTCCTCCAGCGGCCGTGAAACTTTCACTGAACGGCACGTATCGCCGAATCCGAAAAGTCAGGAAGTCGCCAGCTTCTTTCAGTGGAGGACTCACTCGCTTGCGTTTCGTGCTGGGCATTTCACGCTGGTAAAAAAGCGTGACAAGAATATTGAGGGCGCGGTCGCTCGAAATCAGGAACGCGATTCGATAATGGATTTTGCTTCGATCAGATCGGGCGTATCGAAGCCTTCGGTGAACGCCTGGAAGGCCGCCTTTAAGAGATCGCAAGCCTGAGACTGTTGCTGGGGATCGTTCTTCTGAGCCTGAACGAGGCTGATGGCAGCTCGCAATTCCCAGGACTTTGCCTTCTGCCGTTTTGCGATCTCGATGGCCTGTTCGAATTCAGCGATCGCTGCTCCTCCGTTGTCTTCTGAAACCGCCAGCAGGATTTCTCCTTTCAAACGATGCAGGTTCGATTCGTGGAAGCGTTCGCTGCATCGCTCGACAAAATCAAGACCGGCATCAACCGTTTGTCGGGCGTCTTCCAACCGTCCGCTCGCCATGTACCCTTCGGCAAGCACGGTGTGATAATGAGTCAGTGAAAGCTCGGCGCCTGTCCCGCGGAAAATGTCGAAGCCCTGTTTGACGAGTTCCACTCCACGCTCGACTCGTTCTTCTTCGAGCACCAATCCGGAGCCGCGACATAACATGCCCAACGCCAGCCAGATTCCGAATCCCTGTTCCTGGCCGATGGCAATTGCTGCTTCTCCGCACTCGCGAGCTTCTGTGCCCATCAGACAATGCTGGTAAACACAGCCCAGGTGATAAACAGCGAAGGCTTCGCTGAACGGGTCCTTCAGCTCTTTGCCAAGTTCGACACCTCGCCGACCGGTTTCGATGGCTTTCTCTGGGAAACCTGCAATCCACAGTCCCCATGCCCAATGTGCAAGGATGGTGCAGCCAGCGTTCTGCCCGGTAATGCCAGCGTGAAACTGGCAACGATCTGTATCGTAGAGGGTCATTCCTTTTTCGAAGTATTCGAGTGCTTTCTCGAATTCACCTCGAAACAACCCGGTACAAGCCTGCGAAAAACACGACTCCATCAGGTATCCGTCGTCGCGACCGTCTGCCAGTGACAGGACGTCATCTGCCAATGTGTGAGCAATGTCGAGTTCGCTCCGCAACAGCCTCCACGCCCACATTCCCCAGGTGACGTGGAAGATCGGCGAGCCTTCACCAATCCTTTGGCAGAGTTCCAGTGCACGCAGATGAACTTTTTCGACGGCCGGGTTGGCCCATCCGCCAGCCATTGTCATGACTGTGCCGAGCGGCAACTGAAAACCCAGTTCCTGTTGATCGCGTTCTGGTGACTCGTCAAGAGTGGCGAGCAGCTTCAAGCCGTTTTCAAACTGAGACTGCGCTTCGATATTGGCGAAGCTGGCCTGTGATCGTTTGCCTGCCGTTTCCCAATATTGAATCGCTTTGTCGGTGACACCGGCGGCCGTGAAGTGGTGAGCCAGCAGGGCGGGTTTCGATTCGACGATTTGCGGAAACTGTTTCTCGAAACATTCACCGATTGTGCGGTGATTATCCAGAAGCCTCTTTCGAAGAATTGACGAATAAGCGGCGTCCTGAATCAACGCATGTTTGAAAGTGTAGATCGCCTGGGGCGGCACTCCCAGCCTGTGAGTTTTTGAGTGGATTGCAGGTTTCCCTTCACCTCAT
>CALDJX010000193.1 GCA_937899075.1 uncultured Planctomyces sp. | reverse complement strand
AATTCTGAAGCACGCTCAGGCCACGCTCTATCGAGATCCCTCTTCCGCAGTCCGCCGAGAAGTTGCGTTGTCGTTGCGGGATGTTCCTTTTGACCACTGCCGATCGCTCATCGCGGCTATCGCCGATGGGTACGACGGGTGGGACCGCTGGTACCTCGAGGCTTTGGGGACGGCTTGTGAGGGCAAAGAAGCGGACGCTTACGCAATGCTTGTTGAAGACTCAAAGGTGGCTCCGCTCGAATGGGATCGCCGGCTGACGGGGATCGCCTGGCGGTTGCATCCTCCAGCGGCGGTCGAAGCGCTGACGGCTCGCGCGATGGCTGCTGACCAGCCTCGCTCGGAACGGAAGCGAATGATCAACGCCCTGGCATTTATTTCTGACATTCGCGCGGCGGAGAGCATGCTGGCTCTGGCGACGAAAGGGCCGGAGGACCTGCGAGGTCTGGCCGCATGGTGGGGCAAGAGTCGGAACACGAACGACTGGAAAGAATTCAAACTCGGCGACAAGTTCCCTGAGGCTCCGCCGGTTCAGGGTAAGAAGAAAAAGCCAACCCAGTTGGAGCTGGACTTTACGCTGGCAAGTAAGCCCGTGTTTGTCAGCTCGGGCGGCAACGCCGAAATCGACATCGACGTTTCTGGAGCAAAGCGACTGTACCTGGTTTGTGATTCTGTCGGTGAAAAAACGATCGATGCAAAATGGGTCAGCCCGACATTGATTCACAATGATGGCGATACTGATTTGACTTCCCAGGAATGGGCGATGGCATTTTCGGGTTCGCTGACCAGTGTCTTTCTGGACGGAAAGAAGAAGCCGACGTGGAAGAGGCCCAAAGTGCTGCCTTTGCCGACGTTGCACACAGCCAGCGACGGAGGCGGCGAGGATTCGACGATCGACGTGAAAGCTCGCTCGGTCATTGCTTACGACATTGCGGGTAAAGGATTCGATCGGTTCCACGTTGCCGGAGTTGTTGATCCCAAGTTCGCTGACTCGGCTGAGCTGGTCCGTTTCAGCATTCACCTGGATCGATCAAGCGGCGGGGACGACATGCCATCGATTGCCGACCTGGCGAAAGTGCCAGCCAGCGCGACTCATGGGCGAGCGTTGTTTCTTTCGAAGAGGTTGGGCTGTTTTAAATGTCACACGGCCAACGGGTTCGGTGGCGAGATTGGTCCGGACCTCACGCAGATCGCGAAGAAGCACGCTCAGCCGGTACTGTTCGAAGGGATCCTGAAGCCGAGTGCCGCGATCTCGACCGGATTTGAAACGATGCAGGTTGTGACTTCCGAAGGAAAGGTCATCAACGGCCTGATAGTTTCAGCGGGTGACCCGGTTGTGTTGAAAGACGCCGAAGGAAAGTTTCACTCGATTGCCAAAGACGATGTCGAGATCATGCAGTCCGGGAAGGTTTCCATTATGCCCGAGCTGAAAAAGTTGCTGACTGCTGACGAAGTTGCATCGCTGGTTGCTTACCTGCAAAATCTTGCTGCGCAGTGAGAACTGTCCGTACTTCAACGTTCCCGCGGGCCGTCGGTCTTACATGACTGATGGCCAGTTTTGTTTGTGAGATCGAGTTTATGAAATCGTTTGCTCTGTTGTTGCTCGTCGTCTTTTCTGCGTCGCAGCATGTGTCGGCCGCTGTAAGGCCCAACATTGTTTTCATCTTTGCCGATGACTGGGGCTGGGGTGACCTCAGTTGCCACGGGCATCCTTATGTGAAGACGCCGAATATTGATCGACTGGCGAAAGAGGGCACCGACTTTCATCGCTTCACGGTTGCCAGCGGAGTCTGCTCGCCCAGTCGAGCGGCCGTGATGACCGGTCACTTTCCCGCTCGATACAACATCGATGGCCATTTTGCCTGGGTGCCGAGCAATGCTAAACGCAATATGCCGGACTGGCTGAGTCCCAAGGCTCCACTGTTGCCGAGGCTGCTTCAAGAGGGCGGCTACGCGACGGCTCACTTCGGGAAGTGGCACCTGGCGAACAACATGATCCCGGATTCGCCGTTGCCGAGTGAGTACGGCTACGACGAATACGGAGCGTTCAATTGTGCCGGCGAGCAAATGCCGGTTCACGAGGATTCAAAGCACGCCAATGCGTTCATCGAGAAGAGTCATGCCGCCGGCAAGCCGTTCTTCATCAACCTGTGGATGCATGAGCCGCACACGCCGTTTCATACGGTGCCGAAGTACCGCTGGCGATTTCGCGAACTCGAAGAAGCCGACAACATTTACGCGTCGGTTCTTTCGCACGCCGACGATCGAATCGGCGAAGTGCTCGACACGCTCGACCGATTGAAGCTGACCGATAACACGCTTGTCGTCTTCAGCTCAGACAACGGACCGGCCCGTGCGGGAGGGAAGACAGAACTTGCACTGATGCACGACACGGCGACTGGAGCGGGATACGGAATCGGCGCGTCGAAAGGAATCACCGGAGGCCGCAACGGCTACAAAGGAGCGCTCTTTGAAGGCGGAATCGGCGTCCCGTTTATCGCTCGCTGGCCAGGTAAGATTGCGTCGGGCGCTGTCGACAAGTCGTCGTTGTTTTCCGCGGTCGACTTGCTGCCGACGTTTTGCGAGGTGGCCGGCGTCAAGCTTCCGGAAACGTACTCGCCGGATGGCTTGAGTCAGGTGTCAGCGCTGACGGGTCATGGAGACGCCAATCGGCAGAAGCCGCTGTTCTGGAAGATGCAATCCGGGTGGCCGGCGCGAAGTCACCAACCGTATCACTGGGTGTCGTACGCGATCGTCGATCAGAACTGGAAGCTGGTCACGAATCGCGACTCCAGCTACGTCGAACTGTTTGATCTGACCGCCGACCCTTACGAGAAGGCCGACCTCAAAGAAAAAGAGCCGGAGGTCGTCAAGCTGCTGCTGGAGAAACTGTCCCAATGGCAGGCCACACTCCCAGCAAAGCCAACCGGGGACGTGTTTTCGGCAGAACGAACGGCATCCAGGTGAAAATGGCTGAGGCCTTGACGCTGGATACGGATGATCAATACGTGGCTTTCCTTTCGCCTCAGGAAGTGAATTTTCGATTTGCACAGCGTTCTCTCCCGTCACACCTCGGCGATATCTTCAGGAGAGAATCTTAAGTATTTGGCAGATGCGGACCCTCTCAGACTGATTGGATTGGCGTAATCGGACCTGCCGGAAGAATCCGGATTGCGTTCTCATTGTCGCTCGATGCGGGCCAGAGTCGTTCGAAGTCGCACGGAGCAGCGTATCGCTCGTCGATTATGGTGCTGCAGTTAGTCATTCTGGAGAGCTTGCAGCAGATTTCTGTTTCACCATCAGCCGCCGGCTTGCTGAATCGAAGAACCTTGTGATCGCAAAATCTTCCAACGAACACAAAAGACGCTCGTCTCGAGGGAACAGCTGCGACTTTTCCGTCGCTGTTGAGTCCCTTGAACAACGCACGTACCTTTCTGGTGTCGCGGCAACGGGTTCGGTGATTGAGAATTCTGCCGTAACTGCTGACTCGGCAATCCAGCAGCAGCCGACCGTCGCGGTAAACCCACTCGACAGCGACCACGTCGTGATCGTTTATCAGGATGCTTCACTGCTGACGAACGGGCAGAACGGCGTTGGCGTTTCTGTTTCATTCGACGCGGGGCAAACCTGGTCAAGAAGTTCTGTGTCGCTGCCGGCTGGTTTCGACGACGCGTCCGATTCTCCCATCGTCGAGTTCGCTGCTGATGGCAAAGTCTTTGTCATCTTTCAGGCCACGGGATTATTGGGGCAGGATCTCGACATTGTTCCAACGCGAGGCGGGAACACGTTCAGCATCACGCCACAGCATTTCGAAACAAACAATGGCATCTTTGTTTCGCGCAGTGATGATGGAGGAGTTTCGTGGAACAGCGCGACGCCCTTGTCAGGCCACGTTTTCAGCGGGACTCAGGTTCCGTTTGATGTGCAGCCGGAAATCGCGATTGATACTTTCGCAACTCGCAGTGACGGGACTGCGAATCCGTTCTTCGGAAATATCTACGCAAGCTGGGTGACGTACTTTCCGACCGGCCAGTTTCCACTGCGTCCTGATTTTCTGGGAGGCGGCGTGCCGGTAATGGCTGTCTCGCGCGACGGTGGTGACACCTGGGAGCAGATCACTCGGTCGACGTTTTTTCCGTTCGACTTGAATGGCAACGGGACGTTCGAGCCGAACGAATTTTTCCCTGTGGTAATTCCGGCTCTTGCTGAAGACCTCGGCTTTTTTGCAGAAGCCGGACCGGCTTCATCTTTCGGCGCCGTCCCTCGAATTTCGATCGGCCCGGATGGGGACGTCTATATTGCGAACTTCGGCGGTGGCACGTACTCGTTCTTTCACTCACCCGATGGCGGAGCGACGATCCTCCTCCCGATTCGCGAAACGTCGACGCGAGTTCCGTTCGGACAAAGCTTCTTTGCTCGATCGGGATTTCCGCTGGTCGATACTCAGCCGGATCCAGGCGTGGTTCGGTCCATCGTTGCTGATCCAACTCAGCCGGGTGTGATTTACGCCGTTGAAGCTCTCTTCATTGCCGACGCCGCGAGTAACGGCCTGGACCTCGCCGACGTTTTTGTGGCGAAGTCGGTCGATCACGGAGCGAACTGGGACTTCACGTTCACCGGCAACGGCACGACGCTGGGGCAGAATATTCCGGTCAATGATGACAACGGCGGAGTCAGCGTCACTCGGACACAGGCCGATCCGATTGTCTCCATCCAGGCGTTGCCTGAAATTTCTGTCGACGCTTCCGGCAACGTGTCCATCATCTGGTACGACACTCGTCGCGGATTGGACGATGCGTTTATCGACATCTTTGGGACGACGAGCCAGGATTCCGGAGCCTCGTTTTCGCCGAACTACCGAATCACTAATGCCTCGTCGCCGCTGCTTCCAGAGGTCGCTTCAACGTTTAATCCGGCCGACGAACTGGGTCGGCGGCTCGGTTACACAACGGCGGGGGGATTCGGATACGCAGCCTGGACTGACTTTCGAAACGGCAGTCCAGACATTTTCTTTTCGAGGTTTGCTCTCGACCCTGTTCCCGCCGGAGTGAACGATCGCTTCGAGCAGAATGATACGCCGGAAACATCAACGGACCTGGGCGTCATCGTTCAGGAAAATATCACTCGCCTGAGTCTTGTATCGGGTGAGAATGACTGGTTCGCGATCGAGGCCGGTGCGATCGGAGATCTGCGAATTATTATCACAGCGGATGGCGGTCAGTCTTTTGATTTGTCGGCCGCAGATCAGTTTGCACTGGAGCTTTGGAATTCCGACGGAACAACGAAGCTGGTTGATGGTACTCCAGTCTTGAACGAGGCGGGCCGATTGACCGGCTGGCAACTGAGTAATCCCGCAACGGCCGGTACAAGTTTTCTGGTTCGTGTCCAAAGTCTGGCGGCAGAATCAGAGGCACCTCTTGGTTACAGCCTGTTTGCCGAAGCGTTAACGGAAGACTTTGGCGAGCGAGTCGAAGTTAATTCGACAAACACGTTGCAGCCGGGTGAGCTGGCAACGTTTCGGCTGGTGACTCCGGCGGCGGGAAGTCTGCTTGCCACGGTGCTTGCTGCGGACAGTTCGCAAGATCTGGAGCTGAGCCTGATCGATGCACAGACGCTCGAACCGCTCGGAGATGTCGTAAGCACTCTTCCTGGCGGCGGTCGAGCGACAGCCACAACTCGGACGTTCGAGCAAAGCGAAATCCTGGTGATGGTTCAGAATCAGGGATCGATCGCAACCGAGTTTCTGCTTGAACTGCGTAATCTGGATGAGTCCTCAACGCAGGGCGGTCGCGTCTTCTCGATTCCTATCGGAGGGTCCGCGCCGAACTTCGGGGACTTTAACAACGACAATATTCCCGATCTGCTGGGAAGCATTCTCGTCAACAACACGGTGGCCGTTCTACCGGGTAACGGAGACGGTACGTTTCAAACGGCACGGATTTCTGCGACGGGTGCCGGATTGGGTTCCTTCGGTTCGGCGAAAGACTCGGAAGCCGCAGACCTGAATGGTGACGGCTTTGACGACATCGTTGTTGCTAACACTTCGTCTGCTGACGTTTCGGTCTTGTTGTCACGAGGCGACGGAACTTTCGATGTGCAGCGAAGGTTCGACACGTTGGCTGTTGCTTCTGAACTCGAGATCGCAGACGTAAATCGTGACGGCATCCCCGACCTGATGGTGACAGACGTTCAACGGGACGTCATCGGGCAGATTTCTCTGCTGATCGGGCGTGGTGATGGAACATTCGAGCCGCAAGTCCTGCTTCCTACGTCGGTTCTTGGTGGTTCGAAACAAATCTTCTTCAGCGATTTTGACAACGACGGTGTCGGCGACATTTATTTGCAGCCTGATACGAACTCCACGATTGAGTTGCAGAAAGGGAACGGCGATGGAACGTTCGGACCTTCGATACGCGTCGAGATTCCCGGTATCGGAAACGGTGGACGCCCGATTGATGTCGACGGAGACGGCAACCTTGACATCCTGATTGGTGTCTTCACTTCAGACAAAGTGATCGCACTGTTTGGGAACGGCGACTTCACATTTCGCACGCCCCAATTGATTCCTGTCGGCGGGATGGCGATTCAGCCAGCGGCGGTAGATATTGGGTCCGTCGCCTTTGATTCCGATGGCAAAAGAATTCTTGGGCCGCTCGACGGCGTCATCGACCTGATCGCTCCGCTGGGGTCGGAAGGCGAGACGGGGGTTTCTGTCCTCCCAGGAATTGACGACGGTGCTGGCAATTTCGTTTCGTTCGGCGAGCCGATTTTTATTCCGGGTCCGGAAAGTGCAACGCAGCTCTCTATCGTCGATCTCGACGCCGACGGCTTGCAGGACATTATTGTCGGAGACTTTGACGGACTAACGCTGATCTTCGGAGCTGAGCCGCAACGAGCGCAGAATACGACGCCGGCAACCGCTCGGAATCTTGGATTGATTGCTCACCATGTTGAGCCGACTCGAACGATCACTTCACAGTCAAGCAACGCTTACTTCCGGCTGCAGGTTCCTGTCGAGGCGGTTGCCGAAGCCGGTGATCAGATTATCGATTTCGGAGGCTTTTTCAGTGCGGAAGGCGGGGCCGGTCTGGGCATGGAAGTGCTCGACTCAGACGGAAACGTGATCGCGTCCGGTGAACGATTCCGTCTGCGAGTTGCTCAGGGCGAAGAGCTGCTCGTCCACATTTTCGGAGTCGAAGATGGCAACGGCGTCTCTGGTACGGGTGCGTACTCGCTGAACATCAACGTGCTGCCTCAGGTGGTTTCTGTTTCGGCCGAGCCGCTGTTACCAGGGACGAACGGGCAGCCTGGAGGCCCGACCGGCCTGCTGGTTCTGACTTTGCAGGGTGACCGGCTTGATCAGGAAGTCGCGGAAGATCCGACTAACTACACGGTGACGTTTCTGGGAGCGGATGAAACGTTCGGCACTGCTGAAGATCGAATAATTCCTCTGGGCGTCGATGATCCTTCGCGGCAGCCGGTGATTGCGAATCCAAGTTCTAACGTCGACGTTTCCAGCGGTCAGACTTTCGCAACGGCGATTCGGCAGACGGTCACTCTGGCATTTGACGAGCCGCTTCCTGCTGGCTCGTATCGTGTCGAAGTTTCGCCGGTTGTGCAGACAAGACCGTTCAACGGTGCCGAAGCCGCTCGACTGGAAGCAGACACTCAGTTCGGCGGTCACCCTGTCGTTTCATTCGTTGCTGGTCAGATTGTCGAAGGCGCAATCGTCGAGGTTCAGGATCTGGTTCAACCAGCGGGAGCACTCGGCAGTTTCCAGGCGTTCGAAGACGGAACTTCTTTCCTGACTCAATTACAGAACGACTTGAGCTTTCTGCTCGACAATCTTCTGACCGAATTCGGCGACGCTGCCGAGATTACGCCGACGATTCTGAATCAGATTACTGATCGATTCAGAGTGGCCATTGGAGACCTCACCGAGCGTCTGACGTCGATGCTGATCGTATTTCTTGATCCGGTTTCTCTGGACCTGGTCGATCCGGGTAACAACCGAGTCACGTTTGATCTGCAGACCAACGAAGTGGCACGCACGATTCCAAACGCCTTCGTTGAAGTTGGCGGGAATGTTGAAATCGTCGTGATCCCAAACGTTAATGGCCAATACCGACTGGACGTTGCTGACGTGCCCGCTGCCGCTCGCGGTGGAGTGGTCTTCCTGGGACGCCAGAGCGAAATGGTGCAGACGTTTACGAACGAGTTGCGAAGTGGAACTCGCTCGTTCAATTTCGATCTGCGTGACGACCCACCGGTTCCGATTCCCACTTCACCGACGTCTGCGGCTCAGTCGGCGATCAATTCCGGTGTTAACGTTGCGCAGCTTTCTCAGTTGCTGGTCTCTCATACTCTTCGGCAAGTCGCGAGTGTTTACTCAGATGATGGTCAGTCACAAAGTGCTCTGGAAGTTTTTCTGGCCGCACAGGCTGCCGCAGCAGCAAGTGACGCCGACGATGATGACGACGACGACGACGAAACCACTTCGGAGCTCCCAGAGACCGACGCCGTCTGGGACGAAATCCTGCGCATCCTGTTGCCGCTGCTGGAAGGTGACGAGGAATCAGCCGACGGGGAGATCACACCGGCTGAGCTGCTGCGGCGTTTGATCGAAAAAGCTCTCAAGCAGAACCAGAAAGCCGAAGCTCCTCCGGTTAACGGCGGAAGCGACGCGAGCATGACGGAAGGTGCCGAGCAAGACGGTGAGGATGCTCCCCGCAACGCCGAGACGGTTGACGAGTCTGGCGATCGGAAAGTTTCGGAGTCTCGGCTGCTCGAATTCCCGCCGCTGGACGAAGCCTTGTTGCGAACTCGGCTGGAGTCCGCCGAAGAAGTCCCCGCTCAACAGGCCGCAGCGACGGCCGCGGCAATCCCGATGGGCATCGCCGCAGGATTGGTTATGGTTCCGGCATATCGCCACGAGAAAAGTGGTTCGAATGTGCCGCGGGCGATGAAGCCGCGGTTGCGTAAACGAATTCTGAACCGTCGCCGGTAGAGACGTGGCAGACGCCTAACGACAACCACCGATTCAAGAGCACGCAACATGAGCAACGCTGACTCCGATCGGAAGTCCCGGATCGCTGAGCTGATCGAAGAATTCTGTATCGCTGAGAAAGCGGGTCAGCCAGTCGCTCGCGCGGCGTGGCTATCAGCGAATGAAGAGTACCGATTAGAGCTGGCCGAGTTTCTCAGCAGACACAAACCTGTCGTTGCGAAAAAACCGGTCGACCAGGACGGAGACGCCACATACGTCATTCCGGGCGAAGAGCCTGAGTCTTCGGATCGATCTGCGACGATGAATTCGTCAGGTGATTCACCAAGTGATAATGCCCACGCGACAATGATGGATGACGATGCGGCCTCATCAACTGGAACGTTTGCCGATGCTGGTGACGAGGTCGGTTCATCGGTTGGCTTTGACGCGACCATCGACGGCGGAACCGTTAACGATGAGCCGTCTCATACGATGGCTGACGAAGTTGATGGCCGAACGCAGGTGCCGGACGATTGTGACGCAACGATGATGGAAGCGCCGGCCGACGGAACGGTCGGCGAAGGACAGATCAGCGTCGACGCGTCCAGAGTTAAAGCGACACATTTCCGGCAGAAAATTTCAGCAAAAGCGATGGCCAAAGGCGAACAGCCTTACAACCCGCCGGCACTCGACGGCGACCGTTACGAGTTGCATGACTTCGTGGCCAGAGGGGGCATCGGCGAAGTCTGGCAGGCCGACGACATGCGGCTCGGTCGTCGGGTTGCTCTTAAGTCTTTGCGGCGCGGCCGTGAGACCATGCGGGAACGATTCGTTCTCGAAGCAGAACTGACCGGCCGTCTTGAGCATCCCGGAGTTGTCCCGGTTTACGATCTCGCATTGGACCGAAATGACGAACCGTACTACGTGATGAAGTTTGTCCGCGGTCGATCCATGAAGGACATGGTGAAGGCCTACTTCGGTAAGTCAAAAAAAGGGGCAAAGTCGGAGGATGTACATCTATCAGCAAACGATGACGATTCACGCGAACTGCAAATGCAGAGACTGCTGGACTCGTTCGTTTCGCTTTGCGAGACGGTCGGTTACGCGCACGAACGAGGAATCATTCATCGCGATATCAAGCCAGAGAATGTGATGGTCGGTGCATTTGGCGAGACGCTCGTGCTGGATTGGGGGCTGGCCAAGGACAAGTCAGCACCGGAAGAAAAACTGTCCTCGCTTTCGGACATGCACCTTAGCTCGGTGGGAACGGAAACTCGGGCCGGTTCGGTGATGGGGTCACCCGGGTACATGGCTCCCGAACTGGTGGAAGGCGAAGCTCACATCGCCGACGAGCGAACGGACATTTATCTGCTCGGTGCATCGCTTTACGAAATCCTGACGGGCAAAGCTCCCCACCACAGCGGAAGCCTGACGGGAATGCTGGAGCGGGCTCGCGCGGGAACTCCCGATCCACCGGCAGAACACAATCCTGCTGCTTCGAAAATTCTCTCGGCAGTCTGCATGAAGGCGATGCAGAAGGCTCGTGAAGATCGTTATGTGTCGGCGATGGACGTCGCACGCGACGTTCGACGGTATCTTGCTGGCGAGCCAGTGTCCGCTTATGAGGAGAACTCATTCGAGCGACTGGTGCGCTGGGCGCGGAAGAATCAGAAGACACTCGTTCGCTCGGTGATGGCGGCGGCTCTTTCGGCGACGTTGATTTTTGCCTGGTCATTGCGATCAGAAAATCAGCAACTGGCAGCGATCGAAAAGACGAGAGATGACATTGCTCAATTCGAGAGGTTCGCCGACGAAGCTCAGTACTTTGCTGCAACCAGCGACCGACTCGATGACAGCGTCCCTTACTACGATGCCGCTACGGCGGATCGCGCGGCGGACCAGGCACTCAAGATCAGCGCGGCGTGGGGCGAGAGTCTTGAATTGTTGCCGCTTGACGAATTGCGAAGCCCGGTACGAGAGACGCTGCACAGCCTGTTGCTGACGACGGCGCAGTCACAACTTAATGAGAGTTCGACACCCGATGCGGTCGACAAGGCTCGTGCGTTGATTCTGCAGGCCGAAACTTTGCACGGCGGGTCTGTGTCATCGTTGCGACTGCGCGACGTTCTAAAGAGTGCGAGACAGAACGAATCAACTCACGATGAGGGATCGACACCAATCAGCCGCGACGGGCAGGTGGCCGTCGAGAATTCCGCACTCGACTATTTTCTGAATGCTGAGGAACTACGACGAAAGGCATCCCGAAGCGGGGCGACCGACGGCGACGAGTGGAATGCCCACGCGGAACTTCTCGACCAGGCGATCGCAGGTTACCGGTCAGCCATCCGGCTTCGGACGGGAGACTTCTGGTCACATTTTCAAATGGGCCGTTGCTATGTGAGCCTCGGGAAGTACTCCGAAGGGGTCGAGACCTTTGGTGCGTGCGTGGCTTTGCGGCCTGAGTCGCCTTGGTCATACAGCGCCCGCGGTTTGGCTCTGGCCATGCTTGAACGCTTCGATGAGGCGATTGCCGACCTGAATCGAGCCGTCGAAGTCGATGGAGATTTTCTCCCGGCAAGGCTGAACCGAGGCGTCGCAAACTGGCTCGCCGGGAATCGCGAAGAGGCCGAAAACGAGTTCACGCGTTTGCTGGAAAGTTCCAGTCACTCGCCGATGGCCGAAGCCGCGTACTATC
>CALDJX010000192.1 GCA_937899075.1 uncultured Planctomyces sp. | reverse complement strand
CAGATGCTCATGACACTTCCACCCCGGCGAGCAGCGTCACTCACTGGACTGCTACGAAGTGGGCCGCCTGTTCTCATCCGACGAAGTCGCCGACCGGACTCTCAGCAGCAGACACGAAGTAACAGCGATTGCCGCCACGACGATTGAGCCTCGCAGCGAAAGCTGTGTCCTGTGAAACAGTGCCCCGCCCTGAGCGATCAACATGATTCCGAGCAGCGCGACACCGGCGGACATGACCCGCCGCGCCGACGTCATGTGAATCAGAACGCCGAGCAGTCCGACGCCGACCAGCAGCACGCCGAGATTCCCGTACGTCGCGAAGGCCAGATAATCTCGCGGATCATTCATGTCGGATGCTGTCTCTCATCAGTGCTCATGGATGCTTCCGCGAGTTACCGGCCCACTTTGTGAGCCATGACTCCGATCTCCGATTCACGCTCGCTCGACTTCCCAGGTGCTTGCGGAACACCCTGGTGCGGTTCATGATGCGCCATTCTGATACCAGAAATCAAAGGCGGTGACTGTTTTCATTCAGATGGCGGTTTTCATTCAGGTGGCTGTTTTCATTTAATCGAAACCTGAGATCACGACTCGCACCCTCCGGCCTGCACGCATCTGGTGAGCAGGCCCCGCAGGATTCACAAACTTGGACGAGCAGCAGCAACGACGCATCATCGAAGACCTCTCGGGGGACTTCAGTGGTGATCTGCGCTGCGACGACGTCGCCGTCGCGATGTACGCATCCGACGCCAGCCTGTTCGAAGTCAAACCGTTGGGCGTCGCATTTCCGCGAGACTCCGGAGACGTCGCAACGCTGACTCGGTACGCCAGTGAAACCGACCTGCCACTGATCGCTCGCGGAGCCGGAACCAGCGTGACCGGCGCGGCACTCGGCTCTGGATTGATTGTCGACTTCTCTCGCTACATGAACGAAATCGTTCTGGAGAGTGAGTCGTCCGTCACCGTTCAGCCCGGCATCGTCCTGTCACAGTTGAATCGAGAACTCCGTAAACGGGGCCGCTACTTTCCTCCGGATCCATCCAACGCCGAAGTCACCACACTCGGAGGGATGGTGGCAGTTGACTCGGCCGGCTCGCGAGCGGTTCGAGTCGGCTCAACGCGAGACCACCTGATCAGTCTGGAAATGGCTGTCGCTGGCGGACACCTGCTGTACTTCGGAAAAGAATCGCTCGACTTCCAGCGCGGCGCGGGCAGCACTCAGCCAATGATCGCCAGCTTTGTCGAACCGGCTGACGACGCAGAAGACCGCTCCGTCGCAGCCGCCACGGCGAAGCGTGAAATCGTCAGTCGACTGTCGAAGCTGCTCGAAGACAATCATGAACTCATCCGGAAACATCAGCCTCCGTTAATCAGAAACACCAGCGGGTACTATCTCCGCGGAGTGAGAGACAACGGCGTCCTGAATGTCCCGCGGTTGATCGCCGGCTCGGAAGGAACGCTCGGCCTGATGACCGAACTGACGTTAAACACGTCGCCGCTGCCGGAATTCCGAAGTGTCGCACTTTTGCTTTTCGGCAAGATGGAAGACGCCATCGATTCTGTGCTGGCCGTCACTTCGCAACAGCCGAGTGCTTGCGACCTGTTGGACCGCCGCCTGCTGATGCTCGGCCGGGAAAACGATTCGCGATTTGAAAACTTCATCCCGCCGACAGCAGAGGCCGGCCTGCTCATCGAGCAAACCGGCTACAGCGAACAACAGGCTCGCGACCGGATCAACATGGCGATCTCGGCCGTGAAGGCCAGGCACTCAGACGTCGACGTCGCGATCGAAGCGTGGGACTATGACGGCGTCGAGTTTCTGTGGGAGCTGCCGCACCGAGTCGTCAGCCTGCTCGCTCGAATGCGCGGCGGGACTCGGCCGTTGCCGTTCATCGAGGACGTCGCCGTCCCGCCCGAAGCCTTGCAGGAGTTCTTCGTTCGAATTCAGAAGGTGCTGCACAAGCACGATGTCACGGCGTCCTTGTACTCGCACGCGGCGTCTGGCCAAATCCACATGCGACCGTTCATGAGCATGCCTCAGCAGAAGGATGGCCCACGGCTCGATGCTCTGATCCGAGACTTCAATGACGTGGCGATCTCGCTCGGAGGAACAATCAGCGGCGAACACGGCGACGGACTTTCGCGATCGGCTTATGTCAAGAATCAGTATGGCCCGTTGTACTCGGTGTTTCGCCAGGTCAAAGACATCTTCGACCCGCACAACCTGATGAACCCCGGCAAGATCATTACTGAAGACGACACTCTGCCGAGTGAAAAGTTCCGCCCGGAGCTTGTCGACAGCAACGGCTTCGTCCCTGAAAACGGACTGGTGCAGCTTCAACTCAACTGGTCGCCAGAGGAACTTTCAGTTGTCGCTGAATCATGCAACGGCTGCGGCGTCTGCCGAACTCAGCACGAAGATCTGCGGATGTGCCCGTTCTTCCGGAATGATCCCTCAGAAGAATCCAGCCCGCGATCCAAAGCCAACGTCATGCGCAGCCTGGTCAGCGGTGTGACAGACCCTGCGACTCGATCGTCGCCGGAATTCCAGAAACTGGCATCACTCTGTTTCAACTGTCGACAGTGCGAAATCGAGTGCCCGACGAACGTCCGAATTCCGCATCTGATGATCGAGGCGAAGGCTCAGGCAGCCGAGGCCTCTGGCACAGATCGAGCATCATGGCTCCTTTCACGCGCCCATTTCTTCGGAGCCCTTGGCTGCAAAACTTCCTGGCTGACAAATCCGCTGCTTCACAATCGCGCCGCCCGCTGGCTGATGGAAAAGACATTCAAGATTCATCGCGACCGGAAGCTGCCCGAGTTTGCACCTCGACCGTACCTTTCAACATTGCCGAAGGAAGTGACCGATTCGGCACCGACTCCGCGGCAGGAAGCGATCGTTTACTTCGTCGACCACTTTGCGAACTATCACGATCCGGAACTGGCTGCGGCATTCATCGCGGTGATGAAACATCACGGAATTCGTGTCCACGTTCCGGCCGGTCAGGTTGGATCGGGGATGGCGATGGTTTCAACCGGCGACTTGAACGCCGCGCGCCACACCGCTGAAGCCAACGTTCGAGAACTGGCGTCGATGGCTCGGGAAGGACTTCCGATCGTCTGCACGGAACCGGCTGCGGCTCTTTGTCTGAAAGAAGATTATCCGATGCTGGTCGAGCATCCGGACACTCGACTTATCTCCGGTCTGGCGATCGAAGCCGGCGCGTATCTTCAGCAGCTTTTTCAGAACGACCGTCTCAAGAAAGACTTCTCGCCGCTGCCATTGCAAATCGGCTATCACGAACCGTGCCATCTGCGTGCGCTGAAGAACGGCCGCCCGCTTCGTGAACTGCTCGACCAGATTCCCGAACTCGACGTCGTCACGCTCGACAAAGGCTGCTCCGGCATGGCGGGAACGTTTGGCCTGACGCGAGAGAACTTTGAACTCTCCCTCGAAATCGGTCGGCCACTGATCGAAGCAATGCGAGCCCCTGATTTTGTCCTCGGCGCCACGGAATGCAGCAGTTGCCGACTTCAGATGCAGCAGGATTCGCCGCTCGAAACCGTCCACCCGATCAAGCTGCTGGCAGCCTCTTACGGCCTGATGCCAAAACTCTACGACCGCTTAACAAAGCTGGCGGTTGCGGCCGAGAGTTAACGGCCGGTTTCTGCGCGAACGCCCGCCGGATCCAACGACTCTTTCGGAGCAACCAGCGTCCGGTAAAGTTCTGGTCGGCGCTGCTGAAAATTGCGGCTTGACGCTCTGGCCTGGCGAATTCGCTTCAGATTGATCGTGGCGGAAATGTACGACTCCTGCTTGTCCGGACATTTTACCAGCACCCCGGTCGCCGATCTGGCATTGTCGCCGATCATCGTCCCGCTGCCGTAAGCCTGGTTCGTTGCGACCATCGCCACGTGACTTTGGAACATCGTCGACCTGACAATGAAGTCTTCAACCGTGCCACCGCGGCCGTTCATCCAGAGAATCAACTCCGCCCCTTTGAGCGAAAGCACGCGGGCGGGCTCGGGAAACCAACCGTCGTAGCACGTCAGAATTCCGACTTTCCCAAAGTCGAATTCAAAAACCGGCAGTTCCTTGCCGGCTACCATGATCCACTCGGGATCGTTCTGCAGCATCCATTCTCGAGTCTTCCCTTTGGGCGGGTGAGCCCACGGCGGACTTCCATCGAAATGGTCAATCGCTGCGTGCGTCTTGCAATACTTCCCGACAATCCTGCCGTCGCGACCAAAGATCAGAATCGTGTTTGCAAACGACTCGTCCGCGAAGACTTCCCAGCATCCGATCGCCACGTAGATCGAGTTCGACTTTGCGGCGGCCGAAATTTTTGCAGTCTCAGGCCCTGGCACCGAGATATGACCGAGGACGTACTCAGGAAAAACAACTAACTGAGCCTCGTCTCGCCCAGCTCGATCAATGTATGGAACGAAGCTGTCTTCCGGCTGAAAGCCATCGCGACGCAAATCACCCTTGTCGTAGCCATTAATCTGAACCGCCGCGACTTTCACAAGATCACGATTCAACGCGACCGGTGCTTGTGCGACCGCGGGCCGTGAAAGAGTTGTCAGGCACGCTGAGAGGACGATCACGTTAAGCATCGTCCTCAAAATGACTGCCCGATTTTTAACCACAGAGGCACAGAGACACAGAGTTCGACCGGAGAGTTTTTCTCTGTGTCTCCGTGCCTCTGTGGTTAAATTCTTCTGATGAGATTGGGACGCAAACTCAGACGCATTCCTTAGGAACAGTCGAGACACGTTGCGACCTCCCAAAGACTTAATCATGAGCATTCCGCGACGCCGCGATCTAATCGGCAGTAACGAACTCGAAATTCTGGTCCCTGCGAGAAGGCAAAGATTCCAGCTCTTGCCCCGTGCAGAAAGGAACCAACGTTCGAGCGAACTGCCGCGCGATAATCTCATGGCCGGCTCGACCTGGGTGCAGTCGGTCTGGGAGAAGCGATTCCAGATCGTGTCGAGAGATGAACTCGTCGTACAGTTCGATCAATGGGAGATTGTACTTTTCAGCGACGCTGCGGGCAGCTTGAGCGTATGGGCGCATCGTTTCCCGAGCTGGTTGGCCATCCTGGCAAAAATCGAGACGCGGTGGCGGCGTGCAAAGAATTGGCCGCACATCAATGGCGAGCGATTTTTCCGTTAACCGTTCAAGGTTTTCGGCGTATCGGTCGGGTGAATTCCGAGTACGACAGCCTGGCGGACGTGCGTCATTCAGCCCGAGCGAAATCACAATGACGTCCGGAGACAGCCTCGCGACCATTCGATCAAATCGGCGGAGAGCATATCCAGTGTCCGCACCATCGAGCGCGCTGGCTCGAATGTTCATCTGAGCGCCTGCCGACCGAAGTTCAGTCCTCAGCAGTGACACATAACAGCTCTGATCATCCACGCCGCTGAACCCAGCGCCGACGGTGACAGAGTCTCCCAGAAGTAGTAGTTCATCGCTCATTGTTGGTGCATCCCGGTCCGGAATCAGTGACGTGACCGGGGCTCTTATGCACAAACCGAGCCAAAACAAAGCGCCGACAAAAGCGCCGACACCACAACATCTTTAGTGACAGAGACTTTCGACGCACTCGCTAAAATATATTTCGCGTCGGCGCTGCGGCGAAACGGCGCCGCCCCAGATCTCGACACACCCCAAAATCCATATTTCCGGAGCAGGGCGGAGACGAGCAGCACAGGAGAAAGTAAACATGGCAATCTTGCGACGACCGGCTGGTATACCTGGGTAAAATCACCCGGTTAATCACGACTGGAATCGAGAAGCACAATTGATGGCTACTCGACCGAGTCTGCCGTGGAAGCCTGTGCCTCAGGTTTGTCCCAGAAGCAAAGGAAGAAGATCGCCAGGATTGCGAGGGCGAACAACGCTGGCGTCTGCCAGACAGCCTTCCAGTTAACGACGCCGTCGACAGTATTCTGAGTCACGTGGGCAAAGAAGAGTTTTGCCCCAAGCCCGAGTCCAAGGCCTTGCGTGACAAGTACCAGGAAACCCTGCGCTTGGTTCCGGACCTGATTGTTTGCTTTCTTGTCGACATAGATCATGCCGGTAACGAAGAAGAAGTCGTAGCAGATTCCATGCAGAATCACGCCGAGCAGAATCATCCACATGACCTGGTCATCTGCGCCCAGCGAGAACAAGCCATAGCGAAGCACCCACGCCCCCATTCCCGCGATCAACATCCACTTGACGCCCAATCGAGCGAAAAACAGCGGCATGGTGACCATGAAGAAAATTTCAGACATCTGCCCAAAGCTCATCGTGAACGTCGCGCTGCCATTGACGATCGCGTTTGATGCTTCAACGAAGTTTCTAGCCGACGCGTAATAGCCGGCCAGCGGAATGCACAGCAGGAATGAGCAGAGCATAAACACAGAATAGGACGGACTCTTGAAGAGTCTCAGTGAGTCGATGCCCAGAATCTGACCGATCGTTGGTTTTGTCCCTTTGGATTGTGGCGGAGTGTGCGGCAGAGTGAAGCAGTAAAGCCCGAGCAGTACGCCTGCTCCTCCTGACATGTAAAACTGTCCCGCCGATGCGTCTTTTCCATCCAGAAAACTGACCGCAATGTTGCCGACGATCCAGCCGATCGTGCCAGCGACCCTAATAATCGGGAACTGTTTTTCCTGATTGTCGAGGTTGTGGAACGACAAGCTTGTGGTCAGCCCCAGAGTCGGCATGAAGCACAGCATGTGCAACAGAAGAAGCAGAATAAGTGGCTCTTTGAATGCTGGCAGATCATGCAGAACCAACGTGTACCACAGTGATGCGTCAGCGGGAGCTTCCGGAAGGCTGAATACTTGAGCGGCCGACGGAACCGCAATCAGCGCCAAACCGCCAATAATGTGGAGGACTCCCAGAACACGCTCTGTGGCGAAGAACCTGTCGGCGACCATCCCGAGAAAGAAGGGAGCAATGATGGCCGCGATCGGTCCGACGGTGTAGGCGGCTCCTCCGACGTCCCCCATACCTGTGGCCTTGAAAAAGCCCGTCATCGAGACGTAGTACCCGCCCCAGACAAAGAATTGCAAGAACATCATGCCGGAGAGGCGAGGGGCGATCATCGACTTGGACTGCATAAAGAGGTGCCTTTTCCATATGTGCCTGAGCGAAGCGTGGATCGATCGTCAGAAGCTTTCACGGTTGGTTGATGAATCCCGACGAGCTTCACTCCGCGGTCGGCGTCACTAGTGGCTTGTTTGCGCCACGGCCCATCAACGAGCTTCGATTTCGATCATGGCATTTCGACTGCGTATCGGCAACCGATGACCGAACTGAAGAGCTTCTACGCTGCGCGAAGACCTGGTGAAGATTATCGGCGAAACTGAGCAACAGTCGGTCTTCAGACACTGCTGTGCGAATCACGATAATCCTCACAATCGGCACGATCCACATATTGACTACCTCTCCTATTTTATCTATTTTAAGAATGTCGTTCGCTCGTAGCGGCGACAGAGAGACATCTTGTGAGAGAGATTCAGGAGACAGGCAATGAAGATTTTGAAGAGACTGTGGAACGACGAGGCGGGGGTGATCATGTCGGCCGAGACGGTGATGCTCGGCACAATGGGCGTCCTCGCGATGACGGCGGGCGTTGGCACGATGGCAACGGCGGTGAACGGCGAGCTTGGTGAACTCGGCAAAGCCTTTCGCAGCTTTGATCAGAGTTTTTCGACGCCGGGCTTCCAAACATCGTTTGGCAGTAGCACTGGCGGAGCGGGACGTTCCAGCGGGTTCAGCGGCGGAACTTCAGCGGGCCTGTCGGGAACGATGGGCTCTGGCTATTCGCAACCATCAGCAGCCGCTTCCCAGGCTCAGCTCGACATCCAGTTGATGCAACGTCAGACCGACAACAACGTATTTTCTGGACAAGTGATTCAGCAACTGAGTGCCGCACAGATTCAGCAGATCCAACAGTATTCTGAGCTACGGCGAGAAAGTGTTTGTGCCGGAGCGGAACTCTGAGTCGACCATTCGCACTGATGAGTTCCTGACGCCTGGTTGCGGGGCACAGAAAACCATCTGCAAATAAGAAAAGCCTCATCCATATCGCTATGGATGAGGCTTTGTTTTTAAAGGTCGCATTGAGTGGCTCCGCGGCCGGGGATGTTTGCTGCTCGAATTGCGCTTTAGGAGCACTCTTCAGGCTGCGTCAGAATTCCTCAGGCGCGGGATCGTTAAACGGGCTGAAAGTCGCCCATCACATCCCTCAGTCGGTTTCGAGCGGTGTGCAGTCGCCGCTTGATCGTGCCGATTGGGCTGCTGAACGAGTCGCTCATTTCCTGCAGAGACTGGCCGTTGATGTAGAACGCGACCAGAGTGTCACGATCCAGCTCCTTCAGCCGCGTCAGTCCCGACCAGACCTGTTCGGCCTGCTCAGTCTTCAGCACCTTGTCCACAGGGGAAACCGTGTCCGCTCGGAAGCTGTCGAACGTTCCCGCCTCGACCAGTGCTTCCTTCGGACGTCGTACGATCCGGTTGATCGCCATTCGCACGGCGATCTGCCGGAGCCAGCCAGCGAACCGTTCCGGCTGACGCAACTGACCGATCTTTCGCATCGCTCGGATGAAGACTTCCTGAGTCAGCTCCAGAGCCTCGGTGTTGTCCCGCAATCTTCGCAGAACAATGCTGTAAACAGTCGACTCAAACGCTTCGACCAGCAAGCCAAAAGCCTCTCGGTCCTCGTCCTGAGCCAGTCGAACCAACTCGATCATTCGAGTGTCTTCCATCTTGATCTACCTCGTTTATTTGAACCTCAACGCGATGCGCCGCGGCATTTAGTGATGAAGAATTCAGGCGTTTTGAAGAGTGTTTGCCTGAATCCGAATCGTCGTGAGCTGGCCTTCGATCCTCGGGTCGCTGCCTGGGAACGTGAATTCCCATCTGGCAGACGAGCTGGTGACCTCGACCGTTCGTCGCGTGGCGGACTGTCTTTCGAGCCAGCTTCAGATGTCTGTCGAAGTTGCAAATGCCAGTTACGTGGCAAAGGCGAGTGCATGCTGAAACGCCTGCAACTTCGACGGACAATGAAACGGGCAAGGCCGACTGAGATCGAGGTTCCAATCTGAATGTTTCAGAAGGAGCTCGAACCAGCACAGCCGAAAGTGAGGATGCTCGGAAAATTCAGTCTTCAGCAGTTGGCTGCGTGAGCGAACTGCCTGAACTGAGCCACCGGGCTCCCTCAGCCTGCCTTGACCTGATTTCTGCGAGACGTCTCGAAAGGCGACTTGCAGGGTTGGGTCAACTGCTTCAGCTCGAGAGAGCTTTCAGCACGACAAGCCGTCCCCATATCGGGGCAGGCACGCTGGCAGCGGCTGGTCTGGCGTTTGGTGCCGGAGAGGCTCCTTGCCAGAGTTCCAAATAATGTCCCGATAAATGGGACATACTCGGACAGCCACATGAACCGCTCATTGACGCCATTAGCGAGGCATCGGACGAGCGTTTCGAGGCGCAGTCCCGGCGCTTCAAACGACGTTCTACGCCTTCACCACGTACGCCATTGACCAGAATACCATTTGTCGTGGTATTAATTTGGGTCGGCTGAATCGTGTTGATCTGTGCGTTAAACATCGGAGCACCTTTGCGGGTCTTCCCGCGGACGAAGGATGTTGGCTCTGAGAACCTTTCTGGATTTTGCCAGAGCCGGCTGCCCTCGATCAGGATCACTGTCTGAGTTTACTCAGGCCGAACTGCGGTCAGCTCGGATGTGTCGTTGATCAATCGAGGACCAAATTTGTTCGCCGCACCATGCGGCATGAGTGGAGCATTCTGTAGAGGCTGCTGATGATACAGTCTCTACCGTCTCCTGGCTGCTCTGACCAGAACAATCGACGACTGGTTCGCGGAAATGGCAAGCGAACTTTCAAAGTTTCCGAAATTACCGAAACTCGAACCGCAGAATCGCTCGGTTTCGATCTTCAGTCGTTCTGAATTCAGCCGCAGATGGGCGCAGATAAACGCAGATGGGTCTTCTGATCTGCGTTTATCTGCGTCCATCTGCGGCCAAAACTTATTCTGAAAGACTTAGCTTCAGTAGTCCACATGAACGAGGTACAGCCCGTTCGGCGGAGCCGTGTCGCCCGCTTCTGACCGATTCATCGCCGCCACGATGCGGCGAATGTCGTCACCGTTCCAGCGGCCGCGGCCGACCGGAACCAGCGAACCGACGATTGCCCGCACCATGTTGTAGAGAAACCCGTCGGCGACGATTTCCACCCAGACGAACTCGCCTGAATTGTCGCTCGACGGCTGCTGATCGGCGGCTCCCAGCCACATTGGACAGAAGTTCTGCCGCCGCACGGTGACTTCTTTGATGGTCCGGACGCTGCTGGATTTGTTCGGCCAGTGAGACTCGAAACTGCGGAAATCGTGAGTCCCAACCAGTTCCTGCCCGGCTTCGTGCATCGCTGCCGAGTCGATGTCCTGATGATAATGCCAGACGTAGTTTCGCAGAAACGGGTTGTGAGTTCGGCAATTGTGAATCACGTAGCGGTAGCGTTTCTGCACGGCGGCAAACGTCGCGTGAAAATCCAGCGACACTTCCTGAGCGTCTCGAATGATGACGTCGTCCGGCAGGTATTTGTTCAAAGCTTTGCGAAAGCCTTCGAGCGGGATCGATGATTCCGTCTGAAAGCTGGCGACCTGCCCGAGAGCATGCACTCCGGAATCCGTCCGCCCGGCAGAAAGGACGCTGGCATCGAGACCGGTCAGCTGCTTGATCGCCTTTTCGACCGCCACCTGCACGGTCGGACCATTCGGCTGAACCTGCCAGCCCACGTAATTCGAGCCGTCGTAGGCAATCGTCAATCGGATATTCCGCATGTCTCGCTTTCGAGCGTCAGGGACTCGCGTTAAGGAAGGCCGATCAACGTCAGCATTCTGGCGGCGGCTGCGAAGACCGATTCGCGAGTGCTCGGCGGATTAAAGATCAGCATCTGTTCCGCTTCGCTCAACCCTTCCGCGTCGTCCGACGCTCCGAGAATCGCCAGCGCAGCGGAAGCAGCCTTTCGCTCGTCGGCGTCGTTCGATTTAAGAGCCTTTCGAAGTCGGCGAGCCGCCGCGTCGGAATTCAGCCTTGTCAGCGCGACGGCCGACCAGCGACGCACTTCCGCATCGTTAACTCGCAACGTTGCTTCAATCAACGCGTCCACCGATTCCCGCCCGTACGCAACGGCTTCGTCGAAGCGGCCAAGAATGATGCCCCACAGAACTCTTTCGCGATTCGTCTTCGGCACCCAGCCCGTGCTTTCGAGATGTTCCTTCGCGTCCTGGCGAAGAGTCCAGTCGTCATCTTCCAGGAAACCGATCACCGCTCTTTCACCGGCGACCTGCATGATGTTCTGCAGGCCGTGCAGTGCCGCCGCGCGGATCTCGGGATCCGGGTCCTGACGAGCTTCGGTCAGGATCGGAACGCTGGCAGTTTGCCCGATCGTCCCCAACGCTTCCGCGCTGAGGCAGCGAACGTCGAGCGACATTTTCGAATGAAGAACGCTCGCGAGTTCAGGGACCGCTGCAACGACTCGCGCGTCCATCAACCGTCTGATTGCCGACTCGCGCAGTTCGGCACTCTTATGACGCAACGCCGTTTTGGGACTCCGCGAAACGGATTTGGTAAACGCATCGCTGGCGAGCTTCGTTGCCGAAAACGATTGGTCAGTCAACTTTTGAAACAGCAGTTCAACAGCCTCGGTCGTGTGCAGACCGGCCAGCTCATCCAAAGCCTTCGCGACGACTTCGGCGTCATCGCTGGCAAGGTCTGTTTCGAGTTTTTGATGACGTTGAGACATGTCGCTGATGTGGGATCCGGCGGAAGAAACTTAAGGCTTGAATTTCGACACGGACCGTAGGGAATGTCAAGCGTAGCGCAGGCGTACCTTCCGTTTTGTTATGCCGGCGCTTCGCTTGTCATAACCTACGAATTCTCGTCTGGCACCGCAGCGAATCTCGTCGGCAAGATCCGAGACATCTCGTGCAGAAACAATCGACGGAGGGCATCGTAGCCTCGGCCGTTGGGATCTTCGAGATTGTCGAAGTACCAGTATCCGGGATCTTCGGAATGGTAGAACGGTTGCCAGAATTGTCGCGAATGAATGCCGTGTCCGAGGAACTCGCCCCGCATGTCCACGAGAAAAACTTCACTTCGATGCTCGGCGGCGGCGGCGATGATCTGATTGTACGCCGCGTGAATCCTCAAACCGTCCGGCCAGCGAGGCAGACCGGCGTTGATCGTGTCGCCGATCCCGTCTGTCGGGTCGTAGATGTTTGCGAGAAAGATCGCGCAGCCGCCGGGAAAGTGTCTGGCGACGCTGTCGAGGATTCCGCCGAGTCGAACCTCGAAGTTCGCGATCCACGGTGTTGCCTGTTCGAAGGTCGCTCCGTACATCGCTCCTTCACGCGGCGGCGTTTGACCGTAATTATGAATGATGTCGTTGCCGCCGGTCGTCATGACGATGATCCCGAACGTGCCGTCCTCAACTTCGGGCAGGCGAGCCAGTTGATAATCGACCAGCTCCTGCGACGTCGATCCAGACATCGACACATTGTGAACCGCCAGGTGCGGCAGTACGGTCGAGAGATTGACTCCGAGCATGTCGTCGAACTCGTCCGCCGGATTCTTCACCAAGCGATCGAAGTAGGACTTCCCGCCCGATGCCCCAAAACCATCGGTCACGCTGTCGCCGAGTCCAAGCAGCACAACTGGACGGTCCGTCCAGGTTGCCTCAAACAGCGAGCGATCAACCGCTCGTCCAGCCGGTCCGCTTCCGACGGGATGAATCAGCCAGAAGTGACGATAGAACTGGCCGCTCGCCAGAAGTCCCAACCCGGCCAGAAGAATCACAAGCAGACGTCGATTTCGTTTGAACATTGGCGATTCCCTTTTTTCTTTAAGGTTCCATACTCAGCACATCGTGGTGATGAAAACGCTAACTCCTGCATTGATTGCGGCTGCGGATCCGGAAATCCAGAGCGACCACGTGAGTCTTTGATCTCTCAGAAAAAGTCTGAGAATGGACGTCGGCAAAAATGCCAGAAAGAGGCTCCCTCCAAGCGAAACCGGCAGACCGATAATCAGGGCGATCAGGATGTCGTAGCTGGAAATTGTCAGGAGCGAGATCCACGTGACGACGGAAACGGCGGCAAATAGGATCGACGAACCGAGGCACACGTTTGGCAGGACTCTGGCGTAAATTAAGCCTTCGGGAACTGGCGGCGGGAGTGTGTCCGAATTTGACATGATCTAATCTCCTGAGTTGGCGGGCGGATGGAGCCGCTGCTCAGGGCGACGTCGACGTTGTGGCGCAACTGCGAAAACTCGTTAGGCTTCGCAGATTCCCGGGAATATGCGGAGTCGTTAACGCATCCCCTCTGACGGAACTGGTTTCAGGGCAGGCCGACCGTGGAGATATCTCAACTCGTCGATCAGCACTACGAATCGGTGTTCCGATTTGCGTATCGGCTTTCAGGTACGTCTCATGAGGCGGAAGACATTTCGCAGCAGGCGTTTCTGGATGCTCAACGCAAACTCGACACGTTGCGTGATCCCGACAAAGTTCGAGCGTGGTTGTTCATGATCGTTCGTAATCTCTACCGACGGCGAATTCGCGACAGGGTGACTCATGGAGAGGTCGCTTTGGAGGTGCTCGCCGATCCGGTTGATCAAAAACGAGGAAGTGACCAACAGGTTGAGCAATCGCTCGACAGCGAATCTCTGCAGCAGGTTTTGAACGAACTGCCCGAAGAATTCCGTTCCGTCCTTCTACTGTTTTATTTTCGAGAGTTGAGTTACCGGGAAATCGCTGAGCAACTGGACGTCCCGATCGGCACGGTGATGAGTCGCCTGTCACGGGGAAAAAAGCAGCTCCGCGAACGGATCACCCCGGAAAGTTATTAAATAAGTTGTCAGGTTCCGCGTTCCAGGTTGTTATGGAGCGAGGCGCTTTGAACTCGAAGCTTCGAACCAGGAACACCTGACCAATGGACTGTCAGACCGCACTTGAAATTCTGGATTGCGTCAGGCCGGACTCGGACGATCTCGATCTGCCCGAGATGGCCGACGCTCGTGCACATCTGGAATCGTGCGATGCCTGCCAGGAAACCTTTGCGAAGAACCAGAGTTTCGATCGCGCGGTGGCCAACGTTGTGCAGGATGTCAACGTCCCGGACGGACTGCGGTCTGCGTTGCCTGGTACAAGGAATTCTCGACGGCGAACAGTGCTGAGAGTTGTTTCTGCGGCCTGCGTGTTAATGCTCGGCGCGGCGACCTGGCTGTGGCAGTCTCAGCCGGTGCAGTTCACCGAGGCTGACTTGCTCCGGCAGTTGCCGATTGACTTGTCGGCGACCGATCAATTCGACAAGGGATTTGAGTTTGCACTTCCGGCTCCCTGGACAGGCAATCCTCGCTTGCGTGTTGGACGCGAATTTCGCGGCATCGACCTGGACGGCAAAGCCGGACACGACGCGGCTGTCGCTATCTTCAGCTACTCGCCCTCGCGGAACGCACCGATCAGCGGCATCCTCGCAGCGATTCCCGCCAGTCGAGTCGCGCCGCTGCCCGAATCCGGCACCTTTGCACAGGCGGATGCGCAGTACATCCAGAAGGACGGCCGCCGCCCGGTCGTCGCTGTCTGGCGAGCGCGTGACACGGTTTACGTCTGCCTGGTACTCGGCAGCGCCGCCGACCTGGAGCAAATCCAGCGAAACCTGAGCACTGCCGCCGCGTAGCTGCCGCTGCCGTCACTGTATGCGGAGTGCGTCGCACTGAGGGTCCGTCTGCGAGTAAGAGGCTGAGTTTGCGACCGAGTGCCAAGTGCCCGTCACGCCACGGAATCCGTCTCAGAATTTCGTGGTTGAATTTCGTGGTTGAATTTCGTGGTTGAATTTCGTGGTTGAATTTCGGATTGCCAAAAGAATCTTTACGATCCCGGTCCGTGACATCTCTTCCAGACACGAGGCTAATAAAGCAGGGATCACCAAATGGACGTGGCCAAATTCCAGAATTTCCTGACTGAACTCAAAGCAGGCCCTCAGCCGAGCGATGTCACCGACGATGACGTGGCAGAATTTGGGTTTCCGGACCCTGACGAAATGATCGACGACGGGACCGATCCTCAGTTTGTGCTGTACTCAACCTTGCAGGTTCAATTACTGATGATGGCGACGATGCTGGAGCAGTCCGGGATCGTTGATGAGTATCACGAAATCCTTGAGTCAGCCATGGACACCTACATGCCCGGCTTCCCGCCGATGAGTCCGGTAACGGATAGTTTTTTTCATTCGTGGGCATTGTGCGATCTGGAGTTCGGTGACGACGGTGACAACATCGGTCGAATCGCAGCCGACATGATGGCCGAAATGGAAATGCCAGCCGAGTTGCGGGATCTCTGCGGAAAACTTCTCAATTCACGCATGGGGATTTATGAAACGATCGACATCGACAGCGATCTGATTGTCGTGAGAGAACTGGTGACAGGACGCGAATTGCTCGTCGATGTTCCGACGGGGTACTTCGGCGAGGAAGGTGAACTCAGATTCGTTCGCCTCGGCCCTCCTGCAATTCACGATGCTGAATACTTTACTGAGTTGACGACGCCTTACATTCTCGAAGGCCGCTCCGCCGCCGACTGGACCAGATACCTGAAGAGCGTGATGCCGGACAGCGTCGTCTCGGACGACGGATCACCATCAACGCTGGCCAAAGATCGTCTGGCCGCCGTCTTCAAATATGACCTTGGCGAAATGCCCTGGATGGAATTCGTCTTTCAGGGATACCGAGGTTACGAGGAAGACGTGATCTACCTGACCGGGATTCCGAGTGAGCCCGCTTCACTCCCGCATAGCGACAGCGCGGTGGCGACGAATCCGAAGCTCAACATCACCAGCGAACTCGCCCGACAGGCGAAGTCTTTGGGGATTACAATCATTCCGCCCGGCAGCGGAACAACTGACGATGAAGATGCTGAAGTTATCGAGGTAGCTCTGACAGATGCACAGCGTCAGGCTGCGGCCGAGTTGATGCCACACCTGAGCAGCGTTTTCAAACCTGCAACGAAGGGAAAGAAGCGGATTCTGTTGCCGGAAACCGATTGGGAAGCGCTAAGCGATCTGGCAGCCGCACAACTGACGCGGGAAGTCGGTCGAGGACGTACCAGGCTGAGGAATCTGCGGGCCGAAGTTGACGCAGCGTTGTCCCCGGTCGGTCCAGCTCGTCCGAGCCAGTGGGGCGTATCAAAGAGTCCAAAAGCGAACACTCAAACCGAGACGATCTACCGAATGCGGATCGACCTGCGTGGCGCGAAGCCACCGATCTGGCGACGGATCGAGGTTCCTGACTGCACACTCGCGGAACTCCACGTCGCGATTCAAATTGCGATGGGTTGGACCGATTCGCATCTTCACGAGTTCGAGATCGACGGCGAAGGCTACAGCTGTCCCAGCCCCTTTGGTGGCGATGAGTATATGGACACGATCGATTCGACGGATGTCTGGTTGAGTGAAGTCATTCGCGGCAAGGGAACGAAGTTCGATTACCTGTACGACTTCGGCGACAGCTGGGAACACACCATCAAAGTGGAAGCTGTCGAGCCTTCAAAACCATCGGTTGCTTATCCTCGCTGCCTGACCGGCAAACGAAATGGCCCCGTCGAAGACTGCGGGGGAATCTGGGGCTACGAAGAACTGCTCGAAATTCTTTCGGATCCAAAACACCCCGAGTACGAAGAACGCATCGACTGGTGTGGCGAAATCGATCCCGAAGAGTTTAACGCAGACGACTGCTCGCGCGAGATGCAGAGCTGGTTCTCTTCGGTCAGTCAGACGCGACGTGTCACTTCGACTGGATCAAAAGACTTCGACATCCGCCAGGATTTTTTTGACAAATACGGCGAATTTGACAACGACGAATTTCAAGCGTGGTGTACGGCGTTGCTGAACAAGTTTGCCGGGTCGTCGGAATTCACCAGCCTGCCTGAGGGCGAATACGGCTTAGTCGATTGCCTGCTCCAGTATGGTGCCGACTATCTCGGAGCGTCTCTGTCGACGATGTCCGTGTCGGACCTCAACGAAATCGTCTTTGAGATCATTCCGCGAAAGGTGATGCTTGAAGCGGAATTCGCGGCAGATTTGATCCACGAATTCAAAGCCTTCTTCCGATTTGTTGATCGGGAATACTCGCTGCCTGGAGCGAAAAAACTGGCGAACTCGCTGGACGCCAAAGCTGAAAAACGGCTGGCGAAAGAACTTGGTAATCAATCCAACTTCGGTATGGCCAAGTCATTCTTCAGTGCCGGCAAAGCTGCTGGATACGACATGACGTCACAGCATGACCTGAATCTGTTTACGACGGTCTATAACAAAGGACTCGGGCAGCCCCATGCCAGGTCTGTTGCAGAAGTACTTCCGTCAGACGAGTCGGAAGATTACAAGCCAACTTTCAGGCACGAATCGCCGCGAGTCGGACGCAACGATCCATGTCCCTGTGGAAGTGGCAAGAAGCATAAGAAGTGCTGCCTGAACGAAAACAAGTAACAGGACTGGGTCGCTACGAGGACGGCCATTGCTGCGTGCTCCCCAGTGTGCATGAGGCTGCGATCGCCCCAGCAACGCCTGAGCCCCCGTCGCTACTCAAGAGTGACCTGCCGATTCACTCCGAATTACCGACTTGTTCTCGTCGATGACCCAGTGACGTCAGTCCATTGGTCATTGGTCATTTCTCCAGACGCTCTGCGGCCTGACGCGTATCGGAATCCGCAAAACCGGTGCGATCGATCCGGCAATCAATCTCAGACATTCCGAAAAAACGGCAAACTTTCTCCGCTTCGGCTCGTCGTAGCCTAAGTTCAATGTGGAGAATGCCGAGTTTGAACAGCCAAGCCCGTCTAATTGGCACAGTTGGTGCATTCGGCCTAAACTCCCGAAACGGCTTGTCGTATCGAAGAGAAGATACGGCGTGCCGTTCGCGTTTGGCCTGAAGCATCGCCGCGTGACTTTCCCCACTACACCCGCCTCGTTCCCATCCGGGTTGCAGGAACTTCGATTATGTGTCGCAAGCTACTTCGCAAATTATCGCTGCGAAATGCGCGGTCTCTCACTGACGATTGCCAGGTCGAAACTGCTTCGACGCCGCATGGCTCAGGTATCCAAAAGCTGATCTGTGCCGCGGCGATGGCAATCTTTCTGATCGCCGGTTTCGCTGATTCGCCGGTCACTGCACAGGATGAGCCGGCCACGGCCGGCAGTGTCCCTTCGCCGGAACCGCCGCCCGCCGCCGAACCGGCTGTTGACGGCGCGAAGTCCGACTGGGAACGGTTGATTTACCTGCCGTACAAAAATCTGAAGGACGTTTTCGACAAGCACGGCTCGACGGTTTTCATGCCGTACGCCGAGTACGTCAAACGCTGGCAACAGGGCAACGAGCCGCCCGCGAAAAACATCGTCGAAGCGGTCATCACGGAATCACATTACACGGCAACGGTTGACCGGTCGTTACTCCGGATCAAGGCGAGCTTGAAAATCCAGGTGCTCGGCAAGCCGTGGGTCGAAGTTCCGATTCAGTTTGGAAATGCCGCCGTTGGAAAACTGACCGTTGAAGATGGCAAGCAGGTCCTGCTGAAAGGAACGGGAAACGGCACTTACGCTCTGCTGTTCGGACAGGCTGGCGAACACTCGGTCGAGATCGAACTCGCAGCGTCAATCGATACATCACCAGATGGCCGAAAGGTCGACTTCAATATCCCGGCCGTAGGCGTGACGACGTTTGAACTGGCGATTCCCGAAGCTGACCAGACCGTCGACGTGCAGCCTCACCTGATCACACTGCCGGTCGAAGCGGCCGCTACGGAAACCCGGATCAAAGCAAACCTTGGTTCGACGACGAAGATCTCCGCAAGCTGGCATCCTCGTACGAGCAAGAAGCCAGACATGGCCCTGCTCGCCGCGGTGACGAATTACCAGAAAGTAACTCTGCGGGACGGCCTTGTTCACACCGACGCTTTCCTCAACTACGACATTCTGCGCGGCGAGATGACCGAACTCGCGATCGCCGTGCCGGTCGGGCATCGTATTCTTGGCGTGTCTTCACCCAATGCAAAAATTCGAGGCTGGCGTGCTGAACCCGGCGAGCAACGGCAAACCGTGCGTGTCGAATTCCTCAGCCCCGCGACAGACAAGGTCTCGATCGAAGTTCACACCGAACGTGAATTTTCCGCCGAAGCCATTCAGCTTGCCGGCAGGGACGAGGACGGAAACTACAACGGCATCCACGCGATTGACGCCGTGCGAGAATCCGGCCAACTGGCTGTCGCCGGAGCGAGCGATCTGTCGCTGCAGTTCGAGCAGGCAACCGGTCTGGTCCGCATCGAAGACGCCGAGATTCACACTTCGATCCGTCAAGGCGGAGCAGCGACATTTAAGTTCTACAGCTCAGACATTCAGCTTCAGGTACTGGCGAAGCCGGTCGAAGCTCGACTCGTTCTGAAATCGGCATACCGGTTTGAGTTCGAGGATGACGAACTTAAGCTCATCGCGCTCCTCGGCTACCAGATCGAACG
>CALDJX010000191.1 GCA_937899075.1 uncultured Planctomyces sp. | reverse complement strand
ATTCACTCGCTCGCGCTTCGTGCTGGTATGAAATCGGGAAGTTATTCTGGACACGTTCCTTAGTCGTTCCCCACACTCAATGCTGAATTGAATTTTCAAAGCCTCCCGTGCATTGCATTGGGAGGCTTTTCTTTTGGCAGGTGGATCTCTGAATTCCTGGCTCCTGATCGAGATTCTCAGACTTCAAAATTCGTGCGGGACCGCTGATCCTTCACGAAACTGTTGCGTTTTCTCGGGCATGAATGAATCCGGCGAAGCAGTTCATTTCGAACGAGCCTTTATGGCCGGTTCCGAGAAAGGATGCAGCCATGTCTACAGTCACAAAGTCTGCCGTCACGAAAGGTTCGCAGAAGTCACCGGGCATGTTTTTCCACGTGGTAAAGGCAGCGGTGCTGACTCCGTTGGCGGTTGTCTTCTGGCCGCTGACGAAAGCGTGGAACGCGTTTTACACTCACTTCCTGTCTTACCTCATTGGACGCGTTGTCCGAGACCGCGACCGAATTTACCGAATCCGTTTCGTGTGGTACGGCGACTCGATTTACCTGCACCCGATGATCTGGGGAAGCCTGGCTCTGTTCGGTCTGACGGCTGGCGGCGTGATCACTGCCGGATGGGCGTTGCTTGTCTGGTTCGTCGCGCTTTTCGTCTGCTACATCACGATCCTCTACAACTTCGACATCATCCGCTGCTCGATCCTGTTAACAGGGATCATCGCGTTCTTCGGGATGGCTCACTTTGCCACCGTTGAACTCGCCTGGAACCCGCTGACGGCAGTGGCTGACCACGTTCGACTGCTGGACGCGTCGGTGTCTCCTGGCTTCTTCGTCGCAGCGGCTTACGTGTTCACCGCGTTGATCTCGGCAGAAGTTGTCTGGGCCTGGTTGTTTCACCGAGTCGAAATCGACGAGTCGTACGTCTACGAGCATCAGTTCATGAAGACGTCGACTCGCGAACCAATCTTTGCTCGCGGACTGAAGCGGGAAACGCGAGACATTCTCGAACTGATTCTGCTTGGGGCCGGCGACATTCAGCACCGGACCCGTAAGGGATATCGATGCTTTAAGAATGTTCCGTTTGCTTCGCTGTGGTTGGGAACGGCTATCGACTCGCTGCTGGACTTTCGCCGCAAAGGCGAGATCGCCTTGCAGAAAGATGGGCATGACGACGCTGCCGACGTTCGAGTCTCAGACGCCAATCCAGACCTCGCAGACGAGTTTGAAGGCGACGACGAAATCGACGGTGACGGACTGGACGATGACATCGACAGTGGTGACGACGACGGAGCCGACGACATGCACTAAGTCGACAACTCGTTGAACCGACAGACCGTTTCAAGCGGCACATGGAATTCCCTGTGCCGCTCTTTTTATTCTGGCCATCAAGCCTTCACGGGATCCGATAATCGATAGAGTTTCAACAGATTCCGCGACTGGAAATTCCTACGCAGCCGCGAGAGTCACACAGGCTTTCGTCAGTCCGCGTTTTTCGATCGTTGGTCCGATCGTTGCTCACTTTGAGACTTTCGTCTCGCCGCTTTGCAGCTCAGTGCCGATCCAACAGCTATAGTCAACTGGCCGCTGCGATGTTCAGCTTCCGCCGATGATAACTTGCTGGCGTGTTGTTCCCGCGTTGGCTCGTGGAGTAACTTGCGTTTGTCACCCGTCGCCGGCCGTATGGAGTTTGCCCGGTTTCATGAGTCAGGATTCCTCAACAAAAGAGCCCGCCGCTTACGAAGAAACATGGCGGGAGATCGAAGAAGTTGTCCAGGAGGTCACTCGGCAATCGAGAGCCGCGGTGCCTGCGGATCGCTTTTTCACAGGATTGCTGGAAAGCTCGGTGCGAACCCTGGCGGCCACCGGCGGAGCGGTCTGGCTGCGGCAGCCCGAAGGTTTGCGACTTGAGCACCAGGTCAATCTCGTCAGAACCGGACTGGTGACCGGCCCCGACGCCGACGACGTTCAGAATGTCGAACAGCGATCGCAGCAGCATCAACGTCTGCTGGATCGGATCTCGCGTCAGACGGAAACGCACGCGGTGTCTCCCCAGTCAGGCACGACGTCCGCAGCCGATCCCGACGGATTGCCGGAAAACCCCACCGACTTTCTGCTGCTCTTCTGCCCGGTCATGGTGGACGATCGAGTTCTCGGCGTTCTGGAAATCTTTCAGCGGCCAGATGTCTCGCCCGGAGCGGTGCAAGGATTCCTGAGGTTTCTGGCGGCACTCGCCGAGCTGGCTTCTGACTACCTGAGAAATTCACAACTCCGCGAACTTCAAGATCGAGCGACACTCTGGAGCCAGTTCGAGCAGTTCACCGAACGCGTTCATCAGGGACTCGACGTCGACCAGATTGCGGCGTCGATCGCCAACGATGGCCGGCATTTGATCGGCTGCGACAAAGTGACCGTTGCGGTGCGCAAGGGATCGCGATTTCCCATTCGCGCCGTCAGCGGCTTGGATTCAATCGATCGTCGATCGAACGTTCTGCGAGCAGCCAAAGATCTGATCCGCAAAGTCGTCGTCACGAACGAACCATTCTGGTATCAGGATTCGGCCGACGACAATCACGCTCAGCCACACGCAGATATCGCTCCTCAGCTTGCAGACTCGGTTCACCGATACCTCGATGAATCACCGGCCCGACTGCTGGCCGTCTTTCCGCTGATGCCACCTTCGCATTCGACTGATGGAGAGGCTGATTCGAAACAAAGCCGCTCACGCCAGGATCAACCGATCGGAGCGATTCTGATCGAGCGATTTGAAGGGGCCAGCACATCAGGGTTGACGCGTCATCGCTCAGAAGTCGTCGCGAGACAAAGTTCGTCGGCACTGAAGAACGCTCTCGAACATTCCAACCTGCCGTTTCTTCCGGTGCTCAGAGTGGTCGGGAAAATCGGCTGGCATCTGCGACTTCGACAACTTCCACGAACGTTGCTTGTGGTCGGAACGCTGGTCGCCGCTGCGGTCGCCATGGTCGTGGTCCCGGCCGACTTCACCGTGGAGGGGCAGGGTGAACTTCAGCCGGCTGTGCGTCGAGGAGTCTTTGCGTCGAGCGATGGCATCGTCGCCGCCCTCGCTTCGGCTCTCACAGCGGACAAGCCAACGAAGGTTTCGGCAGGTGAAACTCTTGTCGAACTTTCAAACACCGGTCTCGACTTCGAACTCACAAGAGTCCTCGGGGAAATCCGCACGGCTCGAGAAAGTCTCAGTACTAAAGTTGTCGAACGACTGAACGTCGACGATTCGGATCCCAATTGGGAGTCGCAACTCGAAAAGCTCTCGGCCGAGGAAAAGGAACTGGAAGTCAGCATCGAGAGTCTGGAAGCTCAACTGAAAGTGTTGAAGCTGCAACAGACCGACCTGATTCTCACCAGCCCGATCGACGGCCAGCTTCTCACGTGGGAAGCCGCGCGCATTCTCGAAAATCGACCTGTCCGCCGTGGCGATCTGCTGGTCAAAGTTGCGGATGTCGACGGGCCGTGGGTGCTGGAGATCCGAGTGCCTGACCAGAATATCGGCTACGTCAACGACGCTCGGCGGGAACTGAAGCCGGACCTTGACGTCTCATTCATCCTGGCGACCGATCCCAAAACGACGTGGACGGGTAAGGTGAGTGACGTTGCCAAAGACACGCGTTCTTATGGCGAATCCGGGCCAACCGTTCTGGTGACCGTTGAAATCGATCGAAGCCAGATTCCGAAAAGCCAGCTTCGGCCAGGCGCGACGGTCATCCCACATATTCACACCGGGCAACGGCCAATTGGTTTTGTGTGGTTCCACGAGTTGATTCATACTGTCCGAACAAAGTTGCTGTTTTAATCAGGTTGCGACATTCCTGCTGGCTGCAAACGAAACCGAAAGACAGGCACATGCGTAAGAAACTCTCAGCGGCGTCCGTAACGATTGCCCTCTTCGTGGCCCTGATCGTCGTCTCGCATCAGCCTGCTACCGCGGCTGACGGCCTGGTTACCGTCAAAGGTGCTCTCGTGACGGTCATTCAGGAACGCGACATCGCTGCTCGCGAGACCGGGCTGATCTCAAAGGTCCACTTCAAAGCGGGCGAGTTCGTTGATGCAAATTCGGTGCTGGCCGAGCTGGACTCGACGCAGGCCCAACTCAAGGTGCAGGAAGCTCAAATTCAGTACGGCAAGGCGGTAGAAGTTGCCAGCAGCGATCTGGAAATACGCGCGGCCCGAAAGTCTCTGGCTGTTTCAAAGGCAGAGCTGGCACGCGCGGAGGATGCGATCAAGCAATTCTCAAAATCAATCTCAGAAACCGAAATGGATAGCCTGCGTCTGACGACAGATCGTACAGAATTGCTGATCGAACAGTCCGAGCAGACCGCTCGTCTGGCTAAACTCGACGCAGACCTCCGCAAGAATCAACTCGACTTCGCCCAACACACGCTGGACCGACACCGCATTTTTACTCCGATCTCGGGCATGGTCGTTCAGGTCAGTTTTCACCCGGGCGAATGGGTTGAAACCGGAAAAAGCATCGCACGGGTTCTGCGTCTGGACCGGCTTGGTTGTGAGGGGCGCGTCGGGTCAGATTCGGTCGACGTTTCCATGATCGGCCGCCCCGTTCGAATCACCATCCACCCGCCGAACGGGAAATCGGTGACACTGCCTGGCCAACTGACCTTTGTCGATCCTCTGATAAATCGGATCAAGAAAGACGTTTTGATCAGAGCTGAATTCGACAACGCAAAGCTGACGATCCTGCCTGGCATGGCTGCTGAAATCGAGATCGCTGGACAAGGCGATATCGCGAAAGCCGAAGCTCCGGCCGGCAAGTAACATCGTCGAGTTAAGTATTACTTCTCCCGAGTCAGCAGCGATTCCAGTTCGCACGGCTCGAGACCGAACGTTTCGCGAACGGTTTTCACGCTATCCGGAATGGCGAAGGGCTTGGCGGCCGAGTCTCGAATCGCGCGAATGAGAATGTTCTTCGGCGTGTGTTCAAGGCTGATAAATTCCAGAACCTGCGTGCGGTATCCGCATCCTTCCAGAAGTTCGGCACGCAGCGAATCGGTCAGCATTTCTGCGAACCGCTCCTTAAGAATGCCTCGCCGCATGATGGGCGACAGGAAGTCCGTCTTGAGCTTCGACGCGACTTCGTGATGGCAACACGGGACGGCGAAAATGACTTTTGCATCCCACTCGACGGCTCGTGCGAGAGCCACGTCAGTCGCGGTGTCGCAGGCGTGAAGCGAAACGCTCAGGTCGACCGACTCCAACGGCGAATAACCCGCCATGTCGCCCGATTCAAACCGCAACCCGTCGCAGTTGAGTTTCCTGGCAATCTCGTTGCAGTGTTCGACGACTTCGGTTTTGAGGTCGAGGCCCACGATGTCGACCTTCCGGCCGTGAATCCGGTTAAGAAGATGGTGCAGAGCAAAGGTCAGGTAACTCTTTCCACATCCGAAATCGACAACTCTGATCGGACCAGTCTTCGGGAACGACTCATAAACGTCCTCAACGAATTCAAGATACCTGTTGATCTGCCGAAACTTGTCGAACTTCTGCTTCCGAACATTTCCATCGGCGGTCATGACGCCGATCTCTTCCAGAAAAGCACACGGCGTCCCATCAGCGATCAGGTAATGTTTCTGACGATTGTGCTCGGCCGAAGCCGCCTTCTGCTTCGACGGTGGAAACTGGTGAGCCCTGACCTTCCCGCTGGCTTTGACTTTGACCGTGAAATCAAATTCCGCTGTAAAGAGATGCCCTCTCCGAAACCGCGAAGTGATCAACGATTCGATCTCCTCGGCCGCATCGTCCAGCGAGTAATTCCGGTGCGTCTCGCGGCGAGCTTCGCAAAACGTAAATTGAAAACTCCGCTCAGACTTAAGATCAACGGGCCGAACAACAATCTTCTCGACTGAGTCAGTAGCGGTGTCTTGCCCCGAAGTATGACTCTGCCCCTCGCCCCGGACCGGTTGGCTCAGAACCAGCTGAATCAACGAGTCTGTTTCGACAGACGCTGAGAAATGAGCCGTTAGTTGATTCATAGAGTCCTCAAAGATGATCGATGTTGCCAAAGTCGGCGATGCCATTCGCGATGGCTGGTACTTCGTCGAAACTAAGCGTGTCAAGATAGAGCCTGACGCGTCGCCGTGAAAACTGAACATGCAAGTGGGGTTCGACAGGCGACATCCGGGAAATAGCGGTGTCGCAGGATTCTCGCTCCGTAACCGTCGAGAAATTCTCAACACAGAGTGAGGCCCGGCTCCGCGCGTTCTGTTGTCGGAATAAATTACGACAAGGTAGTTTCAGTTTTCTCGACAACGGCGGCGAAGTTGGCAGCATCTCCAGCAGGGGACATTGCACGATGGCTCGTTGAGCCCAAAGAGCGAGTGCACGTGTTCAACTTTGAACCCCCTCAGTCCGTGTAATTGAAGATTGAATTGAGGTAGATTGTTGCGATCGATTTCGGAGCGTTTCGAGCGGAAGCCAACGTCAGGCCACCGTTTGTCCAGGGCCGCCGTTTGTCCAAGGCCAACGCTTGGCGTTCAGCACTGAATAATTTCACCACGAGGAATTCGAATCATGTCTACATCTCATCAAACGACTCGCCGTAGTTTTCTGCAGGGAGCCGCCGCCGCGGGGGCCGCAAGCATTCTGGTTCCGTCGGCCGATCGGGCTTTTGGTTATCAGTCGGCAAATGATCGCCCCGTCTTTGCCACCATCGGGCTGAGAAATCAGGGGTGGACGATCACCAGCAAGTCGTTCAAGTACGCGGATTTTGCCGCTCTGGCCGATGTCGACTCGAACGTGCTGGGAGCAAATGTCGAGAAAACTGAAAAGGCACAGGGCAAAAAGCCGGACTCCTACAAGGACTACCGCAACATCCTTGATCGCAAAGACATCGACGCAGTCATGATCGCTACGCCAGATCACTGGCACACAAAGGTCGCCGTCGAAGCGATGTACGCAGGCAAAGACGTCTACTGTGAAAAACCACTGACGCTGACCATCGCCGAAGGAAAGCTGATCGAGAAGGTCGTTAAGGAGACCGGCAAAGTCTTCCAGGTTGGCACGATGCAGAGGACCGAATCTGACAAGCGATTCATCCAGGCAGTCGCGATGATCCGGGCGGGACGGATCGGCACCGTGCAGAAAGTGACCTGCGGCATTGGCGGATTTGGTCCTTCGCCGAAGATTCCAGTCGCACCTGTTCCGAAAGAACTTGATTGGGACGTCTGGCTTGGACCAGCGCCTAAGGTGGAATATCGGGCGTTGCCTGAAATGAGGAACGGGTACGGCGGCGGCGTTCCGCTCTACAGCAACTGTCACTATTCATTCCGTAGCTGGCACGAATACTCTGGCGGCAAACTGACCGACTGGGGTGCTCACCACGTCGATATCGCCTGCTGGGCGCTCGGTGCGACTGACACTGGTCCGAGCAAGGTGACACCGCTCAATTTCAAACTTCCAGTCGAGTACAAAGACGGCCACCCGCTCGTTCACGATCAGTACAACATCGCGACTGAGTACAACATTCAAGCTGACATGCCGAACGACGTCGAGCTGCTGATCACCAACGAAGGTGACAACGGCATTCTGTTCGAAGGGACGAACGGACGCTTCTTCGTGAACCGAGGAAAGATCGTCGGCAAGCCTGTTGAGGACCTCAAGGATAATCCTCTGCCTGAAGGAGCACTCGAAGAGGTTTATGGCGGACCGGTCAGCGCGAATCATACCGCGAATTTCACTGACGCCATGAAGTCTCGAAAGCAGCCGGTCTCGGACGTCTGGAGCCATAACCGGATGCTCGAAATCTGCCACCTCTCGAACATCGCCATGCGTTTGGATCGTGCCGTCAAATGGGATCCGGTCAAGCGGGAAATCATCGGCGACGAGCAGGCGAACTCGTTCCTCTCGCGTGAAAATCGCAGGGGCTACGAGATCAACATGTAGCAGGCGGTCCTGCTGAAGACAGATTCCAACTTCGGAATCCGATGGCCTCAAACTGGCGGCGCTGTTCCACTTCTTTGCTCGGAGCAGCGCCGCTTTTGCTTTCTGTGCTGACTTTTTGCCCGCGCAATGATCCGCTTAACAATCGGTAAAGTTTGCAGGCTTCGTCGACCAGCTGTTTGCATGACTATTCTTCGCAACGAAGTTATGGTTTCGAAGGCTTGCGGCACTTGTCATTTACGGTGAACGCATCGTTGTTGAGCATGACGTTGCGGCCCGTTGCTGATTAGATGGCAGAACAAGTTAAATGACAGAACGCGGTTGCGTCGCACTTCAAGGAAGATCACGTGGAAGACTTACTGCATTCAAAGACGCTGCCGAAACTCGATGGTGGGACGCTCCTGCTTTCTTTTTCAGGCTGGATGGATGGCGGCGATGCGTCGACGGGGACGGTCAGTCGGTTGATTCGACTGCTCGATGCCGAGCCGGTTGCTGAAATCGACATCGAGCCTTACTACATTTTCAATCAGCCAGGGTCGATGGAACACGCGGCGCAGTTTCGGCCACACATCAGTATTGAAGATGGACTCGTCAAGTCGGTCGCGATGCCGAAGAACGAGTTCTCCTTCGCAGCTTCTGCCAACATGCTCCTCTTCAAAGGCAAAGAGCCGAATCTCAAGTGGCGGACCTTTGGCGACTGCATCTTTGAGGTCGCTCGGCAGTGCCAGATTTCGAGACTGATGTTTGTCGGTTCGTTCGGCGGCATGGTGCCGCATACTCGCGAACCACGAATGTACGTCACGTGTTCCGACGAGAAACTGCACGACGAGATGGCTCAGTTCGGAATGCGACGCACCAGCTACGAAGGGCCGGGTTCGTTCATGACCTATCTGATGTCAAAGGCTCCCGAGGAAGGGCTCGAGATGGTGTCACTCGTTGCCGAAATTCCAGGCTACCTCCAAGGCACGAACCCGTTCTGCATCGAAGCAATTACTCGCCGTCTGGCTGCGATGTTGAAACTGTCTCCCAACATGGATGAACTGCGTACAACCAGCAACGAGTGGGAGCAGGAGATCTCGGCCATCATCGAGGAAAACGACGAGATGGCTCGTAAAATCCTCGAACTGGAAGACGACTACGACCGCGACCTGCTCGCGCAGAACGAGGACGCGTAGGTTCTGGAAGTCGGCGGAAGTTCAAAGATTGACCAGGCTTCGACAGGTGAGTGACTGAATGACATCCTCGATGCGGGCGGGGCGGGCGAACAGAAACCCTTGAGCATACTGACATCCGGCATCGCGAACTCGGACAGCCTGAGATTCGGTTTCGATCCCCTCGGCGACGGTCGTCATTTTTAACGCCGTGGCGAGTGTGGTCATGGCTTCAAGGAAGACTTCGCCCTCGTGATTCTCATCGTCGAGTTGCACGATGAACGAACGATCGATCTTCATCCCGGTAAACGGCAGGCGTCGCAATTGACCCAGTGATGAATATCCTGTGCCGAAGTCGTCAATGCTCAGTCCGACTCCAAGATTGCGAATTTCTGACAACACCCTCAAGGCGAGTTCCTGATCGCCACCGAAACAGCTTTCAGTGACCTCAATCACCAGTTCATCTGGAGCCACGTCGTACTGCTCCAGCGAGTCGGCAATTGTGGGGACAAGCGATTCGTCGGACAGTTGCACGATCGAGATGTTAACGTGAATTGAAAGATGGTCAGGGGCCTCATCCTGCATCGAATACTTCCATACCGCGAAGTCACGGCAGGCCTGTTGAATGACCCAGCGACCGATGGAAACGATCGCTCCTGTCTTCTCGGCAACGGGAATAAACACGTCGGGCGGAATCATCGCCTGCCCCGGCGGCTGCCAGCGACATAAGGCTTCCAGGCCGACGACGTCGCGTGAATCAAGGTCAACGATTGGTTGATAATGCAGGAAGAGCTCGCCGTTCTGCTGGGCGCCTTGAAGCTCGACTTCTATTCGCGACCGCTGCGAAAGCGAGTCGTCGAGCTGCTGATCGAAACACTGCTTTCGCCCGGCCCCGGACTCCTTCGCAGCGTACATCGCCATGTCGGCGTTTCGAAGCAGTTCTTTGCGCATCGTGGCCGGGCAGTTCGCCGTGATTTCGTCTGCCAGAGCGATGCCGATACATGCCGAAATCGTATGCTGCGTCGACCCAATCTGGACACTCGTCGTCAGGCTTTCCTGCACGCGGTGCACGGCGTGTTCCGCTTCGGAACGCGAACTCACCCCGTGAATCAGCAGGGCAAACTCGTCGCCGCCCAAACGTCCCACCGCGTCGCCTTTTCTGGTGCAGGACTTAAGCCTCGAAGCAACTTCGACAAGTAGCCGGTCGCCCGCTTCGTGACCGCTGAGATCGTTGACGATTTTGAAGCCGTCCAGATCCAGGAGCGCGACAGCACAATTGTGATGTCCAGGTTTCGTCGAGTTGATCGCAGCCTCGATCTGTTCATCGAAGTGTTTGCGATTTGGCAATCCTGTCAAAGGGTCGTGGCTCGCCTGGTGCCTCAGTTCTTCTTGAAGCTGATGCCGCTCGGTTGCGTAGTGCAATGATCGGGCAAGCACTGGGCCGGATAGCTGATCCTTATTCAGGTAATCCTGCGCGCCGTGTTTGACGGCGTCGAATGCTTGTGCTTCGCTGGTGTCGCCAGTCAGAACAATGACCGGCACATCGCGCCCTACGGTTTTAATGAGTCGCAAACCGTCCAGACCGTTGGAGTCTGGCAACCCCAGATCAAGCAGCACTACATCAAAGGATCGCTGTTCCAGTTCGGCGATTCCGTCTGCCAGACGCCATGCATGAACCACACGGATGCTTTTGCCAGCGGCTCGTTCCAGATGAGCCCTGATAAGAACAGCGTCGGATGTTGTGTCTTCGATTAACAGGACGTCCACAGAAACACTCCGCCGTGGCAGATCGATTGAGAATGGAAATGAGAGTCATGGCACGATCAAGAGCAAACTCTCAGACCCACTGCTCGCTGCTGATGCAACATAATTGTATGTTCCATTCACTTCGCTGGTTGAAAAAAGCAGAAGGTTGCTTCATTCCGAGGAGCATTGGATCGACGGTTTTGCAGAAACTGCGGAAGACGTCAGGGGATATGCCGCAGTGTTTGAGCGTCATTCCCTCCTGCGCGGGAATGACAAAAATTGCCGCTCTAATCGAATTCGGGAAGTTGTTTCGGCCGCGTTTCGTAGCTCGTGTTTACAATAACTTCCTGGCACTGGCACGAACCCCGGAAGTAGTGTTGGCCGCATTTCGAAGCCAGGGTGAATGCTGTAAATCGTGGCCGAAGTACGTGTATACTGGTTCAGTAGTTTCTGGATGATGGAGGTCTTCTCGATTGTTCAATACGCTCCGGCCAGTCAATTGGCGTGGTTGGCGATCGGTCAATGGCTGGTGTCAGAGAAAAAGAACGGTGGCTATGGACAATAGAGGGCTGATCACTGAATCACTGCAAACCGTCGTGCCGAGACGACATTCCGTGCTTGTCAGGCTTGCGCTGTTTGTATTTGCTTTGCTGCTTCTCACGACGGGGTTGATGGGGTGGGCAGGCTATGTCGTCGCGCGCGACATCATCCGTGATCAGATTCACGAGCGGTTGCTTGTAGCGGCAACGGACCGGCATTCGATGGTGCTGGCGTTTGTTGAGCAACAACACGAACGGGTCTCGCTGGTTGCCAGCCGAACGAAACTGCGAAATCTGGTCGCTCAGTTCCGCCACGGTGAGATTTCCGACCAGGCGATGCGCGACGGAACTCGTCCAATCCTTGAAGATGCAAGACGCAGCACGGACGGATTCCGTTCCATCTGGATCGTCGATCCTGACGGACGAGTCATGACATCCACGGATGACAGCCGACTCGGTCAGGATGTGTCGGGTGACGAGGCGTTTCAGGCGGGTCTTACCGGAGGACATCTCGGCGAGCCGACGTTGAGTCACGGTGAGCACCTGACTGCCGTAGCGGCTCCGGCAAAGACGAACGACGGTGAACTCCTTGGCGTCGTGATGGTGGAGCTGGATGTGGCTCGCCTGTTTAAGATTCTGACTGACACACGAGGACTTGGAGAAACCGGTGAAGTGCTTGTCGGAACACAAGACGGCGAAAACGTTCGATATCTGTTTCCATCCAAAGCTGGAACGAAACTCACCCTGCCCGCCAGGGACGCTGGAGCCCTTGTCACTGCCGTCGATGGAGCGGCAAAGGCTGAAGTCACAACGTATGCAGGGGTCGATGTGCTCGTTTACTCCCTGCCGATTGAATATCAGCCTCAGAATTATCGACGATGGGGGCTGATTGCGAAGATCAACGTTAAAGAGGCGTATCAGCCGCTCGAAGACTTACGCCGCTGGCGTTTATACGTCCAGGTCGTTGTGCTGATGATCGGGCTCGGTGGTTCGTTCTGGCTGTCACGAAAACTCACAAGCCCGGTCCGTCAGTTGACAGACACGGCGATGGCTGTCGCAGGTGGCGATCTGACAGCAAAGGTCCTCGTTAATACGCATGACGAAATTGGATTGCTCGGTCGAACGTTTAATGCGATGACGCAAGAGCTGCAGATGTCCTATGCGACGCTCGAAAGACGCGTGGAAGAGCGGACCCTCGAACTGGATGAAAAAGCCAGGCAACTTGAGAAGCAGCGACAGACCGCGGTCACTCTGGCTGAAGAACTGAAGAAGGCCGACCAGGCGAAGAACGAATTCCTCGCCAACATGAGCCACGAAATTCGTACGCCCATGAACGCAGTCATGGGGCTGACCGAACTCGTGCTTGGTTCACAGCTCGATGACATTCAACGCGATTATCTGACGACGGTGATGGACTCAGCGGAATCGCTGCTGGCTGTGATCAACGACATTCTGGACTTCTCGAAAATCGAGGCCGGGATGCTCAAGTTCGAAGAGGTGGAGTTCCAACTGTACGACACGGTGGGTGACACTGTTCGGACGCAGGCTCTGCGGGCACAACGGAAAGGGCTTGAACTCGTCTGTTTTATCGACCCGGCGATTCCCTTCTCGCTGAAAGGTGATCCCGGCCGGTTGCGGCAGGTGCTGATGAACCTGATCGGCAACGCCATCAAGTTCACTCAGGCAGGCGAGGTGGTCGTCCGGGTTGAGAAGAAGGCGGACGCCGATGGTCAGCTGATGCTGAACTTCAGTGTCAGCGACACCGGCATCGGAATCGCTCAAGACAAGCTTGTGTCGATTTTTGAGCCGTTCGAACAGGCCGACACGTCCACCACACGAGAGTTCGGCGGAACCGGGTTGGGGCTCGCTATCTGCCACAAGCTCGTATCGCTGATGGGCGGGCAGATAGACGTTGATAGCGAACCCGGTCGAGGCAGTACGTTTCGGTTCACCGTTACATTTGCGGTTTCGGACACGCAGTCACGCCCGGCAACGATTCCGGAAGAACTCAAAGGCATGCGTGTGCTGGTCATCGATGACAACGGCACCAACCGCACGATCCTGGAACAGGTTCTTCTGGCCAAGGAGATGGTGCCTGTCACGGCTCCGTCGGCGTTCGACGGAATCACTCTGCTGCAGGAAGCAGTCCGCGATGGGCGGCCCTATCGACTGCTGATCTCCGACGTCCACATGCCAAAACTCGACGGTTTCGGATTCGTCGAAATGATCCGGGCGGATGCCAGCCTGTCAGCCCTCGACATCATCCTGCTTACTTCGGCCGGACAGCAGGGTGACCAGCAACGCTGTGAAGATTTGCGCATCGATGCCCAACTGACGAAGCCCGTCAAACAATCAGAATTATATAACATCGTCCTGCGTGTGCTGGGCTTTGACACACCGGACGACGGCTGGCTTTCCATTCATGAGCCGGTGAATGGCGAACTTCCGGCGCTGCGAATTCTGCTGGTGGAAGACAGTCTGGCGAACCAGAAAGTCGCTTTGGCGATGCTCGCCGGGGCAGGGCACACAACGGTGGTGGCGAATAACGGTCAGGAAGCGCTGGACATCCTGGCGACGCTGGATTTCGACGTCATCCTGATGGACGTCCAGATGCCCGTGATGGATGGACTGGAAGCAACGGCGGCCATCCGTGCGGGAGAAACCGGCATCCACGATCACCAGCCGATCGTCGCCATGACGGCTCACGCCATGTCCGGCGACCGCGACCGCTGCCTGGCCGCTGGCATGGACGAATACGTTTCGAAACCGGTCTATCGGAAGTCGTTGTTCAAGGCGATCGCTGCCGCCATCGGCTTTGAGGCGACGGGCACTTCCAATTCACGGATTGTGAATTCTACGGGCACCCTGAAGGCAGACGCCTCGCCAAAGCTGGTGGACTGGACTGGCCCGCTCAGCCAGTTGAGCGGCGACCACGCCGTGCTGAAGGACATTACTGAATCTTACATCAAGGAGATTCACGAGAATCTCTCCCGCCTGCCGGAAGCTATCGCAGCAGGCGACGCCCAGGAATTGCAACGTCTTGCACACACCGTGAAAGGTGCGATGCGTTTCTTTCGTTCGGATGCCGCGCAACAGTGCGGGCAGAACCTGGAAAACAAGGCCGCGACCGGAGACCTGTCAACCGCTGCTGAATTGTTGGAACGGCTCGTCACGGAAGTCAAAAAAGTGGTGCCCGTGCTGCAGCGTTTCGTCGATAGCGGCGAAATGTAGGACAACCTCAGGGCGGACGATTCGATTGCGTAAAGTTCCATCCAGCTCATTGCAGACTGACGGTCGCTGCGGTTACCGACCGGCCGCGAGTCCGCCTTTTCGCAGCATTGAGTAGAGAAATATGTTGACCGACAGTCGCACTGCATCGTCAGTCACATAGCCAGAGCAGGCGATCGAAGCCTGACGCTCCAACGCGCAGCTGATGTCGAACTTGCTGTAAATCACGACGTAACGTCCGTCGATCTTGATGCCTTCCAGAAACGGAGGGCCGCTGACGACTCCGCCTTCAATCGCTGCGTTGTCGGCCGAGACTGTGACTCGCCGCTTGACTTCCTGGAGATTGTGGAAGTCCTCGCTGGTGAACAGTTCGTGTTCGATCGGAATTCGTTCGAGCTTTCGTCCGGGGAAAAGATCCTGCATGAAGTCGCGGAACGATCGATCGAACGGCTTCGCTCCGCAGCAGGCATCTGCCATGAGGAGCCGCCCTCGCGAGAGGTACTCTCTCAATCGTTCACGTTCGGCCGCCGTTGTGGTGAAGCCGTTCCGGCCGTGCATCACCAGCATTGAATAGTCAAACAGGCTCTTGTCCGAAAGAAGTACGGTGGCGGGCTCGGTGGATGCGGTCAGACCAACCGTTCGATTGACTGCGGTAAGAATGTTGCGTGCGGCTGTCGGTGCCGTGTCCCAACCGCCGGTGTGACGAACCTGAGCGATCTGCACCAGCCCGCGACTGACCCGGGATTCGTCGTCGCCGCGGCTGGCAAGTTCCTGCCGCTTTAACTTGTTGACCGGCTCGCGCCCCGTGGCGTACGTGACGATGTTCGTGCCGACCTTCATTGCTCGGTCAATTCGTAAGACAAACTGATCGGGACGGATCTGATGGCCGTCGTCGTCCCGGGGTTCATTCTTTAACCAGCGGTTCCACAGGCAGGCCAGATCGTCGGGAGCGTACATGATCGCCGTGCGGCATCCGAATTCGGCTCCCCATAGTTCGACGCTGTCAGCATCCAGCAGGTACTCGGTTCGGTAAACGGGATGCTCGGCAGTCAGTCGTTGCAGACTGGTTTCGCCATTCGGATACATCTTCTCGATCAGCTCGTTGAAGCCGTCCCGGAAATCGACCGTCCCGCAATTGTTGACCGCCAGAATGAAACCTCCGAGGTTCACGTACTCGCGCAACATCTCAATCTGTTTGTCGTCGAATTCAGGGCGGATCGAACCAGACAGATAGAGCACCGGAGCCTGGTTAATGTCTCCGACCGTTCCATCGTCGGATGCCTGTTTGATGTCGACGACCTGCCAGGTCATCAGTTTCGGCCAGCCTTCGGCACCGGTCAGCCGAGCCGTCAGGTTGCGAATGTCGTTCGGCTGGCGGTTCCAATCGTCGAGGTCGTCTTTCTTTGTGATTTCAGGGCCGTACTTCAGCTTGTTGATCAGAACTGGAGCCAGCCCTTTTGAAAGAAACAGCAGTGAGAAACACGTTGCGGTGTTGGTGTCCGTGGCGTTGCCTGCCGGATCCCACAGACCGGTTCGCTTGTTCTGATTTCCGATCAACTGGCGGGCACCCGAGCGGTACCAGTCGTTCTCGCCGAAGAACCTTCTGCCGCTAAGCCGCCCGGCTCGTTCGAGTCCGTAGAGATAGTAGAACTTCCAGGCTCCGGCACCTGGGTTCCTGGCAACCGAAAAGTGATTGGCCATCCATTTCAGACCACGTTCGAGCGATTCGTCGATCGCAGGTTTTCCGCAGCAAACTGGATTGCCGTTGTCATCGAGTTTTTCATCGTCGAGCAGCATCGTTGACGTCATGACCTGAACGGCGATTCCCGCGACGGTCATACTGCCGGTGCTGTCGTTGCCTCCGACTGAAGCGTAGCCCCAGCCGCCGTCGCCGCACTGAGCGCGCTCCCAATGTTCGCGAGCGTTTTCCCAGACGGACCGTTTGACATGGACGCCAGCCATCGCGGCTTCGAACAAACCGAGCACAGCGAACTGGCCGTTGCTATGGTCGCCGCCAGTATCGATGATTGCATTCGCGGTGGAGTAGCTCCAGCAACCTTTCATCGGGCCGAACGATTTCTGTGAATCCTCCAGGCGGGTGACGAGTCTTCTCATTCGGCCTTTGTCGTTTCTGTCTTTGGCCGCGGCGTAGACCATCAGTAGCAGAGAAACATCGTAGGTGTCATCGGGCTCCTGAATCGAACGGAGATAGTCCAGCGCTTTGCGAACGGGTTCGTCGTCAGGGCTCATCCCACAATTCAGCATCGCCAGCGTGGCCAACGCGGTGACGCCGACGACTCGGTCCGACGAATTCCAGTCGCCCCCGGCTCCTTGCTGAGCAATCAAAGCCTTCTGCCCGTTGACGATCGATTTGAGCACCGCCTGTTCGGTGAGCACGTTTCCTTGCGCACTGGCCAGACTGACTTGCAGCAAGACGGCCAGGCAAACGATTGCTGACAGCGACTGCCGGCCCCACGCGGCACCGGTCAACAGGGCACTTCTCCCGAAAGTTCGTGCCGGGAACGTTTCGCCACCCGTTGATGGCATCGGTCGATTTGCCACGGTCAATAATCCGTTGTCATTCATCACGAAATGGCTCCGACTGGCGGTGCTCGACTGGTAAGGCCAATGCTGGTGCTTCTGGGTCTTCCGATGTTGAGTCTTCGTCTTCAGACACGTACGAGCTAATCAACCGTTGCCAGCCTCATCGCGACGCGGCAGGCTTGCAGGAAGCTTTCGATGTTCAGCTTCTCGTCGACCGTGTGAATTCCCTGCTGACCGCAGCCCATTGTGACGGTGGGGATTCCGTTGGCAGTCATCCAGTTGGCATCGAGGCCGCCGTTTGAGATCCGATACTCCGGCTCCATCCCGAGTGACTCCATCGCTGACTTCGCCGTTTCGACGGAAGGTTCGTCGAGGCTCATCTTGAACGACTCGTACTTGAGCCTCGATTCGAATTCGACCGAACCTCGTTTGCCGGCAGAATTTTTCAACTCGCGAGCTGCTTTCTCGAAGGCCTTGCGAAACTGGTCGACGATCTTCTGTCGAAACTTCGGATCGTGGCTGCGAGCCTCGGCGCGAACGTGCACGCTCGGCATGACGACGTTCGTTGCTTCGCCGCCTGACACCGCGCCGACGTTGCTGGTTCCCGAGTTGCGGCCTTTCTGGATCAGACCGTGCCAGCCGTCGCGAGTCAGATCGGCGATCGCCAGCGACGCGATCGCCGCGGCGTTGACACCGTCTTCCGGGTGAGCCCCCGCGTGACTGGCAATTCCGCTGACTTCGATTTCGATATTTGCATCGCCCGTTGCGCCGACGACGAGCATGTTCGGCGGGCCGCCGTCCCAGTTGAACGACAGCTTCGGATTCCCGAGTTTCGCCACACCGACGTGACGTGCTCCTACGAGTCCGACTTCTTCCTGAACTGGCCATAGCAACGTCAGCGGTGGATGCGGAAGCTTTCGTTTCAGAATCTCCAGCGCCGTCGTCAGCACGACGCACGCTCCCGCGCGGTTGTCTCCGCCGAGAGCCGTGGTCGAATCTTTCGGTCGGATCAGGTCTCCGTCGCGAACTGGCCGGCATCCCACACACAGCGGAACGGTATCGATATGCCCCATCAGTAGCCGGCGTGGGCCTTTGACCGTGCCCGGCAGTTTGACGATCAGGTTTCCGATCTGGCCGCCGAGATGACTTTTCTTATGAGCCGAGTCGTGCTGGATTGCCGACGCCGGTACGCCTGCCTTTTGAAGCTCGCCCTTGATGAACTCCGCGATCGCACGCTCTTCGCCACTCTTGCCGGGAATCGCCATCATCTTTGTGACGCGAGAAATCGCCGCTTTTTCGTTGATCGAGATTCCGGGCGATGATGGCTGAGAGGAATCGGCGCGTGCTGCTTTTGCCATGGCTGATAGACCTGTTGCTTATGAGGTGGGGTGTGTCGCGTGAGAACTCAGCAGATAAATGGGAACGCCAGCCGCCAGCGGAATCAGTGCGAGTAACGCAAGGTCGCCTGCATAGCTGACGCTGGAATAGATCATGTAGACGCAGCTCAACATGAACACAAGAGGAACGACCGGGTAAAGCGGTGTTCGGAATGGTCGGTCGGCCTCAGGCTGTCGAATGCGGAAAACGAAGACCGTCGTACCGCTTAGCAGAAAGAACGACCAGAACACCGGAGCGGTCGCGGCCAGCAGCGTGTCGAAACCTCCACCGAAGTTTTCCCACGGGACCGGATCGCGTCCGACCGTCGTGACGACCGCATCGACGCAGCGTCGTCCGGTTTCGGTACCGACAGTAACAATCAGGAGACTCGTCAAAGCGGCCTGAACGATCAGTGACCAAACCGGGGAACCCAGCTTCGGATGCCAGTGGCCCAGCTTTTCGAACAGCCCATGATCTGAACCCAGAGCGGCGTACAGACGCGATCCGGTAAAGATCAATCCGTGAACGGCTCCCAATGCCGACAGCATGACCAGCACGGCAATCGCCTGAACGCTCCAGCCGCGGATCGTCGGGCTCAGCAATTTGGAATTCGCAATGACGTCCGTCGCTGGCGTGCCCGATTCGCGAATCGCCGCAAACCCGAGTCCTCGCAGATAAGCAAAATTCACGAGCAGGTAGATGCACGAAATCAGCCCGATGCCGATCAGTAGTGACTTTGGCACGTTCCGTTTCGAGTCGTGAATTTCGACCGACACCATCGCCGCGTCATTCCACCCGCCATACGCGTACAGAATGAAAACCATCGCCAGTCCGAACCCGCCTCCGCCGGCTGGCATTTCGGTGGTCAGTGACTCGTTCGAACCAGCCAACAGTCCGACTGCCAGCAACATGGCCAGGCCGATCAGCTTCGAAAGTGTCAGCACGTTCTGGACGGTCGTGCTGGTCTTCACGCCGAGAATGTGCAGCGTCGTCAGCAGCAGGACAGAAAACAGTGCGAGTCCAACTCCGGCCGAAGCTTCCCAGTCAAACAGCACGATGGCGTAATCAGCAAAGACGTAAGCCATCGTGCCGATACTGCCGCTGAAGACGCCCGTGAGCTGCGCCCAGCCGAACAGAAATCCCAACCACGGCAAGTACGCGCG
>CALDJX010000190.1 GCA_937899075.1 uncultured Planctomyces sp. | reverse complement strand
CTAACCGATTTAAGCAATCACCGATACTCCAATTCTTAATGGACAGCTACAAACGGAGTTGCGCCGGGCATGGCGCAGTGATTGAAGGTGAGAGTCCTTTATGGGACCTATCGGAGGTAACCATGAGCGAAAGGCAATTGCACGAACCGATCCGAGTGACTGAGGTTGCGGAGTCTGGTTTTGCCGTGAGGTCGTGTGAGATGGAAGCTTGTAGCGAACTGCAGCACCGAACGAAAGTGAATCTCCAAGCAGGCATGTTGACCTGGGCAAGCGGGCCTTCATCCGTGACGCCCCATATCCGATCGTGGTCAGGGTGTAGTGGAGGCGGGAGCGGCGGGACATCACTGTGTTTTACCCCGGGAGATCTCGATCGATCCAAGCGATGGGACGATAGTCCAGCTGACTTGGTAGGCCTGTGCGGAGGAAACGACCGCAGGCCGACGTCTTTCGAGAAGTCGGATCATCTCGTAGTAGTGACGAAGCCGGGTAATGCCGGTGGAGCGAAGGGGATGACAAGTTGAAAAGTTCTGAATCGCGTCAACTGGGATTCGTGTTTGCCGACAACTCGAAAGAGAGCGAACTCGACCCGAAGGCGGACGAATCCGTCGGACGGTCGTATTTGCTGCACACAGCGGATGACAATTTGACGAGTGAGACAGACGCCCCGGTAGATGATCAAGACACTTGTCATGATCGCCTGCTGGAACGAGTGGCCTCGCTGCCGAACCTGGCACGAGCGTTACTCTTTGTTGCACGTAACAAAGGTGCTGCCGGAGTCGATGGCGTTTCGACGGAGGAAGTCGTGGAGGCAGCTCCCGATCTTTTGCCGAAGATACGTGAGGCTTTGATCTCGGGAACGTACCAGCCAGGTGACATCCGCCGCGTTTGGATTCCCAAATCGGGCGGAGGTGAGCGTGGATTTGGCGTGCTCCCCATTTTCTGATCCAGATGTTATGAAAGTCTAGTATCTCAAGGAGACTTTCAATGACGAAGAAGCGAAAACGACGTAAGCCCGAGCAGATTGTACGGGCGATCCAGGAAGGTGAAGCGATCCTCGCATCAGGTAAGACCTTGGCAGAGGTCTATCAGACGCTTGGGATTACCGAGTCCACGTGGCTTCGATGGAAGAAGCAGTTTGGTGGCATGAAGTCAGACGAAGCAAAGCGACTTCGCGAACTTGAAATCGAAAATCAGCGATTGAAAGAGCTTCTTGCCGAGGCCGAGCTAGACAAGAAGATTTTGAAAGTCGCCGCTGAGGGAAACTTCTAAGCCCGACGAGACGACGCGAAGCGGTCCAGCAAGTTCAGCGAACCTGCAACGTGTCGCAACGTCGGGCCTGTAAGACGCTCGGCCAACCACGAAGTACGCAACGGTATCAAGCAACTGAAAAAGAAGACGACCAACGGCTTGCTGGTCGGATTTTTGAGCTGGTCCGCGAGTTTCCTCGCTACGGCTATCGAATGATTACTCGGTTGCTCCGCCAAGAAGGCTGGCAGGTGAATTTCAAACGTATTTATCGAATCTGGAAACGCGAAGGACTCAAAGTGCCGGTAAAGAAGACAAAAAAGCGACGTTTGGGCGATAGTAGCGGCGGCATCAAGCGTCGCCGCGCTGAACGTCCAAACCATGTTTGGTCGGTCGACTTCATATTCGATCGAACGGTGAACGGCCGCTCGCTGAAGGTCCTTTCGTTGATCGACGAGTTTACACGCGAGTGCATCGCGTTGGAGGTGAATCGAAAGTTCACAGGTGACGACCTCGTCACACTACTGGTTGATATGTTCGCGATCCGTGGCACGCCACAGTTCATTCGCAGTGACAACGGCCCCGAATTCGTTAGCAAGCGAGTGCGCGAATTCTTGAATCGCATCGATGTAGGAACGTCCTACATCGAACCAGGCAGCCCGTGGGAGAACGCGTATGTGGAGAGCTTTCACAGTCGCTTCCGAGACGAATGTCTTGCCTGTGAAGAATTCGCTACGCTTGCCGAGGCTCAGACGGTGATTGAGTCTTGGCGTCAAACGTACAACCATCGTCGCCCGCACAGTGGCCTCGGTGGTTTGACCCCGGCGGAGTTTGCCTCGCAGTGGGCTGATTCCATTCCGGTCGCTGCGCTCCCTCCACGGAAGCAGCCCACTGCGGAACTTGTTACCCAATCCAAACCTTCATAACGGTGGATCAACTTTTGGGGGCATTCCAACATGATATACATCTGCGAGTGTGGACGGAAAAACCTCAAACTCAGCTTCTTGCTCACGCAC
>CALDJX010000189.1 GCA_937899075.1 uncultured Planctomyces sp. | reverse complement strand
CGGCACTGAGACACCAAGTTCTTCGGCGAGTTTCAACAGAGCGTTCCAGTTTCCGTCGTCGAGGGGGATTCCTTCGGCAGAGCGTTTGGCCATCGTTCGTTGTTCGGGATCGCCAGGCAGGAAAATTTCTTCCACGCCGTCGATGCGTGGGACCGTGCGAACGTACTCTTCGAGTGATGAGACTTCCGATTGAAGGTGCTCGAAGCCGGCGTACTGCGCCGGGTCGATCACGATGAAGAACGCGGCGTTGCCAACTGGAGCCGGCGGGTTGGGGTAAGCACACTGGCCGCCGGACAAAGCTCCGCAGAGCATTTCGATCATGAACGACAGACCGAAGCCTTTGTAAGCCTGGTCGCCGCCCATCGGCAGGATCGTTCCTGGAGGGTCGCCGTAAAGCTGATTCGGATCGTTGGTCGGGTTGCCTTCCGGATCGAGCACCCAGCCGTCGGGAACTTTTTCGCCGGCGATCTTTTTGACTCGGACTTTTCCTTCAGCCGTCGCGCTGGTTCCGAAGTCCAGAATGAACGGTCCGTTCTTGCCGCCGGGCATGCCGATGCACAGCGGGTTGGTGCCGAGCCGAGGACGCTTGCCGCCGACAGGAGCGACTCGCTGAGCGGCTCCGTGAGTGTTCGCGCAGATGATCGCGGACATATTTTTCGCAGCGGCCATTTCAGCGTACTCGCCGAGTCGTCCGATGTGAGCCGACTGTCGCAACGAGCCCGACGCGATGCCGGCCGTCGATGCCTTGTCGATCAACTTTTCCATGAGCTGTCGCGACAGCACCTGCCCGAACCCCCAGTTTCCGTCGCCGACGATCGTCCCGGAAGATTCCTGAACGACGTTCAGGTTGGATCCGGCGTTAAGTTTTCCGTCCTGCACCTGCTTCACGTAAAACGGAATCCGCATGACCCCGTGAGAATCGTGTCCTCGAAGATTCGCCTGAACGAGACTCCGGCCAACGATCAGTGCTTCCGAATCGTTCGCCCCGCCCGCGGCCAGCAAAGCGACTCCAAACTCCTGCAATTGCGCTTCCGTCAAAATCGGCACAGTTTACCTCCCTTGGTGCATGATCAATCGAACGTGGATGTTACGCCTTGTTGCCACTTTCAGTCGTTGGCAGGACGTAATCTGACGCAAAGGCGCCGAGACGCAAAGGATCGCAAAGAATCTTCAGGTGGCAGCCAGTTGGATTATTGACAGCAAGCCTCACGGCAGCGCTGTTCTGCCATTGCCTTGCTCGCGAGCAACATCTTGTTTTTCTGACAGGCACTTGAGTTAAAGAACCACGGATTACACGAAAAAACACGGACGCCCTTCTGGAGCATCCACAGCTATCCGCGAAAATCCATGCCCATCCGTGGTGAATTGAGAATCGCGGTTTGCCCACGCTTTGAAACTTTGTGTCAGCTCGAACAGCCTTAAGAGTTTCTCTTCGTCTCATCAGAATTCTTGCGAAATCCCGTGCCGGTCGTAGGCTCGGTTCGTGCTGCGGAAGATGGTGAAGCTGGTAGGTCTCGACGTGTCCTGCAGGTCGCAAAGCGGTCTCCGGTCACAGAACACTTTTGGATTCACACCGCCGATACCTTCTGAGCCGACCGCGACGGCTGCCTGGTTCAGACCAGTCGGGAAGAGCAGCCAGTGGCAAGGACGACAGCGGTCGGGAGAACTGAGTATCCCCTAAAGATTGACGACAAAGTTCGCGCACTGACCACCCTGCTTCAGAGTCGACGATTCACCAGACCACATCCATTCGCGATTGGTTAAGAGAATTTCTGAGGAAGGATCCGCTTCGACAACACAGCGGTCGGCGCACGCATTCCCCCCCGAACAACGAGGCTGTCCATGAGCAATGCTGCCGCCGGAATTGCACCGTCCAATATTTCGACCATCGAGGACCTTCGCGAATTTGTCCACGCGACTCTGTGCTCGAAAGAGAATCTCGTCTCCGATCAATTCAAAATGATCGAGCGCGAGTTAACGAAGAACAGCCGACCGTGCGGCATCCAGTTTACGATTCATGGACCCCGGCAGGTGCGGCTTTCAGCCGTTTGGGCCGCCGATCGAAATCTGCTTTACTTTTATGACACAAGCGGCGTCCGATATCTGAAAGTGCCGCTGAGAAAACGCTTCGCCACGGACGCTGCCGCCTGAGCCAGCCTTGCAGTCGGATCACGTTCGCCGTTTGAGCATCAACCTGGTCGAAGCCTCTGCTCTGAAGTGAAGCGACTGTTGCTTCCGCTACTTCTGCAGCAACGATCCCACGGCGGTCTGACGAGGCTCGTTAACTATGACTCCAACTATGTGATGTCATTCGTAATGGGTGTTCATTGATATGATTTCCGGTCGGCCACCGCGGCACAGCGGAACCTGAGCCTGTACCCGCAGACGATAATTGCAGCGAACAGTTGCAACTCGTGATCGTCAAAAGGCAGAATCGTAAAGTGGCATCAGGATCTCGCTATGCAGTTCGTTTATCGCTTGGCGGTTTCTCAGGGGCACTTTTGATTGGGTGCCAGAACTCGCCGGCGTGTTGCATCGCCGTCACCGGGCCTCTCGCACAAATTTTGCAAAGCCACAACAAAGCAAAGGCGACTCGAGATGATCACACTGCTGAAAGCTCGGCGTGCGTTTACGCTGATCGAACTTCTCGTCGTCATCGCAATCATTGCGATACTTGTCGCGCTGCTGCTGCCTGCGGTTCAACAGGCTCGGGAAGCAGCTCGCCGCAGCCAGTGCAAAGCCAACCTGAAGCAGATTGGCATCGCCATGCACAACTATCACGATGTCCACAGCACGTTCCCGTACGGGTACTTTGACTCAAATACCTATCACGGCCGCGATACCTGGATGCAACAGTTGATGCCGTACTACGACCAGGCACCAGCTTACGAAGCCTACGCATCATCAAATGTCCAATGGGTGATGGACACTCCGAAGGAAATAAAGGACTTGAAGATTCCCGTGCTGATGTGTCCGAGTGATCCTTCGTCCGGCGGTTTCGGTGGAGGTGGAGGTGCTCGAGCTGGTGGAAACGGTTTCCAGGGGAACTACGTCTTGTGTGCTGGAAACGCGTTAATGACCCGCAGCAGTACGACGTTGAACGGGATCGCATTTAATCGTTCATCCGTTCAATTCAAGGACGTAACCGACGGAACATCAGTGACGCTGATGGCTGCCGAGTCAATTCTTCGTGGTAAGAATACCGGCGGGTGGGGCGGTGCTGGAGGTTACTGGGGTGGAGGCAACCACGGCGCCTACGGATTTACTTCGCTGGAAACTCCCAATACGACCGTTGCTGATCAGGTTTACTCGTGCAAGAGCACGACATTTCCGGGGGCTCCCTGCACGTCAATTTTGGGAGGCAGCGCACTTCGTAACTTCACACGCAGCTATCATGTCGGCGGGGCGCATGTCGCGATGGTTGATGGAGCGACGCGGTTTATTTCTGAGAATATCGACGTCGATGTCTGGCGTGCGGCAGGCAGCCGGAACGGCAACGAAGTATTTGGCGACTTCTAGGATTGGTTCAGGCCAAATCGTCCTGACCAACAGAGCCCCGGTTATCCGTCTCGTATCAGACGGGCTCGCGTCGGTGAGTTAGTGCCGCGACAGATTTGGAACTGGTTAAGGCTGCATACAAACACCTCGTACTGCGACGCTGACTTCTAAAACATCGAGAACTTAATGCATCGAATATCGACCATCGCTTTTTCATTGTGCCTGGCTGCTCTCGTTGGCTGCGGCGGAGTTGACGACGCTCCGCCAACCGTCGCAGTCACGGGGGAAGTGACGTTCGATGGCAGTCCATTGCCTTCTGGAGAAATCATATTCCGGCCGGCCGACGGTAATGGGCGGGCTGATGCAGCAGCGATCAAGGACGGTAAATACTCACTTGAGTGCACGATCGGCGACAAAGCAGTAACGATTACGGCACTCCGCGAAGTTCCAGGCGTTGTCGCACAGGAACTTGAGACTGGAGAAGTGGGCGGCGAGGTCGAACAGTACATCCCCGAAACATACAACGACAGAACGACGCTCACTGCCGACGTGACGGAATCCGGCGACAATACATTCAATTTTCCGCTCGAAGCCGCGTCTGCAGCTGCGGCCGAATGAATTGATGCAATCGTCGTTTGAGTTGATTTTGATCAAGAAGCCAGGACGGATCTAACGTCCGGTATCGAGGCGGCAATCAGCGGCTCTGTGGTAACTCAGCGGGTGTTGCGCCGAGTTCGATGATCGACAGTTCGCGATCGGTTGCGATGTTGTCAAAGGTCTGCCTGGTCCCCGACGTCCAACGGACAATGAGTTGGTCGATGTGCTCGCAGTCGGCCAGCCCGAACAAAAGCATCTTTTCGTTGCTCGCCTGATAGCCGGAACCGGCTGTCAACTGCCGAGTCCAGACGCGTTTGCCACACTGCACGGTGACCGTGCTCCCAATTGCGTCGCGAGCAGAGAGAATTCCGGTCAGGCGAAGCTTGAGCCAGTGACCGGCGTGCTGCGTTTCGTTCGTAAGAAGTGCAGCCGGAGTTTCCAGATGTGACACGGCGAAATCGGGCCGGCCGTCACAATTCCAGTCGAGAACGGCGACGCTGCGTCCCAGAAGTTCTCGACCAAAGTAGCCGTCAGTTGTCGGTTGCGGCGGCTCCTGGAATCGTCCGTCACTGCGATTCGCGAAAAATTGAGGACGCATCCGAAACGGGATGTCGAGATATCGAAAATCGTCCAGGTGCCCGTTGGCGACGACCAGATCCGACCACCCATCGAGATCGCCATCAAGAAACTGCGTCCCGAATCCCAGTTGCCGGAAGCTTGCGTCGTACAACCCTGCCGTGCGTGAAGATTCGACGAAGACGCCCGGCGCGGTCTGCAGATACAGCGAGTTGGCTTCCTCGTAGTAGTTGGTCACGAAGAAATCGAGCAACCCGTTGCCGTCGATGTCTTCAGCGGCCACTCCCATGCAGGCTTGAGCACGGCCGTCACGATCGAAAGCTAATCCGGCCAGCAAAGCGTTCTCACGAAGGACAAGTTCTCCACCGCCCGCTGCTGTTTCGTTGACGAGGAAGGCATTGGCTACGACGTCGTTCGCAACGAACAGACTGAGGCGACCCGATCCATCCAAATCGGCAGCGACAATTCCCATTCCAGCACGCGGTGGATCGAGACAGTCAGCGGAGCGACCGGACAGTTCTCGGAATCGCCCCTCTCGTTGACTGAGATGAATCCGGTCCCGCTCGGCCGAAAACACGCCTGGGACGCAAGCTCGCTGGCGACCTTCGACAAGACACAGACGATCGAACAAATCGTCGCCTTTAAGATAGTTAACGTCGTAAAGGTCCGGACTTCCGTCGCCGTCAAGATCGGCGATTAAACAACTTGTCGTCCATTGCTGCCCACTCAAATCTGCGTAATCTGTGACATCCTGAAACGTGCCGTCGCCGTTGTTGTGGTAAAGGCGATTTCGGCCGATGTTTGCTACGTAGATATCCGGGTATCCGTCGTTGTCCAGGTCGCCAATCGCGACACCCTGACTGAACCAGCCGTCACCCAGGCCGGCTTCGTCGGTGACATCGCGATAGCCGCCGTCTCCAAGGTTGCGAAACAGGCGGTCGCGATAGTCGGTCGATTCCGTGTTTGGTGGCCACGCACAGCCTTGCGTCAGATACAAGTCGGGAAGTCCGTCCGCGTCGTAGTCCAACACTCCGATGCCGCCTCCAGAGAACTCATACATCCGAGTGCCCACGACGTCCGGGTCATCCGCATTGAAATATGTGAATCGCAAACCGGATTCAGCGGCACGATCTACAAACTGAATACGCGATCCCGAATTCGCATCTGATGAAGGGCGATCGGGAAACGACTCTTCATCCGCGGCTGGCCACTCAGGTAACGGCCACGTCGAAAAATCCAAATTCTCGGCCGGGTTTGACTTCGGATCCGTCATGAGAAGTTTCGGCGAAAGTCGGGCGTTCAAATTGTCCATCCGCGATCGCACGGATGCATCGTTCGGTCCAGCAACGAGCGCAAGCTGGCACCAACCGTGCGCTTCCCAATGTCTTCCGAGTTGTTCGAGAATTTCGGAAGCAGCCTGCATCGACGAGGCATCGTCACGATTCAGTGACAACTGATTCATGATCGCCGCCAGTTGCTGCAGCAATCGCGAACGTTCGGCGAATTCGGGTGCGGCTTTCGCGAATTCCGAATCTGCCAGCAGCTGACTCAACTGGTAGTGGGCGATCCTCAGGTTTGGATCCAGAGTCGCGGCTTTCCCGAAACACCGAATGGCTGCGCGAGTTTGACCGAGCTGCTGACTCCACTGCCCCCGAGCAACCCAGACATCCGGGTGCGATTCGGCCTGTGGTGGCAAACTCCGTTGCCAGGTCGGCATTCGAGAAAGATCCCGATCGACCAGCAGACGTCCCAACCGAGCATGAGCTTCGACCAGATTTGGTTTCAGTCGAATCGCTTCCTGCAAGAGCGGCTCTGCCTTTGCTGGTTGAAAATGAGCCAGCGCGTCGACGGCCTCGGCCAGTTTCACAACAGCCGGATCGATTTTTGCCTGCCGAATTTTATCCAGTTCTTCAGGGAAAGGGACCGCCGAGTCTCTCGACCCAAGACGGATCAGCGTCGAATAAGAGATCCGATTCTGGCGGAGTTGTTCGAATAAATGCGGCGTCGATTCCCAGCGGCGGCCCTGCAAATCCAGGATAAACGCAAGGCGTTCGTGGGCATGAACGTGCGAAGGTCGCCACTTCAGCACGTTGCGGTAATCGCGTTCGGCGGCGTCAGGAGAGCCAATCGCTCTGGATGCTTCCGCGGCTGAAAACATCGCCGCTACTGAGGTGTCGAAATCCGATTGCGGAACGGCATGAAAGTAGTCGATGGCCTCTTCGAACCGCGCGGCCTTCATCGCCGCTTCTCCGGCCAGCATAAGTGCCGCGACGGATTCAGCATCCTGACTGAGAACCTGCTGACAAAGGGCATCGACGGAATCGTAGTCTCCCGTTGCCAGAGCAGCGTTTGCTCTTAGAAGAAGTTCTCTCACGGCTGGCCGGGACGATTTCCACCACCATCCCAGTAGAACCACGGCGGTGACGACGACGAACGTAACCGTTAGTCGGACGCTTGACCTGGCGTTGCCTGTCTTTGTTTGCTCAACGTTCGTGGCTCTTGTCCTTCAATGATCAGAATGTCTGTATCGAGTTCCGGGCCTGGCAATGTCTGCTCGAATCCCGACGGCCAGTAAATCGTCAGTTCGTCAATTCTCTTTCGAGCCCCAAAGCCAAACGACAACTTTCGCTCGTTGCTCGACTGAAATCCATCGCCAGCAGTCAAGTGCCGGAACCACGACTCGCCTCCGACTGTCGCTCGAACAACGCATCCAATCGCGTCGCGACTACACGCAACACCGCGCAGCCGGACGCTCAAGTAATGTCCTCGCTGTGCCGTTTCGTTGGAAAGTAACGCAGTCGGAGTATCCACATGAGTGATACAAACATCGTCCGCACCATCGCGATTCCAGTCGATCCTGGCCACCGCGCGACCCGCACGCTTACGCTCAAAATACGGACCGAGCCGATCTGCCATCACTTCGTCAAACCTTAGCTCGCCGCGGTTCCGGAAGAACTGGGTTCGCATTCTGTAGGGCAGGTTGCCTGATGTATTCTCATCCAGATGCCCATTGGCGACGATGAGGTCGAGCAGCCCATCGAGATCTCCATCAACGAATTGTGTCCCCCATCCCATTGGCTGCAAGGTAGCCAGATGCAGGCCCGATTGTCTCGACAAGTCCTCGAAGATGACACCCGGTTTCTGCACAAACAGATTGTCAGGTTCGCCCGTGAAGTTCGTCACGAACAGATCCAGCAACCCGTCGTTGTTTACATCGCCAGCGGCAATACCCATACATGACTGCGCGGTGCCGAATTCTCCGAACGCCAGACCGGAGCGGACTCCGATTTCCGAGTACGAAACCGCTGCGTCAGTTCGGGACGCTTGATCGACGAAAAAGAAATTGGGCTTGTCGTCGTTCGCCACGAACAGACTCAGTCGGTCGGACCGATAAAAATTCGCAGCAACAATTCCCATTCCCTTTCCATCAGGGATCGCGATGCCTGAAGTCTCCGTCGCTTCCTGAAATTGTCCATCTCCGAGATTCAGATAAAGCCGGTCCTGAGCCGAAGGGAAAAAGTGCAGCGGACATTGAACGGGCCTCCCCTCCCGGTGACACGTCCGATCAAACACGTCGTCGCCGCCGAGATAGTTCACGCAGTACAAGTCCGGCAGCGAATCGCCATTCACATCGGCCAGCACGCCGCTCGAAGTCCATTCGTTACCGCCTGTTTCCGCTTCCTCGAAAACGTCAGTAAAGGTGCCGTCGCCGTTGTTTCGGTACAGTCGATTTTTGCCGATATTGGCCAGATGGATATCGGGGAATCCGTCGTTGTCGAAATCGCCAATCGTCGCCCCCTGGCCGTAGCGTTCGTCGCTCAGATCACTTCTGTCCGCGACATTCTCGAAACGCTCGCCATCAACATTTCGGAACAGGGTGTCTCGAAAATCGACGGACGTCTCTGGCCATGGGCTCCCTTGTGTCAGGTACAGATCGGGCCAGAAATCGCCGTCGTAGTCGACTACGGCGACACCGCCGCCGCTGAATTCGAACATGCGAGCCCGGCCCGATTCCGGATTGGCTCCGTTGTGAAAACGGAACTTCAGTCCGAGTGATTCGGCCTTGTCGGAGAACGATATTCTCGACGCATTCGCCGTTAATTCTTGCGCCGAGAACTTCCGCGGCGACGGTTCGCGGAGTTCGTCAGAACTCCAGTCGGGCAGCGGGTAGATTGACAAGTCAATCGTTCGAGCCGGATTCGCCGAATGTAAAGTGAGCGGCGTCGAGCGATCGATGCGGCTGGTCAGGTCGTCAAGTAATCGTCGTGCTTCCGAAAACTCGGCGTCGCGTTGAATCGCCTGTCGCGACCAGCCCGCTGCCTCCCACAATCGGCCGAGACTTTCCATCAAGACCGCAATTCGGTGCATGGTTCTGGCGGTCATTCGGTCTCCCGAGAAGTCATCTCCTCGTGTCGCCAGACGATCTACTTCTTCCAGTCGTTCAAACCGCTCCGCGAACGGTGTTGCTTTCTCCGCTTCACCAGCTGAGACGAACAATTGAGACAGGAACAGGTTGGCGCGTCGATGGTTGGGATCGCGCATGACAGCTTCGAGGCAACAACGAATCGCTTCGCGAAGTGAGTTCCCACGGCGTGCCCACGCTCCGCGCAGGAACCAGATTTCCGGGTGACTCTCAGCAGCGGCTGGCAACTGTTGATGCCAGTTCAGGAACTGATCGGCATCGTCGAGTTCCAGAAGTGCAATTCCCAACAGCGCCTGCGCTTCGATGTTTTCCGGGTTTGATTCCACGATCTGCCGCAGAATCAAGTTGGCTCGTTCAGTCTCAGCGTTCTGCAGAAAATGCCGGGCAACACCCAGTAGCGGCGACGGATCATGGGGCACGGATTTGCCGAAGAATTCCGCCCGTTGCAGTTCACCCTCGCTCAAAGTGATGCCGTCGGGCGCCGCCAGTGGAATCAGGAATTCGCCGCCGGAATCACCCGTTCGAAGCAGCGATTGTGCATGCGGAAGCAAATCCCGGAAGCGGCCTTCGACCTTTAGCAACCGCACGAGAGTCGAATGGGCGTCTATGTTGGAGTCGTCCAGCTGGAGAACACGTCGGAGAAGTTGTTCGCCTTCGGTGCAACGTCCCAGTTCAATCGCCGCCCGACCGCTGACCAGAAGGGCTGACGACGAATCGGGTGTTCGTTTCAGCAAGTCGTTGGCAAGCCGTTGAGCTGTTTGGAAGTCACCGTGAGCAAACGCCGCCTGAGCATCATCCAGCACTTGCTCGAAAGGACGTTCCGCAATGACCACCCACCAAAGAACGGCGACACCCGCGAGAATTACCGCGCCGACGGAAAGCAGCAGCATCGTCCTGCGCGCTGCCGGAACGGGTTGATTGTCAAACGTTGATGGGCTCATGGCGGGAACGAGACTGCAGGATCGTGATTGTCGTTGCGTTGCGATACTACCCTGTTTTATCGCGAGTCGCAGCGATGCTTTCGAACCGGGGCCGATTCCGGTCGTATCGATTCGTCTGGTAGTCGGATTGGCGACGCGTTGCCGACCATGTCGAGCGGTAACCTGTTTTTGCGTTCTTCGGAATCGTCTCACCAGGTGGGTAGCTGAAATAGTTGCCGAATCATCGTAGACTTGCGGACCCTCACTCGGACACGAATTCCACAATTTCGGTCTCTTGCCAAACTTTCTTCCACCAAAGTTGATCCGGTATTGCCATGCCCGTTCTGCATCAATCGATGTTCAGCCTCAGTTTCGTTCTGTTAACGGCGATGATGTCGTCGCGAACGTTGGCGGCGAACGCTCCGCTCTTTAACCGTGACATTCGGCCGATACTTTCGGCAAACTGTTTTCAGTGTCACGGGCCGGACGACAAACATCGCGAGGCCGATATGCGTCTCGACGACGAAGCAGGCGTCGTCGCTGCTTTCAGCGGCAGCCTGGCAAAGAGCGAAGCGTGGCAGCGGATCATCTCGAACGATCCCGACACCCGGATGCCGCCGGTCGATTCGCATCTCGAATTGAAACCCGAGCAGATCGCGTTGCTGAAAGCGTGGATCGAATCCGGTGCGAAGTGGGAAGGGCACTGGTCGTTCATCGCTCCGCAGCGTCCGCCAATTCCGAAGACAAGCAAACCAAACTGGGTGAAGAATTCGATCGACTCGTTCATCCTGCAGCGACTCGAAGAACGAGGCCTCTCGCCGAACGATCCCGCTCAGGTCGAACGAGGCCTGCGCAGAGTATCGTTCGACCTGACTGGCCTCCCGCCAACGATCGACGAGATCGATCAGTTTCTCGCGGCCGCCAAAGTGAGTCCGGAAAGCGCCTACGAGCAGGCAGTCGATCGACTGCTCGCGTCAAAACATTTCGGAGAACGGATGGCGCTGGTGTGGATGGACGCCGCTCGGTATGGCGATTCGAGCGTCTTTCACGCGGACGGCCCGCGAGACATGTGGCCGTGGCGGGACTGGACGATCAACGCCTACAACGCCAACAAGCCGTTCGATGAATTCACCGTCGAGCAGATCGCGGGCGACCTGATTCCTGAAGCGACCAACGAGCAGAAAATCGCAACCGGCTTTAACCGGAACAACGCGACGACGGACGAAGGCGGCGCGATCGCGGAAGAATTCCGCGTCGAGTACGCCGTCGACCGCGTGAAGACAACCAGCATGGTCTGGATGGGGCTGAGCCTGGAATGTGCTCAGTGTCACAACCATAAGTACGACCCCATCACGATGAAGGATTACTACCGCTTCTTTGCGTACTTCAACCAGGCGTCTGACCCGGGCATGCAGAGTCGCCGAGGCAACCAGACTCCGATCGTAGACGTCTTCGATCCTGATCGAATGTCGCAGGCCGCGATTCTGAAACAGGAATTGCCGACGCTCGAAGCGAAGCGCGAAGGCCGAGCGAAAGAAGTCGAGCCAGACTTCACGGCCTGGCTGGAAAAAGAATCAGCTACAGCCGAAGGGAAATCGTTCCTGCCGACCGGAGCGGTCGCGCATTTGACGCTCGATGAAACGCTCGACGATCTGGCGGACTCGAAGCGGAAAGTCGCGATCAAAGGCAAGACTCAATGGGACGCCGGCAAGTTCGGCAAGTCGTTCAAGTGTGACGCCAGCAACTGGGTCGATGCCGGACAGCTCGGCGACTTCGATACCAAAGAGTCGTTTTCGTACGGCTGCTGGATCAAGCCGAAAGGAAACGGAACCGGCGCTCCGATCGCGAAAATGAACGACGGCAACGGACACCGCGGCTACGACATGTACTGCAGCAACGGTGGCCTGGCAGTTCACATCATCAACACCTGGCCGACAAACGCGATCAAGGTGAACACCAAAGGCAAGTTGAAGAAGGACGCCTGGCAGCACGTCTTTGTGACTTACGACGGTTCGAGCAAAGCAGCCGGGGTCAAAGTTTATTTCGACGGCAAGCCTCAGGAATGGACCATCGAGCAGGATCGACTTTCGGCAACGATCCGATCGAAATCGCCGTTCCATCTTGGCCGAAGAAATCCAGGCAGCGGATTCAACGGTTTGATCGACGAGGTTCACGTCTTTGATCGAGCATTGTCTGAAAGCGAAGTGCAGGCGCTGGCCGGCTCGGATCCGATCGCCCCACTGCTGGCGATGAAGACTAACGAACGCTCGCCCGAGCAGGTGACCGTCCTGCGAAACTTCTACCTGACGAACCACGACAAGCCGTGGCAGAAGGCCGCGAAAGAACTGCGGAACCTGAAGTCGAAGATCGCCGAATCGGAAAAGCCGATCAGCACGGTCATGGTCATGCAGGACGTTCCGCAAATGCGGCAGACATTCATCCTCGACCGAGGCCAGTACGCGTCTCCGAAAAAAGACAGCCCGGTGAATCCGGGAGTGCTGTCCGCTCTTCCGCCGCTCCCGGCTGAAGCTCCGACGAATCGACTCGGACTGGCTCAATGGCTTGTGCAGAAGGACCACCCCCTGACGGCGCGAGTCACCGTCAACCGCTACTGGTACATGCTGTTCGGAACGGGGCTGGTCAAGACGCTGGAAGACTTCGGTTCGCAAGGCGAATGGCCGAGTCACCCGGCCCTGCTTGACTGGCTGGCGGTCGACTTTGTCGAAAGCGGCTGGGACATCAAGCGGATGCTCAAGCAGATGGTCATGTCAGGGACGTATCGGCAGTCGTCACGAATCACTCGCGAACTGCTCGAAGCCGATCCGGAAAACCGACTGCTCGCACGCGGCCCGCGGTTCCGGCTGCAGGGCGAGTTCGTTCGCGACAACGCGCTTGCAGCTTCCGGATTGCTCGTGTCGACGATCGGCGGCCCCAGCGTGAAGCCCTACCAACCCGGCGGTTTGTGGATTGAAGTCAGCCTGAGCGGTGCCAAGTTCACGCAGGACAACGGCGAAAAACTCTTCCGCCGCAGCATGTATACTTATTGGAAACGCTCGTCGCCCGCGCCGTCGCTCACTATCTTCGACACACCGACTCGCGAGAAGTGCGCACTGCGTCGTTCAAGAACGAACACTCCGCTGCAGGCTCTGGTCACGCTGAACGATGTGCAGTTTGTCGAAGCCGCACGGGCTCTCGCCGAGCGAGCACTCAAGGAAGGCGGAGCAGCGCTCGATGAGCAGATCGACTACGCCTACCGACTGGCCTCCGGAGTCCGGCCGAAATCGTTCGTTCGCGAAATTCTCAAGCAGACTTACCACGACGAACTGAAACTTTTTCAAGCCGACAAAGAACGAGCCACCAAGCTCATCTCCGCCGGCGAATCACCACGCGACGAAACACTGGACCCCGCCGTTCACGCAGCCATGTCGATCGTCACGAGCATGATCCTGAATCTGGACGAAGTTTTGACTCGCGGTTAACTCCACGATGGCAGGTGAAGATTGATGGACTTTTCAGCGGAGCATCTTCTCAACGACATCGCTATTCGCACGGCGATGCGGGAAGCGCTGCGTGAAAGTCAACCCGGAACGAAACATCCAACCGAGCAGGGCGGTTTCATCGTTCGCGACGCGACAACTTTAAGGCCAGTCGTGCGGCGTCTGAGCGTCGGGCAGGCTGATTCTTTTCAAATCCCACTGTGTCCCGATGGACGGTTTCATGCCGAGCAGATTATCGGCAGCTTCCACACACATCCCAACATCGGCCCTGAATGGCAAGAAGAACCAAGCCGTCAGGACATTCGTCTGGTGACGGAGTATCCTGAAACAGTGGGAGCCATTCATTTTGTAATTGGCCCCGCTCAAACGTATTCCATCACGACTGACGGCACGGTTTGCGTACTGGGAAAAACCGACGACGTTTTACAGATCGATCCTGAGGACAAGTCATGAGCACATCTCACGATTACGACACTCGTCTGCTGGCCGGAATCGAAGCAGCCCTGGCAAAGGCGAGGGAATTGGGATACGCCATCGAAACGATGGACATGTCGGCCTCGATGCAGAACGGCCAGTGCATCGTGCATTTTGCTCCAGTTCCCACTCCCGGTCATATCGTCATGGGCGGCGACCTTTCAGTCACAATCGATCCTGTATCGAACAGTGTCCTGACGATTACCCGCGGGCAATAAACTGAACCTCGATCGTCACAATAATTTCAACACTCTTTCAATAGTCGCGTGACATCATGAATCCATTCACCGATTTTCAACTCCAGACAACCCGCCGCGATTTGCTGAACAACTCATCGCGAGCGGTTGGTGCTGCCGCGCTGGCATCGCTGGTTAATGAGTCTGCAAACTCCGCCATAGCCGCCACAGGCAACGGACGAGGCGGACTGCCTGGGTTGCCGCACTTCGCGCCGAAAGCCAAGCGGGTGATTTACCTCTTCATGGCCGGAGGACCGTCTCACATCGACACGTGGGATCACCATCCGGAAGTCCGAAAACTTCACGGCCAGGAACTTCCTGAATCCGTGCGGCAGGGACAGCGGCTCACCGGCATGACGTCCGGGCAGAAGTCGTTTCCGGTCGTTGCTCCGATGTTCAAGTTCAGTCAGCATGGGCAGAACGGAACGTGGGTCAGCGAAATCCTGCCGAAGACCGCCGGCATTGTTGACGACATTGCGATCGTCAAGTCCGTCCACACGGAAGCCATCAACCACGACCCGGCCATCACGTTTATCAATACCGGAGTCCAGCAGCCGGGCAAGGCCAGCATGGGAGCGTGGGTCAGCTACGGCCTGGGAAGTTTCAACAAGAACCTGCCGGCGTACATCGTGATGATCTCGCGCGGGCCGGGGCAGAAACAGGCACTGTATTCACGACTGTGGGGCAGCGGGTTTCTGCCGTCGCGGCATCAGGGAGTCAAACTGCGATCCGGCACCGACCCCGTGTTGTATCTCGAAAATCCGGCGGGCATCGATCGAGACATGCGACGGCGAATGCTCGACCGAATCGCGAAAATTAACGGCGAACATTACGACGAGTTCGGCGATCCGGAAACTCAGACTCGTATCGCTCAGTACGAAATGGCGTTCCGCATGCAGATGTCCGTGCCCGAGATCATGGACGTTGGCAGTGAGACCAAAGAGACGATGGAACTCTACGGTCCCGAAGCCGAGAAGCCGGGCACGTTCGCGCGAAACTGCATCGTCGCCAGAAAACTGGCCGAGCAGGGCGTTCCGTTTATTCAGCTCTTTCACCGAGGCTGGGATCAGCACGGCAGTCTGCCGAAACTGCTTCGCGGACAGTGCGACTCGATCGACCATCCGGTTGCTGGTTTGATCCGCGATCTGAAAATGCGAGGCATGTTCGACGACACGCTGGTCGTGTGGGGCGGCGAGTTCGGCCGCACGATTTACTCGCAGGGAAAACTGACCGCGGACAACCACGGCCGCGACCATCACGGTCGAGCGTTCACGATGTGGATGGCCGGAGCCGGTATCAAACGCGGATTCGAATTCGGCAAGACCGACAACTGGTCTTACAACATTCTGGAAAACCCGGTTCACATTCGAGACATGAACGCCACAATCCTGAATCAGCTCGGCGTCGACCACAACCGGCTGACGTTCAAGTACCAGGGGCTGGATCAACGACTGACAGGCGTCGAACCATCGCGCGTCGTGGATGAGATTCTCGCCTGATCCGTAGGGCCGGTTCCCACCGGCCAATCATGTCTGCAATCGGCTGTAGGGTGCGTCTTGACGCACCATCCATGCACGTGTCGCTGTGGTGCGTGCGAGACGCACCCTACAATCTGAATGAATGGTTCACGCGAAGGCGCTGAGACGCGAAGAATGGATACGATCTCACTTTCTTTTTTTAGCGACTTCGCGGCTTAGCGTGAGAAAAGCACCAGGACGATTCTTGGACTGTTTTCCTGCCTGCGCGAAAATGGCGAATTATTAATCGCTACCCGTAGTTCAACATCGATCGTTACTCATGAACCGCCAATACGCTGCCGAGGCCATCGGTACATTCTGCCTCCTCTTCGCCGGGACGGGAGCCATCGTCGTTAACGGTGTCAGCGATGGAGCAATCACGCACGTCGGCATCGCACTGACGTTTGGTCTGGTCGTGATGTCGATGATTTATGCCATCGGCGACGTGTCGGGATGCCACATCAACCCGGCTGTCACGCTCGCCTTCTGGGTGGCCGGGCGGTTCGAAGGCAAACAGGTAATTCCGTACATACTTAGTCAGTGTGTCGGAGCGTTCGCCGCCAGCGGGCTCTTGCGTGTGATGTTTCTCGAACATCCGAATCTGGGAGCGACGCTTCCGGCAGGATCCTGGTGGCAGTCCTTCATCTTCGAAGTCGTGCTGACATTCATGCTGATGTACGTGATTCTGAACGTCTCGACCGGTGCCAAAGAAAAGGGGATCATGGCCGGAGCCGCAATCGGCAGCGTCGTCGCCTTCGAAGCCATGTTCGCCGGGCCAATCTGCGGAGCATCGATGAACCCCGTCCGCTCCCTGTCACCCGCCATCGTGAGCGGCGAACTCAGTCATCTTTGGGTTTACCTGACAGCTCCCATCCTCGGAGCCCTGCTCGCCATCCCCGGCTGCCGCTGCACTCAGGATCCCGGCTGCTGCTCGAACGAGCCCAGCCAATGTGGACCACCCATCGATGTGATCTGAGTCTGCAAGGCGGGTGGAACTGGTTGCTTGCAACCAGTGCGGTGAAGCCGCACGAGGTATTTCAGTTTGACGGCGGTTACCTCTTGTCGCTGCGCGACACAGGTTGCAAGCAACCTGTGCCACCCTGAAACAGGGTGATTCACAAAGACTGCTGGCTCTGCGTTATTCACTCTGGCTAAGAACTGCAACCGCCGCCGCCGCAGCCCTCTTTGCCGCAGCCGCCTCCGCCCTCTGGTTCGGGAGGATCGATGAAGGGGTACAGTTCGATTCGCTCCAGGCTGTGGAGTTTGGCGACGTCCGTGACGAGCGGGCCGGCGTCGGGGTTGGAGTCGCCCAGGAAGTAGAGCACTGCGGACTCACCGTCGAACAGGACTTCGCCGTCGACGATTGCCAGGTCGATGTCGGACTCGGCCAGGATCGCACTGCATTCTTCGATCAGAAGCAGCGTCAGTTCTTTTGATCGAGGCGCGTGATCTTTGGCTTCGTCGAGCGTTGCCACCCGGACGACTTCTCCACCCGGTTTGTCGCTGTTGTTCTGCGCGGCGAGGTCTTCCGGAATGGAGAGCACTTCGCCGATTTCCTGACCTCGGTGAGTTTGCAGGACGACTCGGTCACGATGCTGGCATTCGACCTTGTCGACGTTGCCGAAGACTCCGACCCAGCCGAGCGATCCGTATCGGACAAGGTAGCGATGGATGCCGTCGTTGCTGTTTGTCGAGCCAGCGTTCTTCTGCGGAAGAGTTTCACGGTCGATTTCGATCGAACCGTCGGTGACTCGGACGGCCAGCGAAGCCACGGGCGACGACGGATTCGTCAGGCCTTCGCCGGTCTTCAGGTCGAACTTCCAGTCGTGCCACGGGCACGTCACCGCACCGCCTTCGATCGCTCCGTTGCCGAGCGACGCTCCCTTGTGGGGGCACTTGCCTTCGATGGCGAACAGATCGCCCTCTGAGCGAAACACGGCGACTTCGACGTCGTCCACAAAGAATGTGGCTCCGGCATCAGCGGCGACGGCTGATTCTTCGGCAATGGAAACCCAGTCTGGCATCTGACTTCTGTTCGTTGAGGCGGAACGCGATTGAATTGTGAGCTGCGTACTGTAATCAGACTTGGATTTTATCGCAGAGGTCGCCGAGGAGAAAAACGCAGAGGCACGGGAGAGAGCGAAGGGAAATGTTCGGTGTCGTAGGTCAGGCTCTGCCTGACGGAGTCTTTCAGCTTGAGCAGGATGTCGTTTCGCAACCACGAAAGACACTAAATACACGAAAACAGTTCTTGCGAGTGCGATCTCGAGTGCAACGCAAGTTTGAGCGTCGCCACTCGATCTTCTTTCGTTTGTTTCGAGTTTTTCGTGGTTAGAAACCCTTCGTAATGACTTCGTCAGGCAGAGCCTGACCTACGAAGGACCGTGGAATGTTAAGATATTCCGATTAAAGAGAGTTTGCTGACTGTGCCGATAACGGAGACAGCCGACGGTCTGCCTGCGCGACTGCCGGAGTCCGAATTCCGGCTGCTCCAACGCAGTCAACCTGTGCCTTTCTTTGTTGCAACCGACTCATGTTTCGAGCTCTCGCTCTGACAATCTGCCTCGCTCTGCCTCTGGCTGGCTCCGGCTGTGCCATTGTTGAGGTCGGGATGCGGAACCCGGTCGTCGGGCTGGAAACGGTGGCGATTGCTCCGTTCTTCAATCTCAGCCAGGAACGAACGGTCGACGGGCGTGAATTCGCTCTCGATTATTACGCTGAGCTGCAGAAGGTGCCGGGCTTCGAAGTTCTGCCGGTCGGAGTGACCGAACGGGCGATGATCGAAAACGGCATCACGCTGACCGGACCTCATGATGCCGTTCGGCTGGCGGCCATTCTTGACGTCGATGCCGTCGTCGTCGGAGCGGTCACCGACTACGACCCGTACAACCCTCGGATCGGTTTGAAGGTTGCCTGGTACTCGCCGCGGCAGTTTCTGTTTCTGCCGAATGAAGACACGACGACTCCGTTCTTCAACCGCTCGGCCGACGCTCCGACGAAACGTGTTGGGCGACCGAAATACAGCACAGCGCGGGCTCAGTCTCCGGATGATTCAGACGAGTGGGTTTCCGCCGATTCAATACGGTCGATTGCTCACTCAGCATCCGACGGCGAGCCGACTTCCGTTGAAGAAGGGGACTGGGAAACCGCCGCTTCATGGGCAAACACTCAAGAAGTCCTGCTGGCTGATGCGGGGAATGTTCGGGGCCAGACTTTCCGTAGTGAGTCATCCTTACTCCCTGATGGAACTTCGTTGCTCGTGCCGGTCAGCGTTGACCGTTTTCCGTCGCTGCCGGAACCAGAACCGGCGAAAGAGCCGATTCCCGCGCCGCCAGCCGAGGAACTGTGGCAGCCGCAGGCTCGCCCTGTGAGTTACCAGGAAGCTGAACCGGCGGACCTGTCACCTGCCGCTCGCACGCTCTTCAGTGATGAGACGTTCGAAGCCGCAACGGAAGTTGCGGAACCGGCGCGTCCCATCACGGGAAAGATTGTCCCCGCTCAGGCGACTGATCCGGAGCCACCAATCACTTTTCTGCCATCGCCTTCCGCTCAGCCGATTGTTCCGACTGAGCCCGCTTTCCCCCGACCGCAGCCTTCGGTCGGCACGAATGAACCGACTCCGTTGCCCGGCGCCGAGCCGCCGATTCAGCAGCCACTGACCACCGCTCCGGCTGCCGACGACAATCCGTTCACGCGGCATCTGTTCGACCAGTCGCAGCCGGCGGAATCGCGAAACGGTCCGGAGCCATCCCGGTTGGGACTTACTGATTCTGTTCCGAGCTTGCCTCCACGGATCGCTGCGGCCGAGCCGGAGTTTCCTGGACAAACCAGCGAGCCGACGTCAACAACACCCGTGCCACCCGCAGCGGAAACCGGCCGGGCAATGCCTCAGGCAAACGCTCAGACAAAAACGCTCACTCCAGTCATGCAGACTCCGTTGTTTCCGGTTCCGCGATCGGAAATGAATCAGTGGCCGGTGCCGCAGACTCAAGCGACTCGACCAGCACTAATTTATGACGAGCAGGTGGTCGTCGCTCCGAACGAGTTCGAAGCGACCGAGCCTTTGATGGCGTACGTTCGTTTGTTCGACGCAACCGACCGGCGGTTGATCGCTCGGCTGTCGGACTATCTCGAACTGACCGGTCAGCTTCGCAGCGGAGATCTTGACGCTTACATGAAGCGGAGCGAGTTTTTTCGCAAGTTCACCGCGCATGTAATGATTTCGGAGATGTTGCAGCTTCACGGAGGCGAAGCACGTCGGCAACTCGTCCTGAAACCACGAAAATACCGGTAAGCCGAAAAGCGATCCGTCCAACCACGGTAGCTGTTCGAACCAGACTCAAGCATCACGATCGGAATCGTCGAAGGAAGGAATCACGGAAGCGATGCTCCTGGCCGTTCGAGCAATGCAATGCTCAAAAAGCAAAACGGAAGTCATCGTCGACGTGACCAAACGCAGCTACGGAGCAGTCATTCCAGTGCCGTCGCAGACGGCCGTGACGGACGCAGCAAGGAAGCCAGCGACGACGCACCGAGGAGAGATCATGCAGCGAAGCATGAATGTACTTGCACTGGTGAAGGATTCTGAACGCTACGTCTTTCTCTACGACGAGGACAGCGCGGCGACGCTTCTTCAAACTCTGGGGAAGTACGCGGCTGACAAGGACCTCAGCTTTACCTGGTACGACGCGGCCGTTTTGAGCCAGAAGGTTCGTAAACTCCGTCAGGAAGCCGAGTCTGAAGAACGAAGCAACCGACTCCCCGAAACAGCCTGGTAAAACGGGTCGGCGAGTTCGCCCACGCTGGATTTGACCAGCTAAAACGAAAAACGAAAACGCCAGCCGGTCGTTCCCGATAAGGACTCCTGCTGGCGTTTTTTCGTCGACTCACTGGGAAGGAAGTTTCAACCACGGATGGGCACGGATTTTACACGGATGGTATGGATGGTGCCCTGAAGCATCTTCGACATCTGTGTGACATCCGTGCCCATCCGTGGCTATTCATCTTTTTCGGTTTTGCGCTGCAAGCATCGTCGGAACCTGAACTGAACGAGCTAACGGACCACTCATGGAACAGGCAATCGACGGATTTCTACGGCACTTGAAGATCGAGAAAAACTCGTCGCCGCTGACGGTGAAGTCGTACGCCGAAGACGTGGCCAGCCTGCTGGCCTACTTCCAGGAACGAGTCGGCTACGTCCCGGAAGCTCGACAGGTCAGCGTGGGAATGCTGCGCGGCTACGTCGCCTACCTGCATGAATGCGACTATGCGAAGACGACGGTCGCGCGCCGGCTCGCCTGTCTTCGAAGTCTGTTCCGATTCTGCGTGCGTGAAGAGATGACAACGTCGAATCCTGCTCAGGCATTGAGGACTCCGCGAACCGGCCGCAAGCTGCCGAACCTGTTGACGGTCGACCAACTGGCGACGTTGCTGGAAGCTCCGCCAGCGAATGAACCGATGGGATTGCGCGACCGCGCGATTCTTGAGACGACGTACTCGGCCGGGCTTCGAGTCGCGGAAGTCGTCAGCCTGGATGTCGGAAGCTGGGACCGCGACTCCGACGTTTTACGAGTCATTGGTAAGGGCCGCAAAGAACGCATCTCGCCGCTCGGAACGTACGCGGTCAAAGCTCTCGACGACTGGATGGAAGTTCGGCAGCCGAATCCTCAGAACAACGACGGCAACCCGCTGTTCCTCAACAAGTTCGGCAAGCGGCTCACGACGCGGAGCATCGGCCGGATGCTGGATAAATATCTCATGTTGACCGGCCTCGACCGCGCGTCGACTCCGCACTCGCTGCGGCACAGTTTCGCAACGCACCTGCTTGACGGCGGCGCCGACCTGCGCAGTGTCCAGGAACTGCTCGGCCACAAAAGTCTGACCACAACGCAAATCTACACGCACGTCAGCACTCGCCGCATGCAGGAAACCTACGAGCAAGCCCACCCGCACTCCGCAAAGAACCACCGCGGGAAGTAGTAGAAAGCACGGCGAGACCGAGAATCAGGCTGAAACTGCCTGAGAGTGATTTCCGCTCCTCGGCAGTGTGGAACCTGTTTTCGGAAAGTTTTGATTTTCGACGGATTCCGTGTCGCAGATTTTCGAGAACGTCGAGTTGCTCCCGCGCGAGCTGGTCGCGGAGTCTAATTCGTGAGTGTGGCCGAGTTGTCCTTGAGGAACGTTGTCGTATGAAAAATGCCCTTCTTTTTCTGATCGTTTGCTTGATGGTTGTGTGTTCTCGCGCCACCGCTCAGGAACAAAAAACGTGGACAGGCAAGTGGAACAATCGCAAGTACGGGACCAGCGGACCGCTGAAGTGCGTCGGGGGCGAGTCCAAAGCTGGTCAGTGGAATGCCGTCTTTACGGGCACGTTCAAGGGCGATCCGTTTGAATTTCGGGCCGCATTTCAGGGAAAGGCCGGCCGGCAAAGTACCGATCTAATTGGGCAGTCGACTATTCGTGGCGCGAAGTATCAGTGGACGGGGAAAGTTCAGGGACGGCAACTAACCGGTAGCTACAAGGCGGCGAACGGCAACTACGGTGAATTTCAGTTGAATGAAACCGGCGGATCGGGGCGTTCACCTTCACCCACCCCAGAGCCGACGACCACGGGACGATCGACTTCGCCATACGAAATCAAAGACGGAGACCGGTTGCTGTTTATCGGAAACAGTTTCATGGCGAACGAAGGCGGCGTGTTCAATTATCTGGCGGCGGCTTTGCAGAAGAATCGAGTTCAGATCGGCGTCGACAAGCAGATCAATTACGGAAAGCCTCTTCGCGAGATGATGAAGCCGGAAGTTCGAGCGGCGATTGAAGCTGGTGACAACGCCGCAGTGGTCATTACGAGCGGGCAACTCGACATCATGAAACAGTTTGACGGTGGGATCCGACAAGCTGGAGCGAAGACCGTCGTGTTTATGACCTGGGAACTTCGGCATCCAGGAAACCGAGCAACAACTGATCAGTACACCGAAGCAACTCGACAATCCGTTCAGGAAATGCGACGGATGGAGCGTGACACCGGCGCGATGATCGTCCCGGCCGCCGTGGCGTTTCACTCGTTGACGACAAAGCCGCCGGAAAGGATGCCCCGCATCGACTACCTGTGGGAGCCTCGCAACATTCACCAGAACGAACTCGGCTCGATGGTCAACGCGTGGATGCTCTACGCGATAATGACTGGTAACTCGCCGGTCGGTGTGAACTTCGACATGCCGCCGTACGTCGTCGGGCAAAAGCTAAAGAGCAATCCAGACATCCGATTCACTAGAGATCTCAGAACCGCACTTCAGGAGCGCGTCTGGGAAGTTGCTCAGGCATGGAAAGCCGGCAAGTCTCACCTGGAGTAACGACCAGGCAACCAATCTTCACGCGTCGAAGTTGATCATGTTGCCTCGGTGGTCGTCGAGGGGTTGATCGATTGCTGCGGGACCGGATGCAGTGCCGGGGGATGGCTTGTCTTCGTCTTTTTCCGATGTCTCGTCTGATTCGGAGTTTTTCTCATTCCCGTTGCCGCTGGCCGTGAAGAAGGCGTCGGCGTCGCGGTCGTCAGAGCGTTCGGTTTCGCCAGCGCCGTTCAGGTTCTGTGAGAACTCCGACCGATCCGCGGCTGTGGAGCGGTCCGAAGAATCTGCCCGGGCGGCATCGGTGCCCTTCGTGCTGTTCACGTTGCCCGCGTACGGGTTCACGCCGGGGCCGAAACCAGCAGAGCCAATTCCACTCATCGCACCCTCACTTTCGATCGACCGGCCGGTCCGACGTCATGTCAGGTCGAGCGGTCATGATCCGTTGTCGCGACCGTCCGTCGTCCGGGAGATTCTCCGGCAGTTGCAGCGCCGTGTCTCGGATGTCGATCTTAAGGGGCAGTTGAAATCGTAGAGGAAATCGCAGAGCAGGTTAGCAGCGACTCGCTGGTGTCTGCATCGTGACGTTGTGCGTCATCTTGAGCGATTTACACATTCTTCGGCACCCGGCATCTTCGCTGATCGGAGATTTCGGACCTGAATTCCGAAGATTTCTGCGATCCGTCACGCTCGATTGAAGTGTCGTGCGGACCAGCGGCCTGCTTCTTCAAGGCGGAATGGCCGTCCCAGGCCGCTGGTCGAAGTCTACTAACATGTCATTCCGCAACCACTTGTGACGAATACGGTTCACATGTTTGAGCGGCTCCGCAATCGTTGTGATTCGTTGTTGGCAGGGGTAGACTGGCCGACTTGTTTTCCGACGCCGAATTTGTGCAACCAATTTGGACAATTCCGGCAACTTCCAACCGAGTATTGTAATGAAACACGTTCTCTCAGCAGTCGTTGTCAATCAGCCGGGTGTCCTGGCGCATGTTTCGGGGATGATGGCCTCGCGCGCTTTCAATATTGAAAGCCTCGCGGTCGGCGAAACCGAAAACCCCGAATTCTCGCGGATCACGTTTGTCGTCAGCGGCGACGAAAAAGTGCTCGATCAGGTCCGCAAGCAACTCGAAAAGATTGTCACGATCGTCCGAGTGATCGATTTCTCCGGCAAGGAATTCGTCGAGCGTGACCTGATGCTGATGAAAGTTGCCGCGTCTGGCAAAAATCGCAGCGAAGTCAAAGAGCTGGTCGACGTGTTCCGCGGAAGTATTGTGGATGTCAGCGCTGGCCACGTGATGATCGAAATCTCTGGCCAAGAACGAAAGCTGGAAGCTTTCATCGATCTGATGCGACCGTTCGACATCCTCGAATTGGTTCGTACTGGCAGAATCGCTCTGCTGCGTTCCAACGAGGAAAACGTCGACGTCGACGAACGGGCGGCCTGTGAGGATCCGACCGCCGCCTGTTGAGCACTCGCCTGTTGAGCACTTGACCGTCGAGTACCAGTCGGGCGGACCTTAGCCCACCGACAACCACCCAACCGTTAGCATGACGGTTTCCGATTCCAGCAGGTACGAAGCCTGCTCCACGTTCCGTAACCAGGAACGAGGTCTACTTAAACAAAGTCCGAAAGACCCAAGCCATGCCAGTTACGATTTACTACGACGACGATGCCGACCTGTCACTCCTCAAAGACAAGACTGTTGCGATTCTTGGATACGGCAGCCAGGGACACGCTCAGGCTCAGAATCTCAAAGACAGCGGTTGCAACGTCGTAGTCGGTCAGCGCAAAGGCAGCCCGAACTACGATCTGGCAGTCAGCCACGGCTTCGATCCAATGACCGCTGCCGATGCCGCCAAAGCTGGCGACCTGATCAACATCCTGCTTCCGGACGAAGTTCAGGGCGACGTCTTCAAAGCCGATGT
>CALDJX010000188.1 GCA_937899075.1 uncultured Planctomyces sp. | reverse complement strand
GTTCCGCCATTCTTCAAGCGACTCTGCCGTCGCATTCGTCGAGAGATTTGACATAGAAAGCCGCGTCTTCTCCGGAAGTCGCGGCTTTCTTTTTTCGTCGCTTTCCATTTTTGGCAATCACGTTTGTTTGCTCAGATCAGCAGTGACCAATGCCGTCGCGACAGTGTCCGAATCACCGACCTGGGCACGGCTGCGGACAGCGTGGGCGTTTCCGTCCAACTTTAGCCAATAAATGCCGGGAATCATGAACCGGCACGATCGTTGCTGCCGATCATTCCTAAGTGAACTCACTGGTTGGTTGATGGCGGCAGGAAGTCTCTATCGCAAACTGACTCTCGTCCTAACTTAATTCCGCAAGGTCCGATGGAATGGTCACGAACGTAGCGACTCGAAACGCCGTCGACAAAAAACTGACAACGGCAGATGTACCACACCTCAGCGGCTGGTACAGCTACCGCCTGGTCAAACGTTGCCAGACACTTGAAGCTGCTCAGGCAGTCATGAAACAGTTGGAAGATCGCGGGCAGGTGCCGCAGCTTGTGATGGATGATGGCCTTTCGGTCGTCACTCAGCGAGACTGACACCTCGCTAGAACTCGCAATAGTCATTTTTGATATCGCTTGCCGGCTGCACGGCGCAGCAGACGGTCCGCAAAGAGTATGTGTGGAGTCGACGAAGTGGGAGAAATTGAAGAGTCGCGATATGACCTTGTTGTGATCGGAACCGGCCCGGGCGGCGAAGGTGCGGCCATGGAAGCCACGAAGCAGGGACAGCTCGTCGCCGTCGTCGAGAAGTTTCCGTTGATTGGCGGAAACTGTACGCACCTTGGCACGATCCCCAGCAAGTCGCTTCGCTCAGCAATCTCTCGACTGACCGAAATCAACGCGAACCGCTACTTTCAGGAAGCGGGAGTTTCGATCCATCTCGGCTTTCGCGATCTGCGCCGTGGAGCAGCGTCGGTCATCGAGAAGCAGGTCGGCATGCGCCGCAGCTTCTACGACCGCAACGACGTCGACGTCTTTCATGGACATGCTTCGTTCCGGGACAATGAGTCAATCACCGTCGAGCTTGTGGACGGACGGCAGCACATTCTCTCTGCAAAGTCGTTCGTCATCGCGACAGGTTCTCGACCGTACCGACCGAGCGACATCGACTTCAGCCATCCGCGAATCTTCGACAGCGATACGATTCTGAATCTTGAGGACACTCCGCGATCGATGACGATTTATGGCGCAGGAGTCATCGGTTGCGAATACGCGACGATGTTCCGGAACCTTGACGTCAAACTGAATCTGGTCAACACGCGGGACAAACTGCTGGAGTTCCTTGATGACGAGATCATCGACGCATTGAGTTACCGCATGCGCGATACCGGAATTCGGCTCCGGCACAGCGAATCGTTCGAGAAAGTAGAACCGCATGATGACTGCGTCATCGTACATCTAAAATCAGGCAAACAATTGAAGTCGGACGCCCTGCTCTGGGCAAACGGACGTTCGGGGAACACCGAGTCCTTAGGCCTGGAAAATATCGGAATCGAAGCCGACCATCGCGGCCAGATTCCCGTCAACTCGAACTTTCAGACGGCCGCGCCCAACATCTACGCCGTCGGAGACGTGATCGGCCCCCCTGCCCTCGCCAGCGCGGCCTACATTCAGGGAAGGTTCGCTGCTCGCCACCTGGGTGATAGCGATTGCGAAGATTTCCGCATGGCCGATATCCCAACCGGCATCTACACCAGCCCCGAAATCAGCTCGCTGGGTAAGACGGAAAAAGAACTCACCGAAGCCCGTGTGCCGTACGAGGTCGGGCATTCAATGTTCAAGAACCTCGCGCGAGCACAGATCGTGGGAAAGCCGGTCGGAATGTTGAAGCTGCTCTTCCACCGCGAGACGCTCGCGATCCTCGGCATCCACTGCTTCGGAACCAACGCCTCCGAGATCATTCACATTGGCCAGGCGATCATGTCGATGCCCGCCCCGCACAACACGCTGGAGTATTTCACAAAAACAACGTTCAACTACCCAACGATGGCTGAGGCCTACCGAGTCGCCGCGCTCAACGGCTTCAACCGGCTGTAAGCAACGTCTCAGTGGTAAGGGGTCGAATCAGCTTCCGAATTCACGCCACGTCATTCCCGCGCAGGCGGGAATCCAGAATTGCAGAGAAACTGGTTTCCCGCCTGCGCGGGAATGACAAATATCGCCGCTCATATCCGGTCCGGAAATCTGTTTCGGACGCGCTGATTAACCGAAGAGTTGAGTCAACGGCGTGCCGCCATCAATCACGTGAGTCGGTCGGCCCTGCGGATCAGGGACCCGCAATTCTGGATCGATACCCAGCGCGTGGTAGATCGTTGCCGCAAGGTCTTCCGGGCTGACGGGCGGAGTCACTGCATAAGCCGCGTCGCGATCGGTTTCTCCGTAGATCCCGCCTCGTTGGATGCCGGCTCCGGCGAGCACGGCAGGGAATAAAGTACTCCAGTGATCGCGGCCCCAGTTTGCGTTGGCTTTGGGAGTTCGCCCCATTTCACCCATGCAGACGACCAGCGTTTCGTCGAGCAGTCCGCGGTCGTCGAGGTCTGTCAACAACGTCGACAACGCCGAGTCCATCGTTGGTAAAAGGTTCTTCTTGACGTCGTCACTGTTGCGATGTGAATCCCACGAGTAACCATCCACGCAGTCGTAATGGACCGTCACAAACCGCGAGCCTGCTTCGATCAAACGTCGAGCCATCAGCGTCGACTGTCCGAACAAATGCCGTCCGTAGCTGTCACGAAGCGTTGCGGGTTCGCGGCTGAGATCGAGTGCTTCGCGAGTTCGCTGCGAAGAAACCAGCGACAACGCTCGCTGCTGAAATTGATCGTAGGCCTGAATTGACTTCGCCGGAATTTCATTGACACCCGCATCGAACTGGTCCAGCAAAGAACTTCGTCGACTCATCCGATCCAGAGTCAACGCTTCGTGGCTGACCAGCCCCTCGATTTGAAAACTGAGTTCCTCGTCGGTGCAGTCTCGCCAGTAAGGATTGTCCTTGCTGTCTCGTTTCTCGATCCGAGTGTTGACCGGATCAAACCCGCGACCGAGCCATCCGCCGGTCTCGCCAGGGCGACGAAGCTGGACGCGGTATTCCTGCAGCCTTCCCAGGAAATTCGGCACGACGACATAGCTC
>CALDJX010000187.1 GCA_937899075.1 uncultured Planctomyces sp. | reverse complement strand
GTGCGGACTGGACTCAGCGAGCGGAAGGTCAGCCGTTTTTCGCTCAGATTCAGATTAAGGAACCGCACCGCGGTTTTGTGAAGAGTGAGCGTCCCCGTCCCGACGCACCAATCCCGCCGTACTACCCGGACCATCCGGTGACGCGTGCTGACTGGGCGAATTATCTCGCGAGTATCGAGGTGCTTGATCAGAAAGTGGGAGCCGTGCTGGACCGGCTTGAGAAGGAAGGCCTGGCGGACAACACGCTGGTGATCTTTTTCGGCGATCACGGTCGGCCACACGTGCGAGGCAAGCAGTGGCTGTACGACGGGGGAGTGCATACTCCACTGATCGTTCGCTGGCCAGGCAGGGTGAAAGCCGGCGAAGTGGTTGGTGGATTGGCATCGTTGCTTGACGCGATGCCCACGACTCTGGCTGCGGTCGGGGCGGACGTCCCCGCCCTTCCCGGTCTCAACCTGCTTGATCCGAACTGGAGGGGGCACGCGCAGGTCTTTGCTGCGCGGGACCGTTGTGGCGATGCTCCCGACCGAATCCGCAGCGTTCGCACGCACGACTTCAAGTACATCCGCAACTTTCATCCCGAGGTCCCGTACCTTCAGCACAGCGGGTACAAGAAGCTGAGTTACCCGGTCGAGACTCTGATGAAAGTCATGCACGAACAGGGCCGCTGGAACTCGCCGTTCATGGCGAAGACTCGACCGAAGGAAGAGCTGTATGACCTCAAAGCGGACCCGCACGAAATGAAGAACCTGGCGGACGACCCTGCTTATTCCGAACAGCTTGCCGCCATGCGGGGAGACGTTGAGCAATGGATCGTAGAGACCGGTGACAAAGGCGCCATCGACGAGAGCCAGACGGTCGACATCGACGCGCTGAAAGTAGAAAAGTGGAAGTGGTATTCGAAGGTCATGAAGAGTCGCGGTCTGGATCCTGATCTTTCCGATCGAGAGTATCTCAAATGGCTGAAGAAAGACCTCGGTGTCGAGTAAACCATGCCGGAAGAAGCTCGCTCGAATTGGTCGTTCGTTTCTCAGTCACGACTGTGTATGACGTTTTTTCGATCGAGTTGTGATTAAAACTGAAGGATTTTCGAAGTGTTCAAGCTCAGGATTTCAGCGACTCTTGCATCAGTGTTTCTCGTTTCGTTGCCGCTTCAGGCGGAGTTGATTCTTCCGAGCGAATTTATCGTGGCGGAGGGGTTTGAAATCACGGTCTGGGCGACAACTCCCCAGCTCTACAACCCGACGAACTTCGACGTCGATGCGAAGGGGCGATTGTGGGTGACGGAAGCGGTGAACTATCGGAATTACCGCAACGAAGGACTCGGGTTGTCAGACAAAGGCGGAGACCGGGTCGTCGTGCTGGAGGACACGGACGGGGATGGCCAGGCGGATTCGTCACACACGTTTGTCCGCGATCCGGATTTGGTGGCTCCGCTGGGTATCGGCGTGATTGGTAACAAGGTTGTCGTCTCGTGTGCGCCGAACATTCTGGTCTACACGGATGTGAATGAGGATGCTCGGTTTGACCCGACGGTCGACACGAAAGAAGTCTTTCTGACAGGATTCCGTGGACATGATCACGACCATAGTCTGCACAGTGTGAAAATTGGCCCGGACGGCTACTGGTACTTCAACGTTGGAAACGGTGGCCCTCACACCGTGACCGACAAAGCTGGATGGACTCTGCGAGCTGGGAGTTCGTACGCCGGAGGAAGTCCGCATCTTACGGAGAATACTCCTGGCCGAAAGAGCGATGACGGGCGAGTCTGGGTAGGTGGCGTTGGAATGCGGATTCGTCCCGACGGAACAGGCTTAGAGCCGATCGCTCACAACTTTCGAAATGCCTACGAAGAAACAGTCACGTCGTTTGGGGACGTGTTTCACGCCGACAACGACGACCCACCGGCCTGTCGGACGAGTTGGGTGATGGAGTATGGCAACGCCGGATTCGCATCGGCCGACGGTTCGCGTGGCTGGAAAATCGACCAGCGCCCGGGACAGCCGATTCGAGTGGCCGAGTGGCGGCAGGAAGACCCGGGAACGATGCCGGCCGGAGACGTCTACGGAAACGGGGCACCGACCGGCGTTGTTTACGGCGAGAACGGCTGCTTCGATTCGAAATATCCAGACGGATTGTTGCTGGTGTGTGAGTCCGCTCGGGGCGAAGTGTTTGGTTACGTGCCTCGTCCACAAGGAGCAGGTTTTACGCTCGAACGGTTCAACTTTGCGGAAGTGAAGACCGGCAGTTCACAGCATGGATGGTTCCGGCCTTCGGACGTCGCCATCGGAGTTGACGGGGCCATCTACGTCAGCGACTGGTACGACCCCGGCGTCGGCGGACACCGCATGACCGACGCGACTGGCAGCGGCACGATTTACCGGATCGCTCCTCGCGGCTTCAAGTCGGTCGTTACTGAGTTTGAGCTGTCGACGACTGACGGTCAGATTGAAGCGTTGAAGAGTTCTGCGGTTCATGTCCGGTCGCTCGGCTTTGCTGCGTTGAAGAAGGCTGGGGCGGAGTCAGCGTCGGCAGTGGTCGAACTTGCTGATGACGAGAACCCATTCTTCGCCGCTCGGGCTGTCTGGCTGTTGCCGTACTGTGGCGGTGAAGGCATGGGGCGAACGATGGACCTGCTGCAGCATGCGGATCCTCAGATGAGAATCGCCGCATTTCGCGCCGTCCGACGTGCATCAAACGATGAGCCGGTGCAGGCACGAATGAAGCGAATTCTGAAGCACGCTCAGGCCACGCTCTATCGAGATCCCTCTTCCGCAGTCCGCAGAGAGGTGGCGTTGTCGTTGCGGGATGTTCCTTTCGATCACTGCCGGTCGCTGATCGCGGCCATCGCCGATGGGTACGACGGCTGGGATCGCTGGTACCTTGAGGCTTTGGGGACGGCTTGTGAGGGCAAAGAAGCGGACGCCTATGCAATGCTTATTGAGGGCTCAAAGGTGGCTCCGCTCGAATGGGATCGCCGGCTGACCGGGATCGCCTGGCGGTTACATCCTTCGGCGGCGATAGAAGCTCTGACGGCTCGCGCGATGGCTGCTGACCTGCCACGGCGAGATCGCAAACGAATGGTCAACGCTCTGGCCTTTATTTCTGATCTTCGTGCGGCGGAGAGCATGCTGGAACTGGCCACCAAAGGGCCGGAGGACCTGCGAGG
>CALDJX010000186.1 GCA_937899075.1 uncultured Planctomyces sp. | reverse complement strand
TGAGGTGAAGGGAAACCTGCAATCCACTCAAAAACTCACAGGCTGGGAGAGTCACTCCTGGCGTGACGATCAGTGGTTTCATGCCGTTTGGTGAGTCCGAACGTCGTCGTTGTACGTCTGCTCGACCCGACGAGCGGAACCAACGGCAATCCCGTCGTGATATCTCTGACATGGAGGTCGAGCCATCGATACGTCGCTGCTGGAGACAGTCGCTTTCCTGAGCGGTCTTGCGTTGATGGTGTCCACCGCGGCGGTCGCCGTTTGGACGGTTGCGCACTCACGCGTGTTTAGAATTCCTTCGAATGACGCACCACGTGTCGACGACGAGTCGTTTCCTCGGACCGCCGTGCTGATGGGGCTTAAAGGGACGGATCCTCAACTCGCCGAAGGACTTCGACGTCTCCTGACACAGGATTATCCGGACTACGAAGTTCATTTCGTGGTTGATTCCGTCAGCGATCCAGCGTGGAAACTTGTTGAGCAGGCGATTCGAGATTCCAAAGCGACACATGCTCGCATGCTCGAATTCCAGGACGTTCCGGAGAACGGAATCGTCAACTGCACGAACAGCAAAGTGGTGCAGGCAATTCGTGAACTGGATGACTCGTTTGAGGTCGTCGCGATGGCCGACGGCGATGTCGTAACGAACGAAAACTGGCTGCGCGAAATTGTCTCGCCGCTCGTCAGAGACCCGAAGATCGGAGTCTCGACCGGCAATCGCTGGTTCATTCCGCCTCGCCCGACGCTGGGGTCACTCGCGGCTCACCTGTGGAATGCCGCGGCGATCAGCGTCATGTATCACCTCAGCATGCCGTGGGGGGGCTGCTACGCCATTCGTACGAGCACGATTCGACGCGGGGGGCTCATTGAGAAATGGGCGAAAGTGGCGGCCCTGGACATGCACACGACCAACGAAATGCGTCAGCTCGGGCTGACGGTTCATTACGTGCCGACTTTAATGATGGTGAACCGTGGAACATTTTCGCTGCCGTTTGCCGTGAACTGGATCAGGCGGCAGTTGACGTGGGCTCGGCTCTATAACCCGGCCTGGCCGTTCATCGTTCTGCACACGAGCGTTTTTGTGGCCACCATGCTGGCCGCCGCGGTGCTCGGTCCGGTGTGCTATTAGCTCGGAGCGACTTCGTCAGCGTGGTGGGCGATCGGTGGGTTCAGCAGTTACCTCGTGATGCTGACCGGGCTGACTGGTCTGATGGAAGTGCGAATTCGCGCTCGTTTGCGGCACGCTGGCCAGGAAGTCGAAACCTATTCCTGGTGGACGTCGATTGCCGTCTTTCTGGCGATTCCCGTCACGCAAATAGTTCAGTTGGTCGCAGTGCTTCAGGCCACGTTTCTCAAGCGAGTCGCCTGGCGCGGATCGATTCTTGAGATCAACGGTCCGAACGACATTCGAGTCATCGACGAAGAACCGCCTGTGCTGCCGTCCAATGACGACATCACAAAGGCCGCCTGAAACTCTGACTGCCTGAACTGGCTGCGTAAATCCACAGAGAGGAACGACATGAAGGTCGCCATACTTGCCGGCGGAGCTGGCACTCGTCTCTCTGAAGAGACGGTCCTGCGTCCGAAGCCGATGGTCGAGATCGGTGGGCGGCCGATTCTCTGGCACATCATGCAGCACTACGCCAGCTTTGGGCATTATGAATTTGCGATCGCGCTGGGGTACAAGGGCGAGATGATCCGCGACTTCTTTGTCTCCGAATGCGCCGCGGCCGGTAGCGTGCGAGTCGACTTTGCGAAGTCACAGGTCACGTCGCCCCAAATCGAACAGAGCAGTATTGCCTCGGACTGGGGCGTTGATCTCGTCGACACGGGCGAGAAGACCAACACGGGCGGCCGCATCAAACGACTGCAGCCTTTCGTCGGCGATGAGACATTTATGCTGACGTGGGGCGACGGTGTTTCTGATGTGGATCTCGATGCTCTGCTGGCCTTTCATCGCGAACACGGTCGGCTGGCAACAGTCACCGCCGTGCATCCGCCGGGGCGGTTTGGTTGCCTCGACCTGTCAGGGACGTCAGTGACGAGCTTCCACGAGAAGCCCGAGCAGACCAACGACTGGATCAACGGAGCGTTCTTCGTGCTCGAACCGGAAATCTTCGACTACATCGACGGCGACGACACTCAATGGGAGCTTGAGCCAATGGAACGGCTCGCTCAGGAAGGAAACCTGCAGGCTTGGAAGCACGAAGGCTTCTGGCAATGTATGGACACTCTGAAAGAAAAGAATTTTCTGGAGTCGTTGTGGGACTCTGGTAACGCTCCATGGAAGACTTGGGAGAACGGCGATGAAGGTTCTGGTTACGGGCCATCAGGGATACATCGGGACGATTCTCATGCCGCTGCTGTCCGCCGCCGGGCATGAGATTACGGGGCTTGATAGCGGACTGTTCTCGCACGCGAATCTGGGGCCCGCTCCGGCAGCTGCTCGCGAGTTGCGGATGGATGTGCGGGACGTCGACGAGTCGCATCTCGAGGGAATCGATGCGGTGATCCATCTCGCCGGAATTTCGAACGATCCGCTCGGCGATTTGAATCCCGAGAGCACATACGAGATCAATCATCGAGCTTCTGTTCGACTGGCTGAAGTCGCAAAAGCTGCGGGTGTCGAACGGTTTCTGTTCGCGTCGTCGTGCAGTCTGTACGGGGCAGGGGGGGAGCATGAAATTCTGGACGAGGACGCCACGTTCCGCCCGGTCACGCCGTATGGCCGATCGAAGATTATGGTTGAACAGGATGTCGCTCAATTGGCGAGTGATGACTTCAGCCCGACGTATCTCAGGTGCGCGACGGCGTACGGGATGTCTCCACGACTGAGAGCCGATCTGGTCGTCAACAATCTGACCGGATTCGCATTGCTTGATGGCGAGGTGCTGATGAAGAGCGACGGGACTCCGTGGCGGCCGCTCGTTCACATCGCAGATATTAGCGCGGCATACCTGGCGATTCTGGATGCTCCACGATCTCTCGTTCACAACGAAGCGTTCAACGTCGGACGTTCGTCTGAGAACTACCGAGTCAGTGAGATAGCCGAAATGGTGCGCGACAACGTGCCAGGAAGTGCCATCCGGTACGAAGACGGGGCCGGTCCCGACAAACGTTGTTACCGGATCACGTGCGCAAAACTCGAAGAGACTCTGCCGGCCTATCAGCCTGTGTGGACTGTCGAAACAGGCATCAAAGAACTGCGCGATGCGTACGCTGAATTCGGTCTGACGATGGAAGCGTTTACCGGCTCGGATTTTCTGCGCATTCGCCGCATCAACCACCTGATCGACAAGGCGCAGCTTGACGACACGCTTCGCTGGAAAGACGGCGTCCAGAAGGCGGCTTAGTGATCACGGAAGATAAGGAATAGTCCCGATACAACTTCCGGATTCCTTTTCTCGACACAGGGTGCCACTCAATGCCGCTCAGGAAACGGGAATGTTGCGTGCTAACATTAGTCTAGCCAA
>CALDJX010000185.1 GCA_937899075.1 uncultured Planctomyces sp. | reverse complement strand
TGGGACAGCTTCGAATGCTGCTTCGCGACCGCTACCTCGTCGACGCCAAGGGGCTTAACAAGATTAAAGGCAAGCCATTTCTGGTTTCTGAAGTCGTCGAAGCTATCGAAGAAATGCTCTAAATCGTTGTTGATTCTTTTTGAGTCACAATCAGCACTGAAACCACTTTTCTAACACACCATTCTTAAAGCATTCGGCCATGAGCACAGACCTGCCAGTTCTCTCTCCGAAAGATTTTGCCAGCGACCAGGAAATTCGCTGGTGTCCTCGCTGCGGCGATTACTCGATTCTCGCGCAGATGAAAAAAGTCCTTCCGACACTGGGAATTCCGAAAGAGAAGTTTGTCTTTGTGTCGGGGATCGGCTGTTCCAGCCGCTTTCCGTACTACATGGACACGTACGGATTCCACAGTATTCACGGTCGTGCTCCAGCAATTGCGACAGGCATCAAGCTGGCTCAACCGGGGCAGCAGGTTTGGGTCATCACTGGTGACGGTGACGCACTTTCGATCGGCGGCAATCATCTGATGCATGCCATCCGTCGAAATGTCGACCTGAAGATCATCCTGTTCAATAATCAGATTTACGGTCTGACCAAGGGACAGTACTCGCCGACAAGCCCAATCGGAAAACGCACCAAAAGTTCGCCGATGGGTTCGGTCGATCATCCACTGAATCCGTTGTCAGTGGCGCTCGGTAGTGAAGCAACGTTTGTCGCTCGGTCAGTTGACGTCGACATTCGGCATCTGACTTCCGTTCTCGAACGTGCAGCTCATCACAAAGGGACCGCTTTCGTTGAGGTCTACCAGGACTGCAACGTGTTCAACTCGGGAGCGTTCAGCTACGCGACGGACAAGAAGGTCAAGCAGGACAACATCGTTTATCTCGAACACGGTAAGCCGCTCATCTTTGCCAACGGCAAGAAGGGTATTCGAGTTAACGAAGGCAGCCGACCGGAAATTGTCGACCTCGACGGTTCGGTTCAGGAAGACGATCTGCTGTTCCACGATGAAAAGGTTCCCGAGCCGAGTCTGGCATTTATGCTCGCTCGAATGCGGTACCCTGAGTTTCCGGAACCGATGGGAATCTTCCGAGCGATCGAAAAGCCAACGTACGATGAAGAAGTGTGTCGACAGGTAGACGCTGCTATCGCCGAAAAGGGCGAAGGCAACCTCGAAAAACTGTTCAACCGCGGCGACACCTGGGAAGTCAAATAGCTCAGATCGACTGACGATTGCCGCTGAATCAAATTCAAACAACGCCCGCTTTGAAATCTCAAAGCGGGCGTTGTTCTTTTTGTTGTGGAGTGTCGTTCAGGCTGGTTGCAGCATTTGCCAACGGCCGGTGTTTCCGGTGTTTCGCCGCGAGTTTTACTCGACGGAAACGTCCAGCAGCACTTTCAGAACTGGTTGGTTTGACGTTAGTTCGAGGGCCTCGACTGCCTGGTCGAGTGCGAACCGTTCAGCAATCAGCGGTTTGACATTGATCCGTCCTGATCGAAGCCCGTCGAGTGCGTCGCCAAACGGACCACACCGCGAGCCAACCACGCGGACCTCGTCGATGACGATTGGTGCCAGTGGCAGAGTCTGCTCGCCTGCCACTGTCGTTTTCAGGACGACTGTCCCCCACGGTTTGACATGCTGGAGGGCTGTCGGCAGGCCGGTTGACGAACCGGTGCAGTCAACGACGACGTCAGCGTCTCGATTTGGTACTGCGTCTTCGAGCAGAGTCGTCCGAATGTCGTTATTGATCTCGCGGAGAATACTCAGTTTTCGATTGTGCTTTCCGATGACCAGAACTTTGCATCCAAAGTCGGCCAGCACCTGAGCACACAAGTTTCCGAGTCGGCCGTCACCGAGCACAACGACCGACTGGCCTCGTTCGACCAGACGTTGCTTCAGAATCTGGTAGGCGGCAGCGACGGGTTCGACAAACACGGCTTCATCTGTCGAAAGCGATTCCGGAACGGCGTGCAGGTTCTGCTCGGGAACGGCGATGAATTCGGCGAATGCACCGTCGTGCCCAAGAATTCCCAGGACCGTCCGGTTCGGGCAGTGCGTGGGAAGGCCGGATCGGCAGGTGTCGCATTTCCAGCAGCTGCAATTAATTTCTCCGACGACGCGCTGCCCGGCGAAACGACCGGATTCTGCAATGCCCACAAATTCGTGGCCGAGCACTCCTTCGAAGCCCATGTATCCCTGAATGAGTTGCAGATCGGTCTCGCAGACTCCGGCTCGAAGAACCCGTATCAGTACTTCGCCAGGCAGTGGTTCGGGCCTGGGATATTCGTTGACGACGTCGAAGCTGGTGCCTGACAGGTGAAGCGCCTTCATTGGCTTGTGCTTTCTCGATAATCGTGGGCGGTCGCTTGAAATGAGTTGCAACCTGCTTGTCAGGAAGCATTTACGGCCTCGTTTGGCTCATTGGTCGCTGAATTTGCATGGAGGGCGAGGATTGTTACAATCCCCCGCTCGCGTTTCGACGATAGACGATCAGAGATCAGTTTCTGATCGTAACTCCCATTAAATTCAGCAGTTTGAGATTCAGGAAGTTCAGCAATGGCTCATAAGAAGGGGCAGGGGTCCAGCCGTAACGGTCGCGATTCGAATGCTCAACGTCGTGGTGTGAAGAAGTTCGGCGGCGAAGCTGTCATTCCAGGCAACATTCTGATCCGCCAGTGCGGAACGAAATGGCATCCTGGCAAGAATGTCGGAATGGGCCGTGACTATACGCTGTGGGCACTTGTCGAAGGTACCGTCTACTTTGACCGGGAAGGTCGACGGATCAACGTTAAGGCTGTTGAAGAAACCGTCGCCAGCTAATTTCGGCGATAGAAATTGATCCAAACAAAAGCGGTCGAGCATGTGTGTTCGGCCGCTTTTTTCTGCGCGCTGTCTGCCGGGAGATTCTATTTCGGAAGGATTGCCAGAATCCGAGTCGGGCCGCCCGAGCCTGCTTCGATGCGGATCGGGGCGACGATCAGAAAGAATCCTCGAGCCGGCAGCTTTTCCAACTGAGCGACGTTTTCCAGTCCATACCGTCCGGCCTTGTTGACGACGTGGTGGACCGCGAAGTCCTTTGAGATTCCGCTGTCGATACTCAGGTTGTCGATGCCGAGGCCTTTGGCTTTCCGTTCGTGAATCAGGAATGCGGCGGCCTCACCCGAGTACGAAGGGAAATGCAGCTTCCCCATCGCGTCCTGGTTCTTGTAACGCGAGTAGTTATCCCAAAATCGTCCCCAGCCGGTGTGCAGCAGCACGATCGCTCCGTCAGGGATTCGACCGTGTTTGGATTCCCACTCCTGAATGTCTTTCAGAGTGAGCGTCGCGTCGGCATTAACTTCCGCCTGCGGAGCGATGTCGAGCACGACTCCCGGAGCGAAGAACTGATCCGGTGAGATCATCGACAGATCAGGCTGGTTCGTTTCGAAGTGGTTTGGAGCGTCGATGTGAGTGCCGAGGTGCTCGGGCATCGAAAACGCTTTTGAAAGCACGCCGTCTTTTTCAATCGTCGCGATCGTTTTAAGGTGGAACGGTTCATAGCCGGTGCCGGGCCAGTAAGCATTCTTTTCGTTGAGCACGTGAGTCAGGTCGACGATCGTCGCTTTACCTGCCGCCACATCCGCGAGCGAGACCTGGTTAATCGCTTTGGATTGTTTGCTGTCTTGAGTTTGTGCTGTTGCGCTGTCGAGGGCCGCAAACACGGCCAGACACGCGGCGATCGATGCTCACGATTTCAGAATCATCATGCACTCCGTAGATGGTCTGACTATTCCCGAACCGATAACTCAACACAGGCCGGCTGATTTCCCAGCCGGCCCAAGCTGTTGGTCGCCTTCGAAGTCCTAGTCAAAGAGAATTTGTGAGTTCGTCAGGGCGTTGCCAAATCGATTGAAGTCGTGAAATTTCCAGACGACTTTTTTGTCGCGGGTGACTTCGATGAGTTGCGGATTGTCAGGTCCGGCGTGGCAGTTGCCGACCAGGATGTTGCCGCTTGGCAGAACCTGCAGCGACGTGACCCAGGCAAGCTGGATTCCGTCGAGATCGTTCTGGTGGATACTCCAGACGACCTTCTTGTCCGGAGTTACTTCGAGAATACTGTGGCCGTTGCCGGTGCCGATCAGGGTGTTACCGTTTTTCAGACGCAGGACGGAGAAGCACTGATTTCCGAAGGCTTCCAGACCGTGGCCGCCTTTGGGTTTCTTCCCGAAGAGCGGTACCTCGTAGCTCCAGACAACCTTGCCTGATGAATCGTACTCTCGCACCGTGCCGTCGGCTTCGTGGCAGACGAGGTAGTTGCCGTTGTCGATTTTGCGAGCCAGTCGGGTATCACGATGGACGTGCGGATGGTCGACTTTCAGAGCGATTTCTTTCAGCAGCTTGCCGGAAGAATCGACTTCGATGATTCGTGCCGGGCCGGATTCGGCAATCATCGTGACGCCGTCGGCCAGTCGCTGAAACGCATGAACCTGGACCGGGCGGCCTTTGTTCCCGTTGCTGACGGCCGCGTCGTATTCCCAGACGATTTTGTCAGTCTTCGGGTCGACTTCCAGCAGTCGTGTCATCGACGTTTGAAATAGAACGTTGCCCGAGGGAAGAACGTGCAGATCGTGCAGAGGGCCGATTTTGTACTCCCATTCGATGTCGCCTTTCTGATTGATGATCGCGATTCGCTGTTTTGACGAGTCTGACGCTGCGAACCGGCGGGTAGTCTCTGCGGAAAATGCCGGCTGCACGATTGTGGCTGCGGCAGCGAAAATCAGGGCGATAAACGTCGATCGTAGAATCATGGGCGTCTCACTTCGGGAAAACAGGACCAGAGGACAATTCTCAGCCGATGCAGACAATCATTGTTAAGCACTGTCGTGCTGCGGGAAAGTGACGGCCGCTGATTTCCGAACTCAGCTTCCGTGATCGGACCAGATGAACTCTTTTTCCCGACCCGGACAGCTCCAACGTGTGCAGGACAGAATGGCCGCCGGAATTCAGAGCTCA
>CALDJX010000184.1 GCA_937899075.1 uncultured Planctomyces sp. | reverse complement strand
TCAAGTTAAGTGGAATCTGGAGTGAAGTCAGAACCGCGTGGCTGCAGTCGTACATGCCACCAACGAAAGCAAGTCTCACACGTCTCAACGCTCAACCAAAGCATTTTCACCGAATAACCGCAGCCTGCAGCTGATTACATCCCATGAAAGCACATTTCGGCAGGGCAGATACGGGGACGTCGAATGAGCTACGTCTCCTTTTTGCTTTCGGAGTACATAGTGTCATTTGTTTCCACTACTCATCACGATGCCGTTTCGTGAGGACAGGACGGAAGCCGACTGTGGTACGGCGTTGCTCTGCGGGGGCGTAGTAGCGATTCGCCGACCGACAGTAGAAGCCTGGATTGCCATGACGTGCGTCCCTGATGAGCCGTTTTGGTGCGGGTGTGAGTTGCACCGGATCAATGCCGCCGTTTGGTTTCGCGTGGTACCAGTCGAGGCACCACTCGCACAGGTTGCCGTGCATGTCATATAGGCCCCATGCGTTGGCAGGGTAACTGCCAACCTCTGCCGTGCGGCCGAGATTCGGACCTTTCTCGGCTCCGTTGTAAGGCTTGCTTCCATCGAAATTCGCCTGCCTGCTGCTTACCTTGTCGCCGAAGTACGTTGCGGTCAGCGTTCCGGCTCGGCAGGCGTATTCCCATTCCGCGTCGGTTGGCAATCGATACTCGTAGCCCTCCGGCAGCTTGCCAGCATCGCGGTCGAGTTGCGTGAGCTTCCGACAGAATGCACCCGCTTCGGCGTGGGTGATTTTATAGATCGGAAAACGATCGCCGGAGCCAAATTCGCGCGGTTCCTTTATCGCCCCCATCACTCGTTCCCACTCCGCTTGAGTGACTTCATACCGACCAATGAAAAACGGCTGAGTGTGCGTCACCTTTTGAAGTTGCTCCCCGCCCTTTCGATTCGCTTCGCCGCGTGGACTTCCCATTGGAAATGTTCCGGGAGGAATCAGACACAATTGCAGGCCGATAGAGTTCTCGACGACCGCATCGACTCCAAGATGATCGGCCCAGGCCTTCTGCACCGTCTGTGCCTCCTCTGTGCTAAGCGCGTGCTCAGTCATCAGGACTCGCTCCGGCTCGACGGAGTCATCTGCATGCGTGGCCGCTGCGACTAAGATCACGGCTGCAAACACTGAAACAGTCAGTTGTCGTCTTCGGCAGGTCATTATCAGCTCCCGTGGTTGTTGGTCATTTAGCGGCAGATATTTGCAGCGATTGTCGACACATCCACCTTAACGTTCGCGCGTTACATCAGGGGAAAGTGAAGCTTTCAACGGACTGCCAGGCTCTGTCTAAAACTCTGGTCGACTTATGGGGCCGCGCCAATCGCTTCAGCGCGACTCGTACGCAGGTTCGTGACCCGACGATCACGTCTCACGAGCGTCGTGAATTCAACGATGCCGAACCAGTGGCGCACGCTGCGATACTGCTTCAAGTCGCGCACGACGCGAAGTTTGCCGGGGCCCGTACACGATGCGACGAAAACGGTCATTGACGATTGTGATTGCTCATAGAAAAAGCCCTCGGTTGCGTTGGCAGCCGAGGGCTTTGGGTGTTTTCAGGTTTGGAATCAGCTCATGCTGAAAGGCGGATTGCTATGCGGCTTGAGCAACCGTATCCGAAGCGTTGCCTTTGCCGTTGCTGTTTGGTTTCTTGATGCCGACCAGTTTGGCGACCAGGAAGGACAGCCCGGCTGCTCCGAAGCTGCCGAGTGCTCCCATCTTGACCGAGTCCAGAGCAGAACCCGCAGGGAACGCAGCCGTTGACACGAACAGTGCCACCGTGAAGCCGATCGCGGCGATCATGCCCAGCGTTGCTACGTGTCGGTAGTTCATTCCTTCCGGCATCTTCAGCCCAAAGACTCGGCAGGCAATCCACGTCATGAAGAGAATGCCGACCGGCTTGCCGATGATCAGCCCGCCCAGGACGAGCCATGTTCCGGTTCCAACGGCTGAGAATGCGACTCCGGCGTTTACCAGGCCGAAGAGTCCGAGGATCAATTCAACTTTGTCCTTCCACCAGTGTTCGAAGGCGTTGAGCGTGTCGTCCCGGTTGAGTTCTTCGCGAGCGAAGATGCCGAGGTCAGACTTGGCGTGAGGCATGATCGGGATGATCGGCAACAGGCCAAGTGCTGGATGGATGCCCGCTTTGTAGAAAGCAAACCAGCTCGCAGCACCAGGAATCAGCAGGTACCACCAGAAGCTCTGCAGCTTCATTTTCTGGAAGCCTTTTCCGACGGCCATGCCCGCGAGAGCCAGTCCAAGCCAGCTGAGCACTAACGGCTTCGCCGGATAGAACACGGCGAGAATCACCAGGCCGGCAGCGTCGTCCGCGATGGCCAGCAGGAGCAGGAATGCAATCGCCGGATGCCCCTGTCCGAAGATCAGTCGAGCCACCAGATAACTGAAGGCAATATCCGTGGCGCAGGGTATCGCCCATCCGTTCGTGAATTCGGTTTGCCCGGATAAATATACCCCGGCGAGATAGACCAACGCCGGACCAGCCACACCTCCGACTGTCGCCAGCAAAGGAGTTGCGGCTTTTTTAGGATCAGAAAGCGCTCCGCCCGGCAGCATGGCTTCCCACACTTCTTTCCCAGCAATGGCAAAGAAGATTGCCATCAGAATGTCGTTGATCAGGAAGTGCAGCGTGACCCCGTGCTGCTCGTCCGTTGGAGCGTCCTCGCCGATTTCGTCGGTCGAAGCTGTCGTGCCGTGCGAGTCGTCTTTCGATGCCTCGTCGGTGGCGACTGCCGTTCCTTCCGGAGTCTCGTGACTCCCGGCGTGCCCCGTCTCGCCATGTGCTGGAGCTTCGTCATGAGCCGGAGCTGCGTGGTGACTGCCGCCGCCCGTCAGATCCAGATGGACGAAGTGGTGGTACGAATCCGGAGCGAAGTTCGCCCAGAACAGGGCCGCGATGGCTCCCGCAATGAGGAACATTGAGTTTTCGTACAGGAAAGCGATCGCTCGCGGACGTTGTTTTTTGTGGGACATGGTTTTTCAAACTGTTTCGGGTTCAGCGATCCCGCAGGTTCGGCGCTTGTCGTACGGAATTGCTCCCTCGGAAGAAGAAGGCTTACTATATCGACGGGCGTCGCGACTCCCAACGGATGAACTGTGGCCGGCGAATACCTCGTCGCCGTTGAATCGAAAGTGTTTCTCAAAGACGAGACGGATCTCGCAATGTTCAAAGGCTTATATGCCGCCGGTTGGCGAAAACGCGTTCGTCCAATTCTTTTCGTGGTCGTGGCGGGTTTTTCCTCTCTGGACTCGCACGTTCCTGCCGCTGATGCAGGTTTTGCCGAGGAGGTATCTGTCCCGCCAGGCTTCGTTGCACAACTGTTTGCGGACGATGAACTGGCTCACGACGTCTTCTCGATGACGATCGACGCGGCCGGAAATGTGGTAGTTGCCGGTTCCGGCTACGTAAAAACCCTCATCGACACCGACGGCGACGGCACCGCCGACACCGCGAAAACGTTTGCCGACGGACCAGAATCTGGCTCGCAAGGAATGTTCTTTCTCGGTCGAGACTTGCTGTGCACCGGCGACGGCGCGCTGCTTCGTTACAAAGATGCCAATGGCGACGGCCGAGCCGATGGACCGCCGGACCGGTTTCTCGAATTCAACACCGGCGGCGAACACGACGTTCACTCGATCCAGCGAGGCCCCGACGGATGGTGGTATCTCAACGCGGGAAACTACGCCGGCATTACGGAAAAGTACGCGACCGAAGCAACGTCGCCGATCAAGCATCCCTTGGCCGGAGTGATCTTCCGGCTGAAGCCCGATCTGACCGGCGGCGAGATCGTCGCGCACGGATTCCGTAATGCCTACGACTTCGCGTTCCACTCGCAAGGCGACATATTCACGTTTGACAGCGACGGCGAGCGCGACATCTCCCTGCCGTGGTACCGCCCGACGCGAGTCTTTCTGGCAGCGCCGGGCTCACACGCCGGCTGGGTGACTCGAAGCTGGAAGCGACCTGACTACTTTATAGACATGCCGCCGGTGATGGCCGAGTTCGGTCGCGGTTCGCCGACAGGCGTCGTCAGCTATCGACACAACCAGTTCCCGGAAAAGTACCGCGACAGCCTGTTCGCCCTCGACTGGACCTATGGCCGAGTCCTTAACCTCCAGCTCAAAAAAGACGGCGCCGCTTTCAAAGCAACGACCGAAGAATTCATGACCGGAGTCGGGCAGTTCGGTTTCGCCCCGACCGACGCGGCCGTCGGCCCAGACGGAAGCCTCTACGTCAGTATCGGCGGACGAGGCACTCGCGGCGGCGTCTACCGAATCCGTCACGTCTCTGACTCTAGCCAGCCAGGCAAGGAAACCCGAAGCGTCAGCGAGGGATCGAACCCAGCCAGTCAATCACTCCTCTGGCCAGGCAACACGACCACCACCGAAGGAAAAGTGACAGCGTGCCTGGACGCTCCGCAGCCATTGTCGAGCTGGTCGCGCGCGATCTGGGAACCTCTTTCCACAGCGGCCGGACGAGACGCCTTTGAGCGAGCGGCCACCGACCAGCAACGCGACACCGTTCAACGAGTTCGCGCGATCGAGATCCTCGCCGAACGTTTCGGCGGCCAGACCGCGTCGACACTCACTTCTTTAATAGAGGACCAAACTCCTGAAGTGCGAGCCCGCACGGCGTGGGCGATCGGTCGCACAAAATCAGCCGACGAGATTCCGCAACTGATCGCGCCGCTTGTCGCCGACAATGATCCATTCGTCGGGCGAATCGCGTGCGAAGCGTTGCTCGGCCAGCCCGGCGAATTCAACAGCGCTCCGCTGGCTGCCGCTCTGGCGAAACGTTTAGGCAGTCCGACGAAGTTTGACCGCATCGCGGCGGCACGACTCATTCCGCAGCTCAGCAAAGAAACGTTCCGCATGCTCGCGGTGCAGGCGGCAAAGCAGGGCTGGTCGGCCGGCCTTTCCAACGCGATCGGATTCCTCGGTCGAAAGCCCGGCTTCAGTGACTACGCTTTCGAGATTGGACTGCGAGTCCTCGACCGCGATCTGCCGGCCGAGTTGAAACTGGAGGCCGTCCGTTTAATGCAACTTGGTCTGGGAGACCTCACATCACCAAAAAACGTCGCCGTGTTCGATGGCTACGCTCCCGCTCTGGACATCTCGGAATTTGACCGCGAGCTGGACCCTTACCGGATCCGCCTCGCTGAGCTGTTTCCGACGGGCAATGAACGTCTCGATTACGAACTCGCCCGGCTGCTCGCGATGCTCCAACCGTACAACGCTGCGTTGCTCACGTCGGTCCTCGCGAAGATCACCGACGACTCGCACCCGACCGACGATCTGCATTACCTGATCGCGTCCGCCAGGAACTCGGCGTCACGAGACTCCGATCACCGAACCGCCGTCGCGAGAGCACTCGTGATGCTCGAACCGAAACTCCAATCGCGAAAACTGAACATCGACACGAACTGGGAACCTCGCCTGAAGGAGCTTTACCACGCACTCGTCGAACTCGACCCGCTGCTGCCCGACGTGCTGATTGAACAGCCCGAGTTCGGCCGCCCCGATCACGTCCTCTACATGAGCGAGTTGCCTGGCGAATTGCTCGATGCCGCCATCGCCGGTTTCTCACGACAGGTCGAGGCGGATTCGGAATACCCGTGGACCAACGACGTCCTGTTCGTCTTTGGCGAGTCGAAGAAGCCCGAGCATCGCCAGCTGATCCGAGACCAGTTTCCAGACTTCGCCGTTCGAAACGCCGTGCTGATGGTGCTTGCCTCGAAACCCGAAGAGATCGACCGTGCGAAGTTCATCGAGGGTCTGGAAACTCCGCAAGTCGAAGTTCTGGAAGCCTGTCTGCAGGCACTCGGCCAACTGACTCCGAGCAACGAAGGGTTCGAGAACGTCGCACTCGTCCGCTGCCTGAGACGACTCGGCACGGAGGAAAACGAAGCGCCTGCCCGCCGTCTGGTCGTTGAGGTTCTTCGACGAAATTCCAATCGCGAGTTCGGCTTCGTGCTGACGGCTCCGCCAACAGATCCGCAAACCGCCGCCGTCAACGCCTGGACCGATTGGGCCATCGAAGATTTTCCCGACGAATCAACCGCCCTGACGTCAAACGCCGCCCCCGACGCAGCCGCGATCTTCGACACCCTTTCAAAAACCGACTGGTCAACCGGCGACGCATCGCGAGGTCAGAAATTCTTCAGCGCCCGATCGTGCATCCAGTGCCACGGCGGCCGCCAGTCATTAGGCCCGGACCTCGCCGGAGTCGCCAAACGCTTTTCGCGAGACGACCTCTTCACGGCCATTATCAACCCGAACCGGGACGTCTCGTCGCGCTACCAGGCAACGATGGTCGTCACGTCTGAAGGCAAGGTTTACACCGGCCTGGTCATCTACCATTCCGTCGACGGAATGATTCTTCGCAACGCCACGAACCAAACCTTCCGCCTGGAAACATCCGACATCGAAGTCCAAAGAAAACTCCCCCAAAGCCTGATGCCCCCCGGCCTGCTGAAGGAAGCAACCTCAGAAGATCTCGCCGACCTCAACGCCTACCTGCAAAGCCTCGGTGGAAACTGATTTGCTTGCAAATCAATTTTGCTGTCAACCGAAAACAAGTAGTCAGTAGCTGGATATATGTTTGAGTTTCATTCAGGTCTCGATTTTGTCGCGCCGATGATACAATGCCGGTCCTTTGTCTTGACCATTGCGGATCCATGGCGACTTACGTTGACGTAAAAAGTGAAATCCTTCGCTGGGCGATTGATCGTTCTGGTTTGTCGTCGGATGCGTTTCGTGAACCGGTGGAAGCCTGGCTGCGAGAAGAAAAGAAGCCAACGTTCAATCAACTTGAGGCATTTGCACGGCGAGCGATGGTTCCGTTGGGCTATTTGTTTCTCCAACAACCTCCGAATGAAGAGCTTCCGGTTCCAGACTATCGAACTCGGAAGGATCAGGCTGTTCGTCGTCCGAGCCCCAACCTCATCGAGACAATCTTCGAGATGCAACGGCGGCAACAATGGATGCGCGAATACCTCGTCGAAGAAGGTCACGGGTCACTTCCGTTTGTTGCCTCGATGAAGGTTGGCGAAAGTGCAACAAAAGTGGCGAAGGACATTCGAAAGTCGCTGGGTTTGTCGGACGACTGGGCCGCACAGCAAGACAACTGGGAAGCAGCGCTCCGCTACCTGCGATTGCAAATCGAGGCGGCGGGGATTTTGATCTTCGTCAACGGAATTGTTGGTAACAGCACACGGAGGAAACTGGATGCCGCCGAATTCCAGGGCTTTGTTCTCGTCGACTCCGTTGCACCATTGATTTTCGTCAATGGCTCGGACTTTAAGGTCGCCCAGATGTTTACAATGGCGCATGAGTTGGTCCATGTCTGGGTCGGACAGAGTGCGTTATTCGATCTCGATGCGACACGTCCGGCAAATGTTCAAGTCGAGAAATACTGTAATGCGGTTGCCGCAGAGTTCCTCGTGCCCGCTGCCAGTCTCCAATTGGCATGGGCAACACACCGTCGCGGTGATGCTGGGATGACCTCACTTGCTCGCCAGTTCAAAGTGAGTCCGATTGTTGTCGCACGGCGTGCAAGGGACCAGGAGCTCATTACGGAAGATGAGTTCTTCAACTTCTATCGGCGGTATACAAATCGGGAGCGAAAGAAGGGCGAAGCCAGGAAGTCAGGAGGAGACTTCTGGCGAACTCAGAACCTAAGGCTCGGGCAACGATTTGGCCACGCCGTGATCTCGGCAGCAAGCGAAGGCCGACTATCCTATTCGGACGCCTATGATCTAACTCGCCTTCATGGGGGCACGTTCGACAAGTATGTCCAGCTTCTTGACCAGCGGGGGCAAAGATGAGCGAGAAATCGCGATTCATTCTGGACTCTGACAGCTTGATCCGTTCAAAGCGTGAACACTACACATTCGACATCTGCCCCGGTTTCTGGGCCGCTTTAATCAAAGGTTTCAGCGACAAATGCATTGGAAGTATCACTCCTGTACGCAAAGAAATCCTGAAAGGGAAAGATGCTTTAGCAGTGTGGATTCGTGACGACGTGCCGCAGGGTTTCTTCGACGCTGTGGACAGCCCTGATGTACAGGACAGCTATGCTGAGGTCATTCAGTGGGTCCAGGCACAACCACGATTCTCTACTGCTGCAAAGCAGAAGTTTGCCGCAGGGGCTGATCCGTGGCTCGTTGCTTTCGCGAGGGCGAACAAGCGAGAACTCGTCACTTACGAAGTTCGTGCTCCAGAATCCAAAGCCTTCGTGAAGCTGCCTGACGTCGCACGCCAGTTCAAGGTCAATTGTCTCCCCCCGTACGTCATGCTTCGGCAGCTCAAGATGCGACTCTCCTTGGATTGATCTCTGGCTGTCTGCTGCGAAACGCGACGCACGAGCTTTCCAGCGTTTGTTATGAGTGCGAGCCAAATCCGGATGAGCAGCTGAAGGCGATTGAAGAGTTGCGCGACGCTGGGGCGGGCATTCATCCTGCCGATAAGATCGGTGTGACGGCTCTGCATCATGCCGTGCGGTTTCGGAGCACCGTTGCTGTCGCCACGCTGCTGGAATGCGGGGCTAATGTTAATCAAACCTGCAAACGATCAGGCTCGGCTCCACGCATCGAGCCGTCACGCAGACGGCTGCTCCTGGTACTGACGTCGGCTGCCTCCCCACTCATGGCTTTGCCGGGCACATTCTGCTGCTCAAAGGCAATTCTGCAAACGTGCGGAAATTTCAGCACTTGCGTGTTGCATGAAGCGGCTTGCCTGCTAGTATTTCAGCATGTGCTGTATTTTTAGCACGTCGTTAAGCTGGTGTTGAGCGACAATTCTCCCCGCCAGTCTCGCACGCACTCCCCGGTGAATGGCCAGTAAAGATCATGGCAAAGCAAAAACGCAGCAAAGCAGAACCGGAAGTCCTGAGCCGTCGCGAGCGGCAGTTTCTCGACGTGATTTATCGGCTGAACGAAGCCACGGCGAATCAGGTGCTGGAGCAACTGCCTGACCCACCGAGTTACTCGGCCGTTCGAGCCACGCTGGCTCTGCTGGAGAAGAAGGGGCATCTGAAACATCGGCGAGAAGGCGTTACCTACGTCTACGTTCCCGTCGTCGCCCCGACCAACGCTCGCACATCAGCGATGCGTCATCTGATGCGAACCTTCTTTGATGGTTCGGCGATGGAGACTGTTGCCGCGTTGCTCGATCAGGAATCCCGCAAGTTGAGCGACGAAGATTTCGATCGGCTTGAAGAGATGATCGAAGAAGCCCGCCAGAAAGACCGCTAATCCCACCTGCCGGCACACCCTACCTTCGGAGACAATCATGAGTTCTTTTGAAAATGCCATGGAGTCGGCGACCGCGTTCATTCTTGACGCCAGCCTGCGCACAACGGTCGTGCTGCTCACGACGATGCTTATCGGATGGTCTTTGCGATCTGCCGCTGCGTCCGCCAGACGGCTTGTCTGGATCGGCGGCCTGACCACTTCGCTGATGATCCCTTTAATGATGGCCGTCGGCCCCGCGTTTCCGATCGTGATCTTGAGCGAGGAATCGGTACCGCAGGAAATCGTGACGAGCGATCGCCTGGAATCTGTTGTTCCGCAAGCCGTGCCGGCACCGACGATCGACTCGGCCGCCGTCGACGTGGCTGGGCCAAATCAGGGCTCGGATGAGAACTCCCTCGCGGGCATCGACAGGGCAACTACCCAACCCGTCGTTACAGGTCCGTCAGAGCTGACACTGGCTGCACGGGATCGCAAAATGCAACAAGCGAACTCGTCTCCAGCATGGACGATTGATTGGTCAGTCTTGACCGTGGCCATTTTTCTTTCGGGTGTCGCCGTTCAGCTTGTTCGACTTGTCGTCGGCAATGTCCGAGTTCGAAGCCTTGTCCGCACATCGACAGACGACACACCGTCGGAGTGGGCCACTGACTGGCACGACGCCAAAGCAACGATGCAGGTTGGCGATCGTGTGTTGCTGAGAGAGTCTCAGGCAGACATCTCGCCACTGGCGTGCGGAGTGGTTCGTCAAGCGGTGCTGCTCCCGCTGGCCGCCCGAGACTGGCAGCATGACCGCCGTCGTGCCGTGATGCTGCACGAACTCGGCCACGTTCGGCAGCGAGATGTTGCTGCAATTCTGCTTGGGCAACTGGTCACTGCGATTTACTTTTTCCACCCGTTGGCGTGGTTCGTCGTTCGTCAGCTTCGGCATGACTGCGAACGAGCCTGCGACGATCTTGTTCTGAATGCTGGCCAGAAACCTGTCGACTACGCGAGGCATCTGGCCGAGATTGCCAGATCGTTTTCGACCAGTCGCCATCAGAACGCCGTGGCGATGGCGATGTCCCGCTCGTCGAATATTGAAAGTCGGATCATTGCGATTCTTGATTCTGCCACTCCACGTCAACCACTCAGCAACGTCGCACGTCGCACGTCGCTCGGCAATGGCCACTGCGTTGCTGCTGGGAGTTCTCGTGGCGGCTCCCCGAGCTGGGCATTCTCAAACGGCCGCTGACAGCGATCGTGCACCCGCGCGTTCTGCTGTCACCGATGACGCACGACCTGAATCGGTAAAGCTCACTACTTACCCGGTTGTGTCCGCGTCGAATTCGCTTCGCCAACGAACCGACTCCAACAACGCTTTCACCGCCCCGGCCGCCCCCGAATCCTGGGACGTCAAAAGCGGCGAAAACATTCTGTGGTCGGCGAAACTTGGATCTCAGACATACGGGTCGCCGGTCGTTTCCGGCGGTAAGGTCTTTATCGGGACGAACAACGCCGGCGGGTACGTCGAACAGTTTCCGGACGCCATTGATCTGGGTTGCTTGCTGGCGTTCGATGTTGAATCGGGGAAATTTCTGTGGCAGTACTCGGTCGAAAAAATGCCATCCGGGCGTGCTAACGACTGGCCCTTCCGAGGCATCACGGCATCGCCGTACGTTGCTGGAAACCGACTTTGGATCGTGACTAATCGGTCTGAAGTAGTCTGCATGGACACCGAAGGATTTCACGACGGCGAGGACAACGGATTGCTTGACGGTCCCGACGGCAAAATTCTGAAGGCGGGCGACTCACAACCGAAAAAACGTGCGGACGTCGTCTGGACCGTCGACCTGATGAAGACGTTCGGATCTTATCCACACAACCATAGCGACTGCACAATCACGAGTGATGGGAAAATCTTTTCATCGTGGTGCCGAACGGCGTCGATCACACGCATCGAAAGGTGCCGGCTCCTGATGCTCCTTCCTTCGTCGCCCTCGATGCTGAAACGGGAGCGATCGTCTGGACAAACCGTGATCGTGAAAACCCGATTCTGCATGGCCAGTGGTCGTCAGCGGCGTATGGAGAATTCGGCGGAGTGCGACAGGTCATCTGCCCCAGCGGTTCCGGCTGGCTGTTCGGACTCGACGCCGCGACTGGCGAGACTCTCTGGAAATTCGACTGCAACCCGAAAGGCGCCAAGTGGATTCTCGGTGGCCGCGGAACACGCAATAACCTGATTGCGAAGCCGCTCATCTACGACGGTCGAGTCTACATGGCAACCGGCCAGGATCCCGAGCACGGAGAAGGCAATGCCGATCTGTGGTGCATCGATCCAAAAAAACGCGGCGACGTCAGCCCGCAGATCGTCAATCGAAGTCAGTTCGTGCCGAATCCGGATTCTGCGGTCGTCTGGCACTTTGGCCAGGAGGAAGTTGATCCTGTTCAGAAAGTCGGTTTCGAAGATGTCTTCCACCGAAGCATCTCCACACCCGTCGCGAAAGATGGCCTGCTCATCGCCGCCGACACTGCCGGCCTTGTCCACTGCTTCGATGCGAAGACTGGGAAACGGCACTGGACTCACGACCTGTTTTCCTCATGCCTGGCGTCCCCCATCATCATCAATGATCGAGTCTACGTTGGGGACGAAGACGGAGAAGTGGCGGTCCTCGCACTCTCGAAGCAACTTAAAGTGGTCGCCGAAGTCTCATTGGGCGAAGCGATAACGACCACGCCAACCGTGGCCGACGGAGTGCTCTATCAGGCAACTCGAAGCCGGCTGTTTGCCATCAAGTCGGGAGCGATCTTCGAAAACGTGGTCGCTGCAAAGACTATGAAGACCGATCAGAAATCATTGCGTCAGCAGATCGATCAACTCACCGCCGCACTTGCTTTCACAAAGAAACAGAACGACGAACTTGCTGCCCAGCAGACCCAACTGCAACAGATGCAGAAGGCACTCCAGCTGAAACTGAAATTGCTGGAAAGCGTTGAAGGCAACGCAGTCGATCGATGATGAAGTAATCGGACTGGCCGAGCCGGTTCTGAAGTTCACCGCAGAACTGCAGCCATCCGTGTTTCATCCGTGAAATCCGCGGCTCTTAATGACCGACAGTCCGAAGGGCCTCGCTGCGAACGTTTTGGAGAAGGATTCGGCGGGTGGCACAGCCAGCATGGCTGTTTCGCGAAGCGACAAGATGGATCATCATGCGGATGCGATTTAGATCGAAGCTTTTAAGTTTCATCAAACGCTGAGGATGAGACATCTTGTGCCTTCGGCACCCAACCACAAGTGGTTGGGCCACCCTGCCGCGATGCGAATGTTCGAGACGTCAAATGCCGAGCACAGCTTTCTTGCCGACACAACGTCGCCAGGCGGAAAGCTGACCGAGGTGCATCGCGGCGTGAGTTGTCACCAGGTGTGTGGCCAGATCGCCGACGGTTGGAAACTGCTCGGGGAAGAACGGCGTTTGGTTGGGAGCGGCGAGTTCTTCGGCCGTCGCCGCTACCAGCAATTCGATCGCCCGCGCGTGAGTCTTCCGCATCGTGTCGACGAGTTCTGCTTTCGTCGGATAGGCTGACCGATCTTCCACCGGCACCGAACCCGGCCCGAACGTCTTCATCCAACTGTCGTCCGTCAGCAGATCTTTCCCCAGCAACAACGCCACGAAATCAGAACCCAGGGCGACATGCCCAAGAATCCACGCCGGATGATTCATCCCGTCGTGAGGCAGCACGGCCAGTTGATCATCATCCAGATCCGCCACCAGCTTCTCGGCGTACGCCAGCGTGAATCGAAAAGCTGTCAGAGTGTTCTGCGTGCTGAATGCCATGTCAGCGTCCTTTTCGTCGCGGCGTGTCAGTCGGCTTTGAGGTGGACCTGGTAGTTGCGGCGGTTGTCGTCGAATTCGATTTCGATCAGGTCCATGTCGGCGGCTTCTTCCAGCAGTTCGGAGAAGCTCGAATACCCGTAGTAGTCTTCGCTGAAACCTGGATAAACGCGGCGGATGACCTGCTTAAGTAGTGAGCCCCAGACTGGGTCGTAGTCCTGCTCGATCGAGTCCAGGACTTCGACAAGACGCTCGCGAGCCTCTTCTTTGCGGTCTTTCTTCTCTGGCTTTTTGGGATCGGTGCCGGCGGAGCTCGTTGTTTTCTTGGCCGCCTGCTTGCGTTGCGGGCGAGGCTTCTGCGCCGCCTTCGCCAGGTCGTCGTAATAAATGAATTCGTCGCAGTTGCCGATCAACAGTTCGGACGTCGAGCTTTTTACGCCACAGCCGATGACTCGTTTGTTGTTTTCTTTGAGCTTGGAAACGAGCGGCGAGAAATCGCTGTCGCCGGAGATCAGCGCGAAGGCGTCGATGTGGCTCTTCGAATAGCACAGGTCCAGAGCGTCGACGACCATGCGGATGTCCGCGCTGTTTTTACCGCTCATCCGGCTTTGCGGGATATCGATCAGCTCGATGCCCTGGCCGTGAAAGATGCGAACCTCGTCGCGATAGTTTTTCCAGTCGCAGTACGCTCGCTTGTAAACCAGCCGGCCCTTTTCCAGCAACCGCTTCAGCACCAGCTCGATCCGAAACGAACCGGACTTCATATCTCGGACGCCAAGTGCCAGGTTTTCGAAGTCGACGAAGACGGCGATCAGTGATTCATCAGACATGTTGTGCGTCCTGCGGGGGTTTAGAAGAGGTGCTTTGCGGCCGGATTGCGAAGGCATATCCGCCAGCCGTTGAAGTGTTGAATGCCGTTGAGTTTGGGATTCTGTCGGCAAGAGTGCTCCGGTGACAACTCAGCGGTCAATTCCCGCGACCTTTCACGCTGTCACACATGCCGGTACTTTTATGTCTGGCCCGAATTCGGCCCGGACAGATTGAACTGAAATCCATCAGAAGCCACAGGCAGGTACCTGCAATGAGCATCGCCAGAGTCCGCATGACGACCGTGCAGCCAACGGTCGGTTGTACCTTCAGGTAAGCTTCTCCAAATATGGTTCCGAGATGTAGATTCCGATTGATCATTTGATCATAAGTCGAAACAATCTTTCGCTGTGAGCATAAGGTGCCATTTCTTGCTCATCTGATTTGAGGATTGCTGCTGTGGCTTTTTCTCCAATTCCTGTCGCGGCCGAGATTGATTGCTGGCGTGACTACTCAAAGATGGAGTTCCGCCATCTGCTCGCCATGACTGAGAATGAGCTGTCAACCGTCGATCCACTGGTCCTGCCGAACCGACGAAGAGTTTCTGGCAGACGTTGCCATTCCGAAGAGTGCTCTTCGGTGCGGTTCAGATTTGCGGGCATTGTCGAAACGTGAACTGCTGGGCATCTTCGTTGCTCTGCGAGCACGGCACATCTGCGATGTCGGCAAAGCAACCGAGGACGAAGGCAGGATGATCGAATCAGAATCCGATCTGTTGCTTTCGCGATATCTGTTTCCGCGTCGGCAGGACACGTACAAATTCCAGATGGCGATTTCCGCCATGCGCGGCGAAACACTTTTCGACGAACACGAAACCGGCCATCCCGTCACGTTTGCGGATTTCCTGGAAGGAATGTATCGAGACCGACACGGCCCGACTCAGGAAAACACGAACGCTTTCAAAACTCACACTGTCTCCACAACCTCTTACTAACCAGAAGGGCCAATCATGCACAGTTCGAAAGAAACCGTTTCACGCTGGAGCTCAGAATCCCCACTCGGCTTCGCTGCCGGAGACACCAACCTGCAACGATACGTCGGCAACAGCCCGACTAACCCTTAAACCAGCGTAGCTGGTTTTTGCGAATCGTTGCAAAGAAGAAAACCTCCTGTGATTTGCTATGTGTCTTGAGTGTTCGATCAGGAAACATCGCGGTCACAAGGAGGTTTTCAGGTGAAGCAGAGTATACGGAATCGATTGAAGACGCGGCAGCGTCGGATGGTGAAACGGATTGATAGAGCCAACTGGAACGGGCAGTCGCCCATGCTGGTTACGCCGGCGGTTCAGCTGGAGCTGGCGGATCGCACGCAGGCCATCTCCGCGGGAGGGATCGGAGTCGTGCAGCAGCTTGTGAGGCAACTGGATCTCGCCGGGAGCATCAACCGGCTGTGTCCGATCTTCCGGTTTCATCTGCCGTACAGCGAAGCCGATCACGTGCTCAATATCGCGTTTAATCTGTTCGTCGGTGGCTCGTGCCTGGAGCACCTGGAACTGCGGCGGAATGACGAGGCGTATCTCGACGCGCTGGGAGCTCAGAGGATTCCCGATCCCACCACGGCGGGAGATTTCTGTCGTCGGTTTTCGAAGCTTGACGTGTTCGCGTTGCAGGAAGCCTTCCATGAACCTCGCCTGAAAGTCTGGCGGCAGCAGCCCGACGCCTTTTTCGATCAGGCCGTCATTGAAGCGGACGGCACGCTGGTCGAAACCTGCGGTGAGAAGAAGGCAGGCATCGGCATGAATTACAAAGGCCAGTGGGGCCCGCCAGAGGCGGTTTGAATGCGGGGATGCCGCCACCCGCTGGTCGTGACGCTGGCGAATACGCGAGAGGTGCTGTACCTGGCGAACCGCTCGGGCAACCGCCCCTCGCATGAGAACGCCGCCGTGTACTTCGATCGTTCCATTAGTCTGTGTCGACGGGCCGGGTTCCGGCGTGTGCTGCTGCGAGGTGATACTGACTTTTCTCAGACGACGCAGCTGGATCGCTGGGACGCCGACAATGTCGAGTTCGTGTTCGGCATGGATGCGATGCCCAACCTCGTGGAAATCGCGGAAAACCTGCCGGATTCCGCATGGCGGGAACTCCAGCGGGCTCCGAAGAGCACTCGCAAAACGCAGCGGACCAGAGCCCGGCGTCCCA
>CALDJX010000183.1 GCA_937899075.1 uncultured Planctomyces sp. | reverse complement strand
GCGCCCATCGTCATGTAAAACATCATGAAGATGACGGAAATGGCCACGATCCAAAGCATCGAATACTCAGTGTTCGCTCCAACCGTCGAGCTGGTCAGAATACTGCCCGGGCCGATGACGACGCATGCGGTAATCAACCCCGGACCGATGCGTTGATACCAGGGTTTGGCTAATGGTGTGGTTGACGGCGCGGATTCGCTCATGGCAGGCTTTTCGAGAGAAGGCAGGTCGAGAGGAAACGTCAGTCTGGCGGCGGAATTTTTCATCGCAGTTTTCGCGACGAGCATTCGTCACCGCATCAGCGATGGCGAATATGACGTGGCAGACTACTGAAATCTCCCTGTCAGGCGTACCGAACCAACGTGATCGAGAAAAAGAAAAGGGGCGTCTTCAAGAAGACGCCCCTTAACTTCACTTGTGTCAGCTCCTGACGCTGCAGAAACCAACCCCGCACCTATGGTGTGCTGAAGACCTGATCGATCTGCTTGACAGAGACACCTGCGATCGCCGGATTCTCGTTCACGTGACCGAAGTCGATGTCGACGTTGCCATCGCTCGTAATCTGGAAGGTCCTGGCGATCCCTCGATTGATCGCCCCGGCGGCGGCGAAGACGTCGAAGTTATCGAGGACAAGCTGTCCATCAATACTGACGTCAAAGACTCGGGCACCGGTACGAGCGGTCGGGCTGTAAATTTCCACGAAGAACAAAGTCACTTCGTAGGTGATCCCCGTGTGCTGAGTCGGAACGTCGAACTGAAGTTCCGCTCCACCAGCCCGGTCGAATGTTACCGTCTTGAACAGCTGCGCCGGAGTCCCCACTGGAATGGAAGCATCGCTGGTATCGATGGACGCTCCAGTGCCGAAGTCGAGACCGACTCCGTTCTGGAAATTGTCATCCCGCACAAACCCGGGATCGCCCGACAATGCCGGTCCGCCACCGTTGATATTAATCACTTCATTCGGGATCGGCTGCGGCACAAACGGAGCAACACTCAACGTGAACGAGGCAGAGTCCGTCAAAGCCGGTGTGCCGGACGATGCCTGTACCGTGACACCAAACAAACCTTCGTCAGTCGCCGCCGATGCAACCGTGATCGTCCCCGTGCCGTTGCCATTGTCCACGAATGAGGCGAAGTCTGGCAGGCCAGTGACTGACAACGTGATCTCGTCACCTTCCGGGTCGACAGCTCCAACGTTGATCGTTGTCGTCTGACCGGACTGATTATTAACGACAGGTCCAATTTGACTGACCTGTGGCCCCGCGTTGGCAATCGGATTCAGATCGACGATCGAAATCCCCATCACCATCGGGTTCTCGACGACGTGGCCGAAGTCGATGTTAAGTGTGCCGTCTGAAACGACCTGGAACGTTCGAGCGATTCCTTTGTTGCCAGCTCCTGCCTGAGCAAAGACATCAAAGTCGTCAAGTTCCAGCACGCCCTCGATGCTGACGTCAAATACGCGACCACCAGTGCGGAATACTGGCGAGTAAATTTCAGCAAAGAACAGTGTCACTTCGAATTCGCCAACTCCCGTCGCGAAGGCATACTGAAGCTCTGAACCACCGTTACGGTCGAAGCGAGTCGTCTTGAAAATGGTGGCTGGTGTGCCGTCCGGAATCGATCCGTCGCTGACATCAATCGTTGCCCCGGTACTGAACGATGACCCGGTATTGAAGTTGCCATCGGACGAGAAACTGCCGACCTCGCCGTTCCCCGAATTAACCGCAAAGATCGTATTGTTCGGGAAAGTGAGTGCCGGCTCGACAACAGCCACATTAAACGTGTCCATCGCAGACAGGCCAGCAATCGTGGCCGTAACTGTGATATCCGCGTTGGTGGAGGCGTCACCGGTTCCCGGATTCAGCGTCAGAACTCCGGTTCCGTTTCCGTTATCAACAAACGACGCGTAAGCCGGCAGTGCTCCTACGGTCAGAATTGGAATCTCACCATCGTCGGTGCTTGACGCAATCAGAATGTCGACCGAGCCAGCTCCAGCACCGATTGTCTGATCAGGCGTCTGAGCCAGACTCAACCCTTCCAGCAATTCGTTGACGATGCTTTCAATGCTGGTGTAGTCGATCACGATCTTATCGGTGTTAAGACTGAAGCTCCCATCGACGGACGAAGTCGTCGTCTGTGTGACATCCACGAATGAGCCGGTCCCTGTCAGCGTCAGCGAGTCTGCTGAGGTCTCAGCGTCGCCATTGATGGCAAGATTCGTGACCGTTCCCAAATTCACTCCATTACCAAAGTCGACGATGAACGCATCGTCGCCAAGGTCGCCATCAAGAATCAGGCTTTCCGCGTCGCTGTTGACTGTAAACGTCGAACCGTTAGCGACAGTTAGCGTGACTCCTGCACCAACGGTGTCTCGCGTCACAGTGAATGTTTCATCCGAAACTCCACCTGAAACCGTCGTTTCATCGGTTCCGCCCTGACTGATAATCGTGACGTTGGCCTGGTCGATATTGAAGGTGTCGTCGGTGAGGTCACCGCCAGCGACGTCGCCCTGCAAAGTTGTCGTCCCGATGGCAACAAATCCGCCTTCGTTGAATATCGCTGCTCCGAAACCGCTGGTCGCCGTGTTGCCGCTGAGCGTTGCTCCGTTGACGTCAACATTACCGCCAGCGTTGAAGATACCCCCGCCGCCCTGGTCAATCAGCGTTCCAAACGCTGAGTTTCCACTGATCGTCGTGCCGATGACATTCATGTCACCAGAAGCGTTCCACAGTCCGCCACCTTCGGCCGCAGCCAGGTTATTGTTGACCGTACCGCCGTCGATAATCACCACTCCCTGGCCGGTAACATGCAGACCACCGCCGTTGCCCGGAGCGGCTGTTGCTCCGTCGCCGATGTCTACTCCGGCGCTGTTGCCGTCGAGATTGACGTTCGTCAGCGTGACTGTCGATAACTGACGAGAGTTGTCTTCGATACCGCCGCCAGCCCGGTTAGCTGTGTTTCCAGAGATCGCGCTGTCATCGACGTTCAGCTCGCCGCTGGCATCGTTCAGGATTCCGCCGCCGCTACCTGCTGAGCCGTTGGCCACGTTGTCGGAAATCGTTGCACCGTTCAGGATGTTGACTGTTCCGCCAGCGTTAAACACGCCGCCGCCGCCCTGATCAGAGCCGTTTCCGCTTGCGATGTTTTCGCTGATTGTCGTTCCATCGATCGTCATCGTACCGGTGCCGTTCCACAAGCCGCCGCCTTCCTGAGCAGCGACGTTGTTCCGGACTCCTCCGCCGATGATGTCTGTCGTGCCGCCACCAGTGACGTGCAGACCGCCCCCGTTGACTCCGGCCGTGTTGCCGCCCGCAGGTGTCATACCGCCGAGACTGACACCAGTCAGCGTCACAATTCCGTTGTTGTTCTCGATGCCGCCGCCGGCTCGCGCGACGTCATTACCGCTGATCGTCGAGTTGTCGATCGTGACCGTCCCGCCGACGGTCATCACGCCGCCGCCGTTACCCAGATTCACCGTCGCCGAGTTGCCGGTGATCGTCGCGTTGTCGATGTCCAGCGTTCCGCCGATGTTGAACACACCGCCGCCGCCCTGATCGAAGAGTCCGTTAGCTCCGGCGTTGGCGACGTTGTCGCTGATTGTCGTTCCGTCGATCGTCATCACACCGGTGGCGTTCCAAAGACCGCCGCCTTCCTGACCGGCAACGTTGTTCTGAAAGGTGCCGCCGTTGACGTTTGTCGTGCCCGTTCCTGAAACGTGCAGACCACCACCGTTGATGCCGGCCGAGTTTCCATCTGCCCCGGTGGCTCCGCCGACCGCGACATTATTGAGCGTCACCGATCCAACGTTGTTCTCGATACCGCCGCCTGCTCGGTTCGCACTGTTGCCACTGATCGTTCCACCCGTGACGTCCAGCGTTGCTCCAGCATCGTTGAAGATACCGCCACCGTTTCCGAGTGCGCCTGCGGTCGCCAGGTTCGAGGTGATGTCTGAGCTACTGATTGTCAGCGAGCCAGCATTGAAGATACCGCCGCCGCCCTCGCCGGCATCAGCACCGTCCGCAGCGTTTTCGGTGATTTCAGAATCGTTGATGGTCACCGCGGCCATGGCGGCGATGAGAACCCCGCCACCATCACCGTCGCCAAGATTCGGCTGTGCGAGTGCAGCGCCGTCATCCACGGCCTGCCCGCCGGTGATCGTCAGGTCTTCAAATGTCACATCCGCGCCACCAAAGATCTGGAAGACCCGGTCCGCAACGGTCTGAGTGATGAATGTCGAACCTGCTCCTGCACCGCGGATCGTGACGGTGTTGCCGCCGTCGGCGAGAATGTCGAGGTCTCCCTCGGCCCCTGCGTTTTCCTGACCAAGCGAGTTGGAAACGTCCAGCGTGTAAGTGCCAGCTTCCAGAGTGATTGTGTCACCTTCGGCATTCGAGTTGGCCGTGATGATGGCGTCACGCAGACTTCCAGCGGCCCCATCGGCAGTTGCAGCCAGTGGATTAAACGCCGCCAGCAGCGTTCGATCTTCGAGACGCTCGGAAACCCCTCCAGCCACCGATTCGCCGTGCTGAGCCTGCGTTCGCCTTGCAGCCCGTTTTCGAGATACCCGGCTCCCTCGGAAGAGAAATCGACTAAGCCCGAAGTTCGGACTTTTTTTCCGGAAACAGATTCTTCGGCAATCAGGCTCTCTTGTGGCTGCAGACTCATACGACAATTCCTTCTAAGGCAATTCACAGTGGGGTTTAAGAATTGAGGCGGTCTCGCCGGGCCGACCAACTCAACATTGTCGAGTGGCAACTGGATGGCGGTCTCTCGTGCCTCAAACACGGCCCATCAATGCAACAAAAACGATTTTGGACCTTGCCCTGATGAACCGGGCAAATACAAACAGATTCACGTGCGAACATACTTCGTAAAAAACAGCGGCGTTGGACGAATTTGACATATCCCGACAAAACAGAAGCAGATACCAGACTCTTCCAATGCGACACTGGAGAACGACAGGCAACTTCCCGCGAGGTAGACGGCATTCCCTGACAAATCGTTCCTTCGGATTTACAAACTCTGCACCTGTCCTGATGACGCCACAACCCCTACCTCACCTAAATCTTCTTTCTTTACAGAAAAAGAGGATTCGCAGAGAAACCGCATTGTGATTTCGTCGCGACCTCTTAACGTTGAGCTTGATACGCGATCTGCGAAGAGGCTCCGAGTTCAACCAGGAAACTACACGATTTCAAAACTACACGAATTCGGCCTTGGAGACTCAACACGGGATGCCGATATCTGAAAGCAACGAGAATATTCGGATGAGCGATCGACGATCGGCCAGAAACGGAAACGCAAATGAACACTGACTCAAACGAATCCGGAGCGTTTTCAATTCCGCTGCCCAACGCATTGACCTTCACAGGAACAGACGCGGCACAAAAGGCGTCGGCGAAATTCCTGAGCTGGGAAATTTTCAAAAAGAAGTTTTACGACCGTGAACAATTTCAGGGGCAGGACGGATTTCGCGTCGTCGACATCGGTGCCAACATGGGCCTGTTCGCGCTTTGGATGTCCCCACAAATCGGCTCCGGCACGATCTGCTGCGTCGAGCCAACCTCCGCCTAAGACACGCTGTCGGAAAATGTCCGGCGCAACAATCTGTCAAACGTCCAGACAATCCGCTGCGCAGCCGGCCACCCCGACAGCACGCTGGAAATCCTCGAATATCCCGAATTCAACGGCGTCAACCACAACGCGGAATTCACACCCGCTCCCTGGGGTCAGTTCCTCATCCGGCTGCTGCATCGCCGCAAGCCGCTTCCGGCAGTTCGAACATCGCACCCATGTCGCGATCTCGCCTCGATCCTTGACGAAGTCTCATTCGACAAAGTCGACCTGCTGAAGATTGACTGTGAAGGCGGCGAATACGAAATTCTGGACGCCACGAGCGACGAAGTGATGTCGAGAATCGACCGAATCTGCATGGAATTTCACGAGCTGCACCCATCGCACGACCACCGCAAACTGGTCGAACGACTGGAGAGCTGCGGCTTCGAGGTGACCGTCGAACAACCCTGGTTCGAACGGGTGTTTCTGAAGACCGGAACGATCTGGGCTCGGCGACAACTCGACTGAGCGGCAATTCGCTTTGCGAAACAACACCACAACGAGTTAGCATGTGTTGATCCGTCTGCAGCCGCAGACGCCTCCCGCAAAGCATCACCATGCGTTGTGCCAGCTTTGGCAGTCGCATCCCGCCTCTGTGTCCAACTTATGCCTGCTCGACGTCTCCACACGATCGTCGTCCTGACCAGCATGTTGATTGCTGGTGCTCGGTTCGGTGCGCCAACAGAAGGTGCAGACTTCACGGTTCCTCCCGCGCCGCCGCTTCCAACGTCCATCGCACCTGCCGCGGTCGATCAATCGGAATCACAGATCGGCTCCCTGCACGACGAAATCGACCGCCTCGTCAGCGCAGCCACGCCGGATTTCGACACACTCGCTGCGCCGGTCTCGTCGGACGAAGAGTTCATTCGACGGGTCTATCTCGACCTTTCGGGCACGATTCCGACATCCGAACAGGCGAGGACTTTTCTCAAAGACTCCTCGCCCGCCAAACGCGAAGCACTGATCGACCGCCTGTTAAGCAGCCCGCAACACGCTCGCCGCATGCAGTACGTATTTGACGAAATGCTGATGGAACGTCGCGTCGGCACCGACGTCCCGAATGCCGAGTGGGAAACCTGGTTGCGAGACTCGTTCCGCGATAACAAACCGTGGGACCAGCTTGTTACCGAAATCCTTTCGGCCGACGGTGCGGACGAGAAACTTCGCCCGGCTGCCAAGTTCTACCTCGATCGCAAATTCGATATCGACCTCGTGACGCGCGACATTGGACGAGTCTTTCTGGGCGTCGACCTGGAGTGCGCGCAGTGTCACGACCATCCGAACATCGACGACTATCTTCAGCGACATTACTACGGAATAAGTGCCTTCCTCAAACGCAGCTACGTGTTCACCGATTCGAAATCCAAAAAGAAGATGCTCGGCGAGAAGGCTGAAGGCGACGTCAAATTCACATCGGTCTTCACCGCGGAAGAGGGGCAGACTGATCCTCGCGTGATGAATCTGCCAGGCATTCCCGATCCCGAGGCAGCTAAAGAACTCTACATCGCCAAGCCGGCTGGCAAAGTTCGAGGCATCCCGACTTACAGCCGACGCATGCAGTTCGCAAAGGCGATGATCACTGCGGACAACGTCGACTTCCGCACCAACATCGTCAACAGGCTCTGGGCATTGATGATGGGCCGTGGCCTTGTCGAACCATTAGACATCCGACATTCCGAAAACGCTCCGTCGCATCCGGAAGTGCTGAAACTTCTCGCGGACGAGTTTCTCGCGCACAAGTACGACGTCAGATGGCTGATTCACGAACTCGCACTGACGACGACTTACCAGAGATCCAGTGCAGCACCGTCAGACTCCGATCAGGCAACAAAAGCTGTTGACGCGTTCGCTTGCGGACTGTTGAAGCCACTCTCTCCTGAACAGTTCGCATGGTCGTCGGTCGTCGCCACCGGATTCACAACCGTGACGATGAGAGCTCAAGAAGCCGCACTACAGAAAGCCGAGCCCGAGACTGCTGCTGCAAAGCAAACGGATCCGCTCTGGCGAGAAGAATCGCTGCACAAAGGTTTGAAGTCAGAAGTCGACCTCGTTGTGACCCGCTTTGCCGGACAGGGCGGGCAGAAGACAAGCTTCGAAGCAACGGCCGATCAGGCGTTGTTCCAGATCAACGGTCCAAACGTCGAAAAGTGGCTGAAACCTCAGGATGGAGTTCTGACGGACAGGCTTCAGAAACTGGACTCGCCCGCCGAAGTCGCCGAAGAACTATACATTGCAGTGTTGTCACGACTGCCGACGGTCGACGAAACGGCAAACGTCACTGAATACCTGGACTCGGTCAGCGATCGCCCAACGGCCATTCGAGAAATGACGTGGGCGTTGCTTTCTTGCGCAGAGTTCCGCTTCAATCATTGATCACAACTTTTGATCACGACGCCTACCGCGGCACGATGACGTAAAAAAACTTACCCGCCCGAAAGAGTTTCACAGGAGTGCACCGTGCGACGAGAAATCGGATGCAACCGCATTGATCACGAAGTCTCTCGGCGGAGCTTCGTTGCCGGGTCGGCGGCCGGCGCCGCTGCAGTCGGTGGTCTGCTGACTCCTGCACAGGCGGAAGCGGTCAAGTCGGGGCAGAAGCGAATCCTGCAGGTTTTTCTGCAGGGAGGCGTCAGTCAGTTCGAAAGCTGGGATCCAAAACCGGGCACCAAATACGGTGGGCCGTTTCGATCCATCCCGACGTCGGTGCCTGGAACTCACATCAGCGAACTGCTGCCGCACACCGCCCAGCGAATGCACCTGTTGTCGATTGTGCGCAGCGTTGACCTCAAAACGAACGACCATCGCATCGGAAGACTTCGTCTGGAGAAAGGACGCACGACCGGCGAATTTCCGTACGTCGGAGCTGTTGCTTCCAAGTATCTCGCTCCACCGAATCCACCACTACCGGGGTACCTGCACATCACCACGCGCGGCCTGGAAGACAACACCAACGCTTTTCTGGGGGCGCAGCACGCTCAACTGAAACTGCTCGGCGTCAACGCTCCCGAGAATCTCGCTCGCCCTGCCGGCATCAACGAAGAAGCCGCACAGCGCCGCAACGAATTCCGCCGCCTGGCCAACGAACGATTTGCCGGACGAGGCGGACAGCCGGCGTTTACCGAAGCCTTCGACTCGTCCTTCGAAATGGCCCGACGACTGATGAAACGGAAGTCGCTGTTCGAACAGGAGCCGTCTGCGAAAGATGTTGAACGGTACGGCTCGCACCCGTTCGGCGTTCGCTGCATCCTCGCCCGCGAGCTACTCAATAACGGCGCGACCTGCGTGAAAGTCACCCATCACGGTTACGACACTCACGCCGAGAATTTTAATTTTCACCTGGAACAGCTCGACGAGTTCGACAAGACCTTCTGCATGCTGCTGGATGATCTGCACGATTCGGGCATGCTGGAATCGACGCTCGTTCTTGTTTACTCAGAGTTCGGGCGAACTCCGAAACTTAACCAGCGTTACGGCCGCGATCATTGGGGGGCATCCTTCTCGGTTGCCCTGGGAGGCTGCGGCATTGTCCCCGGCGCCGTCGTCGGTTCTACCAATGCCGACGGCACTGAAGTCGCGAAACGGGAAGTCCGCGGCGGACACCTCTTTCATACTTACTTCCGAGCGTTAGGTCTGGACACGTCCGCGAATCACGACATCACCGGCCGTCCCGTTCCCATCGGAGACCCCGCAGCTGCCCCGATCGAGGAGTTACTGGCATGACAGACCTCGCCGAAGACAAATCAATGAGCGACCCACAAACAGGCAACCGCCCTGCTCCGCCACCGCTGCCCGAAAACCCGATCGACGTCACGCAGACTCACGTCGTTGCGGAATTCAAACACGACATCCCGCTAACGACATGCCGCATCGATCCGACGGGCCAGTTTGTGTTTGCCGGCGCCGAAGACTTTCATGTCTATCGCTGGTCGCTGTCTGGTGACGACTCGTCAAAGACGATCTTCGCCGGCCACCAAAGCTGGGTGCGCTCGCTGGATTTCTCGCGCGACGGCAACCTGGTGTTTACCGCCGGGTACGATCACCAGATCGGTGTCTGGAATGCCGCCGACGCATCTCCCAAACCCATCAGGATGATCGACGCGCACAAAGGCTGGGTCCGTTGGGTTCGAGTCAGCCCGGACGGAAAACTGCTCGCTTCCTGCGGCAACGACAACCTGATCAAACTCTGGAGTATTCCAGACGGTAAACTTCAGCAGGAATTTGTCGGCCATAAAAGGTATCCCTACGCAGCCGTTTTTCACCCGGACGGTAAACGCCTTGCATCGTTCGACCTGATGGGCGTCATCAAGGACTGGGACATCGAGACCGGCAAAGAACTTCGATCAATCGAAGCGAAATTCATGTGGGGCTTCGACCAGAAGTTTCGCGCTGACATGGGCGGTGCTCGCGACATGCGGTTCAGCGAGGACGGCAAAACGCTCATCGTCGCCGGCCTGACCGAAGTGACCAACGCTTTCGCCGGAGTCCACAAGCCGATGCTGTTGCTTGTCGACTGGGAGAAGTTCGAACATCGCCACAAATGGAAAGACGACGCCTACAAAGGGATGGCCTGGGGAGTGTGCGAGCACCCCGACGGATTCCTCGTGGCCTCCGGTGCCCCGCAAGGCGGTAACAAAGGAATGCTCTGGTTCCTGAAACCTGGCGAAGAAAAACCATTCCACTCAGTGCAACTTTCGCACTGTGCCCGCGGCCTGGACATCACGCCGGACAAACGACAACTCGCCGTCCCACAGTTCGACGGCAAGCTATGCGTCTATCAGATGACCGCTCCGCTCAACATAAGCGGCACCGCTCGAACGTCGTGACTCTGAGATCAGTCTGGGGTGACCCGCAGATCAGTCGAAAGTGCCGCAGCACTTCTTGTACTTCTTGCCGCTGCCGCATGGGCACTGGTCGTTGCGGCCGACTTTGACGCCTCGGTTGCGGATTGGCTCGATCGTTTGCGTGGCCTGACTTGCCTCGGCGCCTTCCTGCATGGCGGCACCGCCGTCGGAACTTGCCGGCGCGGGCGCTGAGCCACTCATTTCAGATACTGATCCGGCGCTCTCGTGGACTGTGTTTGTGATCTCCCACAACGAGCCGACGAATTCTGAGTTCTCGTGTTCCAGTCGGAAGATTGCACCCGTCACCTGGTTGCCGATGCCGTCCCACATTTCTCCGAACGACTTCATACCTTCTCGACGGTATTCAACTTTCGGATCCTTCTGGGCATAACCAACCAGTCCGACGGCAGAACGCAGTCGGTCCATATCGTAGAGGTGGTTCTTCCAGGCCGTGTCGAGGATTTCCAAAATCACCGAACGTTCCGTCTGATGCAGTTCCGGACGGAAACGCCAGGAGTGAGCTTCCAGCAATCGCTCCTGAGCCTGGTTTCGACTTAAACGCGTAAAGTCATCGTCAACGAACTTTGAATTCAAGGTCGAATTCGACCAGGCGATGAGCCCCGCAACTTCTTCCGGTGTCGCTACGCGAACTTCGTCGGCGGTGGCTTCGTCGTGCGGTCCGTAGATTGAGTCAAGCTGCTGATTGATTTCATCCGACAGATCGCCGCGTTCGAGAAACTTCCGGCTTGCGTCAGACAGAGTCTTCTCAAGGTTCGCAACACTGCCGAGATCATCCTCAGCCAGGCGAATTCCGAACCGACTGTTTGCCCATCGCACGAGACCGTCACGGTCCAGTCGTTCTCCACCGCCATCCTTCACAGTGAAACCGTTAAAGCCAACGGAAACGGGGAAATGTACTTCCTTCTCGTGATACATTTCTCGGACGCGTTTATTGATCAATGCAATGGCGTCTTCGGGCTCCAGTCCTTCCAAATCCTTCGGATCAATCTGCAGCGTGTACTGCTGATAGAGCCAGCTTGCCAGCGACACGGCACCCCAGTCTTCACGGTGAAAAGTTTCCAGCGGAGTCAGGTCGTAGCGGTCAATGGCTTCGCACGCACGCTTGTAAACATGAACATGAAGATCACGGCGGCCAACCTTCTTCAGCTCCTTATCGTTCGTGTTCAAACCAAACATTGTGTTGATCCAGCGGGACTGAGCCTGCCAGTTCCACTCGCCTTCGTCTTCCAACTCCGGCAGATTTTCTTCGAGGCTTTCCGCGATGGTTTCGTCAGCCTGACGCTTGGCTTCTTCGACCACAAACTGCATCAACAAGTCGCGCTCCATGTCGCGAATTTCGTCGGGCGTAATATCGAGATGGATCACCGTCGTGCACCAATCACAAACCGTCTGCCAACGGTACATGCGATGCAGAACCTGCTCGGTAAACTGCCCGACCTGACGATCGATCATCTCCAGCACGAGGTCGCGACAGATCCCTCCATCGAGAATCCTTTGGCGATACGTGTAGACTCGCTTGCGTTGCTCGTCCATCACCTCGTCGTATTCGAGAAGGTGTTTTCGAGTCTCGAAGTGGCGTTCTTCAACCTTCTTCTGAGCCGCTTCGATCCGACGTGAGACCATTCCGCTTTCGATGGCTTCGCCTTCCTGCATACCGAGATTGGTCAGCAGCGTCTTCACCCAGTCACCCATGAAGATTCGCATCAGGTCATCTTCGAGCGACACGAAGAAGCGGCTGGAACCTGGGTCACCCTGCCGACCGGATCGACCACGAAGCTGCAGGTCGATTCGTCTGGAGTCGTGACGTTCTGTCCCGACGACGTGAAGCCCTCCGAGATCTGCGACCTTGCGGGCTTCCTCTTTCATTCCTTCCCGTATGGCGATCCGTTCGGTGACCTCGTCCCACTCGGCCTTCGTCACGTCGAGACGAGACGCGTACTTCTTGCTGAGTTCGTCCCAGGCAAGGTGCTCAGGATTTCCACCGAGGACGATGTCGGTACCGCGACCGGCCATGTTTGTCGAAAGAGTGACTCCGCCGAGCCGACCGGCCTGAGCAACGATTTCTGCTTCTCGCTCATGGAATTTGGCATTCAGAAGGCTGTGTTGAATACCGTACTTTTTCAGCAGAGCACTGACGTGCTCTGACTTTTCGATTGAGACGGTACCAACCAGGACAGGTCGGCCCGTCTCATGAACTTCGCGGATTTCGTCAATGACCGCGTTCCACTTTTCTCGTTCGCTGCGGTAGATAACGTCCGTCTGATTGATTCTCCGCATCGGACGGTTGGTCGGCACACTGATTACGTCCAGACCGTAGATCTTCAGGAACTCGTCGGCTTCGGTCATCGCCGTACCGGTCATTCCGGCCAGCTTGTCATACAGCCTGAAGAAGTTCTGCAGCGTGATCGTTGCCAGCGTCTGCGTTTCCTGTTTGATCCGCACGCCTTCTTTGGCTTCAACTGCCTGGTGAAGCCCGTCGCTCCACTGCCGTCCGGTCATCTTTCGACCGGTGAATTCGTCAATGATGACAACATCGCCGTTCTCGACGACGTAACTGACGTCGCGCTTGTAGAGGTAATGAGCCTTCAACGAGTTATCGATCAGGTGCGGCCAGTGCATGTTGCCGGCCGTGTAGAAACTCTCGACGCCAGCGAGTTCCTCGGCGTACCGAATCCCTTCGTCGGTGAGATGGCAGGTGTGTTCCTTCTCTTTGACCTCGTAGTGCAAATCCGGCTTCAGCTTGCGAGCAATCTGGTCCGCCTTGGGATACTTGGTCGTATCGTCATGTGCCGGCCCTGAAATAATCAGCGGCGTTCGAGCTTCATCGATCAGGATGTTGTCGATTTCGTCGACCAGAGCGAACTGTAACGGCCCTTGCGCCTGCATTTCGCGAGTCGGCTTCATGTTGTCGCGCAGGTAGTCGAAACCGAATTCGTTATTCGTTCCGTAGGTGATGTCGCAGGCGTAAACCTTTCGCCGCTCTTCGGGATGCATATTCGACTGAATGGCTCCCACGGTCAGACCGAGCCCCATGTACAGAGGAGCCATCCACTCCATGTCGCGACGGGCGAGGTAGTCGTTCACGGTGATGACGTGAACTTTCCCGGCCAGCGCGTTGAGGTACGTCGGCAGTGTCGCGACGAGCGTCTTGCCTTCACCGGTCGTCATTTCAGAAATCATCCCTCGATGCAGAACGATGCCGCCGACAAGCTGCACGTCGTAGTGGCGCATCTTGAGGAATCGAACGCCGGCTTCTCGCCCCGCCGCAAACGCATCGGGCAGGATGTCGTCGAGTGTTTCCCCAGCATCCAGACGTGCTCGGAGTGTGGCGGACGTCTGCCCCAGTTCGTCGTCGCTGAGAGCCTGATACTTCGGCTCAAGCTTTCCGATCTGATCAATCAGCGACCCCGGAATGATCTTCGAATCGCCATTCTTCTCGCGAGAGAATCCGATGTTCTTGACGCGGCGTTCGTTCGACGAGCCGAACATCCCGGTGATGCTGCGTTCAACCGTCGAAGTGACCGCGGTGAAGATGTCACCGATTTTGCCAACTGAATCACCAAGCTTCTGAAGCGGGTCCATAGTTCGATCCTGAGGAATCGTATTTGTCGATCGCGGCACAACGTGAGCAGTGTCTGGCGACGGTGCCGTGGGATCAGCATGTGGATCGGTCGCCAGACAGGTCGCGGCGGATTGGCCTGCGGCTGAATTGCGATCGCCCGTCTGCAGCCCCTCCCTGAGTGCGGGCGAACCGGCGGCTGTCGTGTGCAGCGAACTGTATGTCTCTGTTTGACTTAAGTCGTCTAAGCCATCATCGACCGGGATGGTATTGCCTTGTCGAAACATGGTCAACGGCCCTTAAAACCTGCCTGAACACCGTAATCTCGCGACGTTTCACCCAGCCATGCACGATGACCAGCGACCGCGTTTCTCTATCCATGATGGACGAGCTGTCCGGTGATTCTCGCCGCCTTGCCAGTTCGCTTCGCGGATCAGACCTCGCAACTACAGGATGAAGGAGCCACTGATTTTTCACGGATCGACACGGATGATGTTCTCAAGCATCCCAAGCATCCCAACCATCCGTGAAAATCCGTGCCTATCCGTGGCTCGTTCGTCTTAGCCGACCGCAGCTAAACCCGAAACGCTCTCAAAGCCGATCTTCCGATAGACAACCTTTGATGTGTCTGGTACTTTCGGCGGTGCATTCGGGTGGAACCCGAGTCGTCAGAAACACTTAACCGCGAGCGAGGCAGAATCATGTTTGACTGGACCGGACAGAACTACGCTCATTGCGATGGCCTGGCGCGGCGTGATTTCCTTCGAATCGGAGCGTTGGCGGCTGGCGGCCTGACGCTGCCGGGACTGCTCAAAGCCGAATCTCAGGCGGGCGCCAACGCGACGGGCAAGTCGATTATCAACATCATCCTGAGCGGTGGCCCATCGCACCTGGACATGTTCGACTTGAAGCCGGACGCTCCCAAAGAGTTTCGCGGCGACTTCCGACCGATCGCCACCAAAGTCCCCGGCTTCGACATTTGCGAGCACATGCCGATTCTCGCCGGCATGGGCGACCGCATCACAGCCATCCGCTCCATCACCGGCATGAATAATGAACATTCCAGCGCTCAGTCAGACACTGGCTGGCCTCTGAAGTCGCTGGAATCACTCGGCGGCCGACCGAGTATCGGCTCCGTCATGTCGAAGATGTTTGGCCCTGCCCAGGTGACGAAAACAGGTTCCGCTCCAACGTTCATCGATCTCTCCGGCGGCACTCGGCCCGGATTCCTCGGTCAAGTCTTCGCGGGCTACCGGCCGGACGGCACCGGCAAAGCCAACCTGACTCTGAACCGCGATGTCTCGCGCAGCCGACTCGGTAACCGCAAGGAACTGCTCAGCGGCTTCGACACTCTCCGTCGAGACATCGATGGTTCGGGCATGATGAACGCTCTGGACAGCTTCACCGAACGAGCCGTCTCGCTGATCACGTCCGGCGACGTCGCGCGAGCACTCGACACCAACCAGGAAGATCCGCGCCGCCTGCAACGTTACGGAATGCCCGAAGACCGCGACGCTTCGAAATTCGTCCTCTCCCGCCGGTTGATCGAAGCCGGAGCGCGCTGCGTTTCATTCACCATCGGAGGCTGGGATACGCACAGCAACAACTTTACAGCTCTCGCCAAAAAGCTGCCGAACGTCGACCGAGCCTTGAGTGCCTTGATCGAGGACCTCGAAATCCGAGGCCGCCTGGACGACACGATCATCATGATGTCGGGCGAGTTCGGCCGCACGCCACGAGTCAACGGCAACGCTGGTCGAGACCACTGGAACCGAGCGGCGTCCTTCTTCATCGCCGGCGGCGGCATGAAACACGGTCAGTTCATCGGCGCTACAAACCGCCTGGGAGAAATCGCTCAGGACCGCCCGGTCCACCTCCAGCAGGTCTTCGCGACGGTGTACCACCAGTTGGGCCTCGACCCAAACAACGTCACTCTGACCGACCCCAACGGCCGCCCGCAGTACCTCGTTGACAACCGCCAGCTCATCGAAGAACTGGTTTGAGCCGGGTCTGAACTCGCTCGCACTGCCTCTTCAGAGTTTCGACACGAGCTGTAGATTTCGGTCATTCCCGCGCTGGCGGGCCCCTGTCGTTTATACATAAGTCAAGAATTCAAGATCGGCCCAACGGGCCAGCCCGATGATAGCCCCGGACGTAGTCCGGGGTATCTATGCGGCAAATGGACTGAACCCCAACGGGGTGGTCCTAACCTGTTTCGTCCATGAGTAGGGCCGCCCCGATTGGGGCTTTGGTGTTTTTACATGATGGAATTCCCAAGGCGATACCTTGGGCTGTCATACAGCTGGCCCGTTGGGCCGAAGATACGTGACCGACTTATGTATAAACGACAGGGCGGGACCGCGGCTATTCTGCCATTCCGGATTTCAGGCTGCGCGCGAATTACGGAGCAGGTTTGGATGATGGACCAAGCAGGGCAGACTGGCCTGTCGCGGCGTCCGAGCGCTGAAGATGATTAAAAGCAGGCGGATGGGACGTCGCTTGATTCGCCATTCCGCTCAAATACACTGTGAGCCGACGACTGATTGAGCTGGGTTAATTCCCGTCCGCTCCTGCTTTTCTTCCCGATTGCCAGGGATTGAGCCTTGAATCCCGTTTGGCCTTTCTCTGATTGCGGGCAGGTTGGGATTGCGATTCCGTTGAATGACCAACGGATATCACACACGAATGCCAACTTCGGTCCACACTCCAACGCGGTAACCCTGAACGGTAACTCTGAATAATGACGTCCTCTGTTTACGATTTTGATGTTGCCGTCATTGGAGCGGGGCACGCCGGCACGGAAGCAGCGTTGGCGGCGGCTCGACTGGGGGCTCGTACGGTTCTGCTCACGATGAACTGCGACACGGTCGGGCAGATGAGCTGCAATCCAGCCATCGGCGGCGTTGCGAAAGGGCAGATCGTCCGAGAGATCGACGCGCTCGGTGGCGAGATGGGCCGCTGCATCGACGCGACCGGAATTCAGTTTCGGATGCTGAATCAGAGCAAAGGCCCGGCGATGCACAGCCCGCGGGCTCAAGCCGACAAAAAGGCCTACCAGTTCTGGATGAAGCTGCGGGTTGAGGAGCAGCAGAACCTGACGCTTCGCCAGGAGATGGTCGAGGGACTGGTTGTCGAAGACGGAAAAATCACCGGCGTCCGAGTTCGTGGCGACGCACTTTACCGAGTGAAATCGGCCATCGTGACGACGGGAACTTTCCTGCAGGCGATCATGCACACCGGCGAAGCACAATCGAAGGGCGGCCGAGCGGGTGAAGGAACGACGAATTCCCTGTCGCAGTGTTTCGCGGAACTCGGATTTCAATTGGAACGATTCAAGACGGGCACGCCTGCTCGTCTGAACGGCCGAACGATTGACTACTCGAAACTGGAGCCGCAACCCGGCGACGACAATCCGCAACCGTTTTCATACATGACGGAGAAGATCGAGCAAGAGCAGATTGGATGCTGGCTCGCCGCAACAAACGAGCGGGTTCACGACCTGATTCGAGCCAACCTCAGTCGCGCTCCGATGTACAGCGGGCAGATCAACTCAACGGGGCCGCGATACTGCCCGTCGATTGAGGATAAGGTCGTTCGATTTTCCGATAAGCAGTCACATCAACTGTTTCTCGAACCTGAAGGTCGCAACACACTCGAAGTTTACTGCAACGGGATTTCGACAAGCCTGCCGCGGGACGTGCAGGATGAAATGATCCGCTCGATAGTGGGCCTGGAGAACGCCGAGATCATGCGATACGGCTACGCCGTCGAGTACGACTTCGCTCCGCCGACGCAGCTTCACGCGACGCTCGAAACGAAACTCGTCGCAGGACTCTATTTCGCCGGCCAGTTAAACGGGACGACCGGTTACGAAGAGGCGGCTGGACAGGGCTTGATTGCTGGTCTCAACGCGGCACTTAAAGTCGCCAGCAAAAATCCGTTTGTGCTCGGGCGGGAAGAAGCTTATCTGGGAGTACTGCTGGACGATCTGGTGACCAAAGGCGTCGATGAGCCTTACCGAATGTTTACATCGCGGGCTGAGTATCGGCTGCTGCTGCGTCAGGACAATGCGGATCGGCGTTTGACTCCGCGAGGGCGCGAGATCGGTAGCGTTTGTACCGAACGCTGGAATGCCTACCAGAAGCACGAGGAGCAGATCGCGCGAGCGACTCAGTTGGTTCAGAAGGAACGATCCGAAGGCAAGACTCTGGAAGAATGGCTTCGTCGTCCGGAACTGAAATGGTCAGATGTCAAACAGCGTTCTTCCGCGGTCGCCGAGTTAGAGATCACAGACCGAGCTGCTCAGCAGGTCGAAATTGAAACAAAATATGCCGGCTACATTCGCCGTCAGGCGTCGACCGTCGCGAAGCAGTCGAACCTCGAGAACGCCCGCATTCCCGAAACCTTCGACTACCTGGCCGTGTCCAATCTTCGCGCCGAGGCACGCGAGAAACTGAGAAAAGTTCAGCCCGCGAGTCTTGGACAGGCCAGCCGCATCAGCGGGATTACTCCCGCGGACATCGCCATTCTGATGCTGCACGTCAAAGAGCCCGCCCGAATGGCTGCAAAGTCGTAGCACGTTCGAAAGAACTCACGCTTCGATCTGCGGCCGGAAAACTTCACAACCGATAGCCGTGAGGTTTCGTCTAAGAGCTTCGTACTGCGACCGGTCGCTGAAAGTGCCAACGATCGCTCCGCCGGAGCCAGCAAACTTTGCAGAAGCGCCCGCGCTTCGAGCGGCTTCGATCATGCGGACGTGTGACGGAGACAGGTCGCAGATCGATTGTCGCAGATCAAAATTCTCATCCACCAGTTGATGAAATCTCTGCTGGTCTCCCGCGAGCAACGCGGCCCTGGCTTCGTCAGTGATTTCAGCGAAACGCTTCATTGCCGCGTGAATCTTCGGGTCGCCCTCGTCAAACCTCGCTCGCAGCGGCGCGTGAGTGACTTCAGTAGGCTCTCCGGCATCATGGCTGAATGCCATGTAAATATTCGGGAGCAATGATGGATCAATCCGTTCGTACTGCCCCACTTCCATGCCGTCGAGAATCCGGGTTCGTTCCTCGGCAAAATTCATGAAAACCAGGCCTTCGTAGACCTGTGCAACGCGATCCTGGAGCCCACCGTTGATTCGCAATTCTCCCGTTTCGACACTAAGCGCGAGCGAAGGTTGAACTTCGAGCGGGATGTTAACTTTGTAAAACTGCATCAATGCTCGAAGTGTGGCGATGATGATGCCGCTCGACCCGGCCATGCCGACGGCACGCGGAATGTTGCTCTGATAGCGGATTGAGAAGTTTCGACGGTGATGCTGAATTCCGTTCCGCTGGCAGTAATCAGCAAAGCACCGAATCGTCGCCTTCACCAGCCGAACTCCGCCGTAGTATCCATGAAGCTTCACGTCCTGCTGCAACTCTGCCATGGAGCCGAATCGGCAGCGATCTTCCTGGCTGAGAATGATTTCAAGGTCTTCCCATTCGTAGAGAACGACCTCAGCCCAATAGTTTCGGACGATCAGCGACAGAGTTCTTCCGTGATAACCGTCTGAAGGGTTGCCGATCAGACCGGCTCGCGCGAAGGCTCGTGCTCGAATCAGTTCCATGATCCAGGACCATTCTGTGAATGATTGCTCTGTGAATGATTGCTAATAGTCGAACGCGTTATGCGTCATTGATTAAACAGTAAGATCGGCGTTTATCTGGAGTGTCAGATGCGTGAGACTCTAGCAAATCGTGCGGCCGGTATCACCGGCGGATTTGCAGAGAAAGCCGCAGCCTTACCAGTGAGCACCGGGCGGCGAATTACCGTTCCTGACGATTCTGCCAAGTTTGACATGCAGAATTTCGAGTATGAAAACGTTCTCATTCAACTCAACCGGCCGACAGATGCGAAACTAAAACGACGGGTAATTCCAGGTTCGGCCTCATTCGCAACTCGCTCTATCAACCGCGAAAAGCCTGTCATGAGCGGACGCCCCGCCCAGCATCTGAAACGTTCTTCCGATTTTGAATCAGTCGACAATCTGCCACAGCTGATAGAAGCATAAAGTTAACATGGCTATCGAATTCAACTGCCCCCAGTGCGGTGCTGCAATCCGCGTTCCCGATGCCGCCGCGGGAGCAAAAGGCTCTTGCCCTACTTGCCAGACGAAGTTGCTCGTTCCGCAGGTCGCCGATCCACCGCAACAGGCAGTGCCTGAGCAGCCCCCGATGCCTGACCTGACAGCGCCGCCGGTCGCACCTGCTCCCTTGCCGTTTGATCCTGCGCAGACTGCCCATGCTCAAGTTGATCCCGCTCAAAAATTTGCACCGCCCGCTCCGCCCAGCCAATTTCCTGTTCAGACACCGGCCGTCGCGCCCAATGTCTTTCCGCAGGCAGAGCAGGCTTTTCCGCAAGTGGGTGGCCCGACGGATCCAGTCCAGTTTCCTGGACCACCGTCAGCGGGAACGGGCCAACCGATCATTCCAGCTGGTTCATCGATTGCGGCGTCTGTGCGTCGCCGATCAAAACGCAAGAATTCGGGACTATGGTTCCCCGTACTTTGCGGAGCCGCACTGGTTAGCGGAATCGGCTGGCTATATTTGCAACAGCTCCCAAGTCTGAACGGCCACCGAACAGCAGCCTTCATCAAGAACGAGTCGCTTCCGCCAAAGATTGTCGACAAAAACCTGGTTGACGTTTCTGCCGACGTCAGGACAAGCGTCCTGAACCACTTCGCCGAAAATCGCGAGCGGCTGAAAAGCCAGCTTGTCGAAACTCAGTTCACAGCAACCGACGCCGGCCTTGAGATTCAGATCCTGACAGGAAGTGATACGCGATTCGTCCGATTCCCCATTGATGATGACCTGCGAACCTGGTACGGCGAAAACTACGACCAGTTAGAATCACCTCACAGCAAGGCAGTCAGTAAGGCTCTGAAAGACTTCTTCAATGACTGGGAAGTCGCCGCCCGCAACCAGCAGGGCGTAGAAAACTTCGCCGTCTACCGCGACTCCGTCGGCCTTGGGTGCAGCGTTGACGGTCTCGGCTTCAATGTCTGTGCAAGAATCGACCAGACACTCTACCCGTGCGTCTACGAAGACGAAGGCTTTCTCTACTTCCTGCTCCCGCCATCGTCCAGCAAATTCAAAGTCGTCGGAGCACGAGTCGACGGAAAGAAGTCCTACTTCCCCGGCGAGTACGACGTCACCATCAAAGCAGCCCGTTGATAGACCATCTTCATGGTTTTTGTGCAGGAGCTCGATCGCAGAAAGGCCTTTGTCCCACGAATCGCCGATGCTCGTGTCGAATCCGCTGCCCTGCGTTGAGTTCAAGCGACCGCGGGAAACAACCATTGAAGTATCGATGACTCCGAAACAGGCGTCACCTGGAGACCTGAACGAGTACAGATCACAATTTCGCAAAGATTCTGCGTAAAATTCCGCGATTTCGCGGAGTGTACTCTCGATGGAACCAGGCCTCGCAAATACTCACGAACAGTTTCTGACTTTATTCACGGCAAATGAGCCGGCGATTCGAGCGTTCGTGCGCCGCTTGGTCCCCACTCGGCAGGACGCGGCAGATGTGACGCAGAGTGTTGCACTGGTCCTTTGGCGGAAGTTCAGTCAGCTCGACGAGCCGGACTCGTTCAGGACCTGGGCGTTCGGTGTTGCCCGCTACGAAGTGCTGGCCTGGCGACGGGATATCGCTCGGGATCGACTCGTTCTATCGGAAGATATCGTTGAAGCCGTTGCGAACGAGTCCGCGGCCATTGAGACACGACTTGCAGCTCAGCGAGACGCGCTGGAAAGCTGTCTCGACAAACTGTCGGCGGAACATCGCGCACTCGTACTGGCGGCGTACGAACCAGAAGCAGAGATTCAGCAGGTGGCCGAGAGCAGCGGTCGGACGGTTTCTGCGTTTTATCAGTGGCTCCATCGAACGCGACTTCGATTGTTGGAGTGCACACGACGCACTCTTCAGACGGAGGGCGTTTCGTGAACGCAGACAGCGAACCACGAGCGATTTTTGCCGAGTACGTGTCAGGAGTAATCAGCAAAGATCAACTGCTGAAACTCGACGCGGCGTTACGCAATGACGAAGAGCTTCGGCGTGATTTCACCGAGTACCTGAATCTGGACTCCGCCATTTCCAATCTTGCTGCGCTCTCAGAAGCGGATTTCACCCGATCCACTTTCGTCACGAATTCTTCAGTAGGCGACGACGTCTCGACCGCCAATCATCTGCACCTGACGAGTGAATCCAACTTCCGTTCTCATGGAAGTCGTCGCGCATTCCTCATTGCTGGAACGGTGGCCGCTTCGCTGATTCTTGCCGCGATTACGTGGTGGGCGAGCGTCGGCTTAAACCACGATCCGCAGGTCGCCACGATTGTCGCTGAAGTTGACTCAACTTTGACGAAAAACGGTGAAGTCTGGGGCGAATCGCGACTGCCTGTCGGGATGTACCAACTGAAACGCGGCCTGTTGCACCTCCAGTTCGCTGGAGGAGTCATGGTCTACGTTGAGGCACCTGCTCGATTTGACACAGAAAGCGAGACGCGTTTAGTTCTCCATAGCGGTCGTCTTTCAGCCAGCGTGCCTCCCGAAGGAATTGGTTTTACGGTGGAGACGCCTGAGGCCGAAGTCATCGACTTCGGGACAGAATTTTCGATCGACGTTGAAGTTGGGCAGAGCGAGGTTCATGTCTTTGATGGTCTTGTTCGTGTCCACTCTCGAAACGACTCAGGCAGCAACATTGCAGAAGCAGTCGATCTTCGAACGTCGCAGGCTGTGCGGATTGATAGCTCATCGTCTAAGCCCGTGGAGATCAAACTGGCGACCGATCGATTCATCCGCAACTTCGACGAGCCAAAACGAAAATACGGTCGCTCGGTGAAACAGTTGTCGCCAGTCGCCTATTACCGGATGCCGATCCGCGACAAAGGCCTGGTCTCGGAGCCACCTCAATACTCGGGTGAAGTTTTGACGGGTGATGGAAAACGTCCGCCGCATGCAAAGGGAGTGTTTTCCGGCGGTTCGTTGCGAGTCAAAGCTGATTCGACGGGACGCGGCGGACGCGTGGACACTCCGCCGCCATTGAGTTCGGGGAACTTTTCGTTGGCTGTTTTCGTGTATCTGGAAACCCGATCGCATGACAGCACGGTGGCATTCAATCTCCGCGGCGACGATGGCAACTTTGGTTTGTCACTCGATAGAGACGGCTTGCTGCTGGCGACAGTCCGGAGTATCGATGGCAAATTGCGGTCCGTAACCAGCGATACCCTGCTGCCTCTCAAGACGTGGTGTCATCTTGTCATGACAGCCAATGGCAAACAGTTGCGGCTTTTCCAGAATGGCAAGCTGATGACAATCACGGATTGTGCGATGCTGGCAAGCTGTGCTTCTGAAACAGTCTGGTTCGGTACCGAAGCCAGCGGAACCGGGCTGTGGGATGGCCGCATCGACGAACTTGCTCTATTTGACAGGGCGTTAAGCGACAAAGACGTCGCGGAACTTCATCAGGCCGCACTGGAAGAAATGGCGAGAACACAATGAGATTAAACCCCGCGGAATATCAGCACCTAATTTCGGCTCGAATCCAGTCGCCGGTCTTCGGCATTTTCCTGCTATTGACTATTGCAACGACGACCGTTGCCGCTGATCGGCCAAACATCGTGATCATCCTTGCGGACGATCTCGGTTATCGAAGCGTGAACAGCTACGGCGCAGATGAAGCTCATATTCGTACGCCCAATATCGACCGATTAGCCAAAGAGGGTAGACGCTTCACCGATGCCAATACGTCTTCCTCGGTGTGCTCTCCGACGCGTTACGGATTGCTGACCGGGCGGTACGACTGGCGCACGGACCAGAAGCACGGCGTGATCAATACAAACGATCCGCTACACATCGACACGTCACGTCCGACAATTGGCTCGCTATTGAAGTCGGTTGGCTATCGAACGGCCGCTATTGGAAAATGGCATCTTGGTTACAGAAATGAGAAACACGACTTCACGAAACCGCTCAGTCCCGGGCCTTTGGATATCGGCTTCGACTATCACTTCGCCGTTCCGCAGAACCATGGCGATGCCTCCGGTGTTTATGTTCGCAATCGAGAAGTCGTTGGCTTACGGAGCGATCGAGTTGTTCCTGCTGGAAGCTCACCCTACGGTCGAGACTTCATGGGAATCGATGCTCCACAACGCGTTGACGAAAACGTGATGGACGAACTCACGACAGACGCCATTTCCTGGCTTCAGAAGCAACGCGATGATGAGCCGTTCTTTCTGTACTTCGCTCCGGTCGCAATCCACTTTCCCTATACGCCATCAGCCAAAACCAAAGACACAAGTGGAATCGGCCTCTATGGCGACTGGATTCACGAGCTGGACCTGTCCGTTGGTCGGATTCTGGACACGCTCGATCGCATGAAGGCGACCGACGACACGCTGATCATCTTCACGAGTGATAACGGTGGTGTCCTGATGACCGAAGGCGACCGCCCGGAGGCGGAGGCCTACCGAGCCGGCCTGCGCTGCAACGGCACACTGCGAGGTCGCAAGCACAGCATCTATGAGGGTGGTTTTCGAGTGCCCTTCATCGTTCGCTGGCCGGGACGTGTTGGGGCAGAGACGGTTTGTGACGAAACGATCAACCTTGTCGATATGTATGCGACGGTCGCGGCGTTGACCGACCAGGCAATTTCTTCGGACGGGAAACTCGCCGAGGACAGTTTCAACGTCCTGCCCGCCATTCTGGGAGCTGCGTCGTCGGAGCCTCTACGGCCATCCATGATCGTGCACAGCCCCAACGGCAACTATGCAATTCGTCGCGGGCCGTGGAAATACATTGAGGGAAAAGCAAGCCCGACGCTAAAGAGAATCCCGCAACGAAATGAGCTTGGCGCCCAGCTCTACAACCTTAAAGACGATCCCGCTGAGCAGAGCAACCTTCTCGCCGAATACCCGCATATCGCAAAGCAGTTGGCAGACCTGCTGAACGAGCAGCGAATCCTTGGGCGCACTCGGTGACATTCGTGACGGACAGTCGGTTCAACAAAGCAATAGAAGACGACAACGTGAAATATTATCGAAATTGTTTGGCGGTGCTGCGGAACACAGTGAAGTGCCAATCGTTGACGGTTGTGATTGCCGTTCTTGCATTGGCGCTGATCGGTGCCAACTGCAGTGCGGATGACTCAACACCGAAAAAGCCGATGAATGTCCTGTTCCTCATCGCCGATGATTTGAACAGTTGGCTCCTTAAGGATTCGGACCGTTACCCTGGCAAGGTGATCGCTCCGAACCTTCGGAAGCTGGCCGACAGTGGCGTCAACTTCAGCCGTGCCTATACCGCCAGCCCGGTTTGCTCTCCTTCGCGAACTGCGTTCTTTTCTGGTGTGAGCCCCTGGAAGTCGGGGCACTATCACAACGCGTTGCAGGTTAAGGACAGCGAGCCGCTGAAAAATGCGCTGTCACTCGCCGGTCTCTTCAAGAATGCCGGCTACACGACGGCGTCCTACGGGAAGATCACCCATGGCTGGGATCAAAAGCCGAATTGGGACGAGCGTGTCGGTCATAAACGCGATCCCGCTCCGCCTGGAGCCCCTCTGACACCCGTCGGACGTGGCGAACAGGACTGGGGGCCCATCCACCTCGCCGAAGAGGAAATGAACGACACCACGAATGTGGAGGCGGCCATCAGGCGGCTTGAGAAGAAGCATGATCGTCCCTTCTTCATTGCCTGCGGCTTGTTCAATCCGCACATGCCCTGGTACGTACCGCAGAAATACTTTGACATGTTCCCTCTGGATGAATTGGCCACTCCGGAACTTCTTAAGAATGATCTAGGTGATGTGCCGGCGCTCGGTCGAGCCCTCACCGATGGCAAGAGCAAGTATGTTGATCAAATCCTGAGTCACGGTCTGCACAAGGAAGCCGTTCGCGCCTATCTGGCAACCACGGCCTATGCGGACGTTCAAATCGGACGAGTGCTCGATGCCCTGGATACGAGTCCTTACAGGGAAAACACCATCGTCGTATTCCTGACCGACCATGGGTTCCATCTCGGCGAGAAACATCACTGGCAGAAGGCGACGCTGTGGGAAGAAGCCACTCACTGCCTGTTGATGTTTCGAGTGCCGGGCGTGACTCGAGCCGGAGGTGTCAGCGAACGCTTTGTTTCTCTTCAGGATATTTATCCGACGCTGGCGGATTTGTGCGGTCTGGAACCGCCGGAGTATTTAGACGGACGTTCGCTCGTGCCGCTGCTTAGAGACCCCAACGCCAATTGGGAAAGCACGGCGATCTCCGGTCTCACCGACAAGGGCAATCCACTCGAAGGCTATATCAGCATTCGCAACGAGCAGGGGCGATATATCCGCTACGGAGCAGGTCAGGAAGAGTTCTATGACACCTCGAAAGATCCGCACGAGTGGACCAATCAGATCGCTCATCCCGGGTACGCGCGGACCATTCAAATGCTACGAGTATCCGTGCCCGGGTTAGCAGAAACGGCGACTCCCATGCAGCCAGTCCGACGGAAGTAACGCCTACCTCTTTCATCGCACATACAGTTGTTGGTCTCACGCTTTCCGCAACGCCGGTCGACGGCAAGACGTTGCAAAGCTCATGATTACACCGGAAAGACACTCGATGAATAGAAAACGTTTTCACGCGATGGTCGGTTCGGCGATTGTCTGCGTGTTTCTGATTGTTTTTTCAGACATTGGCCACGCGGCATCTGATCGTCCACCAAACATTGTCTTCATGTTTGCAGATGACCTCGGGTATGGAGACCTGGGCTGCTATGGGCATCCGTATGCAAAGACGCCTGCGATCGACCAACTGGCGAAAGAAGGAACGCGGTTCACTCAACACTATGTGACTGGCGTGACGTGTAACCCGAGCCGCACAGGATTGATGACAGGGCTGTTTCCCGCTCGTTATCCCAAGTACGCAGCTGACTTTGGATTCGGAGATCGCACGACGATCACCGACCTACTGAAGAAGCGAGGCTACAGGACCGGTCATTTCGGTAAATGGCACATCGGGCCGGAAGACAGCAGCGACACTTACGGTATCGACACCGTCCAGACGATTGGGAAGAGCCGCGACAAGTCCGCCGGCCGTGACGATGACGTTTACTCAGCGGCGATCGACTTCATCGAAGACAACAAGGACAGGCCGTTCTACGTCAACGTCTGGGGGCACTCGACACACTTTCCCGTCAATACGCCTGACGCGTTGGTCGGTGAGTTCAAGAACCTGAAGGTCGATCGCCGGGACTTTTCGCCCACGATGCAGAACAAGTTCGACGAGTGTGTGCAAATCGGCGGCGACCTCGACGAGTCGATGCGGCAGTATCTTGGCGACGTGTACCAGCTTGATCTGAACGTCGCGCGAATGTTGAAGGCGATCGATGATCTCGGCCTGCGAGACAACACGATCATCGTCTTTTCCAGCGACCACGGTCCGGCACCGATCACGCCTGGAAAGACGGCCCCGAGAGAGTTTTCGAACAACATGCTGGGCTATGCCGCTGAGTTTCGCGGTGGCAAGCACGAGCAGTACGAAGGTGGAACGCGGGTGCCGTTCATCATTCGCTGGCCAGGAAAGGTGAAGGCAGATCAAGTTGATTCAACGAATGTCTGCTCATTCATTGACTGGATGCCAACTCTGGCTGCGGTCGCCGGAGTCAAAGAACTTCCTGAGCAACTCGACGGCGAAGACATTTCCGACATCTGGCTCGGAGCAAAACGCCCGCGTGGCAAGACGTTGTTCTGGAAGACGAGTTCAACCGGCAGCACTCCGGCCATTCGAAACGGCAAATGGAAGCTCCATCTGAACCGGAAGCGTGAAGGGAAGTTGGAACTCTACGATCTTTCGGTCGATCCCAGCGAAAGTAACAGCGTCGCCGAGGAGCATCCCGATGTGGTGGCAAGTCTCCGAAAGAATCTGCGAAGCTGGGTCGCTGAACTTCCCGCGCAGTACGAGAAGAGCAAAGCCCCAAAAGGCAATAAAGACGATTAGCACACACAGCAACAAAGAACTGAAACAGAAGACTGATTGCAGCCATGAAAAAGATAATGATGAAGCGTGCCTTCTGGACTGTCTGCTGGATTTTCGCGCTCGCTCCTCGCGGGCTTTATGCTCAGGACAAGCCGAATATCGTCCTGTTGTTCATTGATGACTGGGCATGGAATGGAACGCCAGTCGCTATGGACGACGCGATGAACAATTCGCGAATGCCGGTCCTGCAGATGCCGAATGTTGAGCGACTGGCACGGGAAGGTATGAAATTCCGTAATGCCTATGCGTCTCCACAATGTTCGCCGTCTCGGGTGTGTCTGCAGACAGGACAATCCTCGCCACGCAACGGCTTCACGGTCTTCATGAACGATGGGAGGCAGGAGTACTACAACGAAAAACAGTTCAAGGGGTTTCCGGTCGTCTCGTGCATTTCGGACATGACGATCGACGCTGATGCGGTCACCATTCCGGAAGCGTTGAAGCCTCTTGGCTATGCCAGCGCACACATCGGCAAGTGGCACATGCGCGGCGACCCCGGCGATGAGGGCTACGTGCTGCATGATGGTGACACCAGCAACACTCCGGGCAACACGCTGCCTGCCGAAGCGAATCAGCGACTGCCGGATGACCTTATTGATCCCAAGCTGATGTTCAGCGTCACGGCGAAGGCGATCGGCTTCATGGAAGAGCAGGTGAAAGCCGGCAGTCCGTTCTATTTGCAGATTTCGCACTACGCTATGCACGAAGGGCGCGAGTGTCTTCCGGCGACACGGGAGAAGTACACTCGCCACTCAGCAGTACAGGCCTACTACAAAAAGATCGGCAGGACCGCCGAAACCGTAAAGCGTAAGGAAGATCCCGCGATCTGGCTGGGCATGGGTGAAGACCTGGATGGTCGAATCGGCGCGGTGCTCGATCGAATCAAGGAATTGGGGATCGAGGAAAACACCTACATGATCATGGTGTCTGACAACGGCTATCGACACAGCTTTCTGCCCGGCCTGACTCAGCCACACCACGGTGCGAAGTGGTGGGTCTGGCAAGGCGGCATTCGCGTTCCGATGATCGTCAAAGGGCCAGGGATCAGGGCCGGTTCAGCGTTTGATGGCAACGTCGTCAACTACGACTTCCTGCCGACGTTCGTCGATTGGGCCGGCGGCAAACCCGAATCCTTGAAAGACATTGATGGCGTCAGCCTGGCGGGCTACATGGCAGGCGATCAACCGGGCGAGCCGTTTCTGAATCGCAATCTTTATTTCCACTACCCGCATTACCGCGACAGCCTGCCGCACTCAGCCGTGGTCTCCGGTCAGCGCAAACTGCTGCACTTCTACGAGCGTCCTGACATACCCATGCTCTTCGACCTTTCAAAGGCGAAGTGAACAACATCGCCAGGCAGCACGCGCAGGAGCATCAAAAACTCTTCAATGAAATGATGGTCTACTTCGAAAAGGTCGGTGCGCGAATGCCGAAGCTGAATCCGGATCACGATCCCGAGGTTTACAGGCAAGTCAAAGAATACGACCAGCGTGTGCTATGGGGACCGTTCGAGGACCGCCGGCCTTTGGAAGAAGATGAGAAATAGACTGGGTGGCAGATACGTTTCTTCATGTCGTAGTGAATTTTGTAAGGCTTCCCTCAGTAACTCAGAAAAAAGAATTCCCGCGAATTCCGCTACAGCCGCAGTTCCCGTACCCCAGACAGCGATTGCAGACTTATGAAACACTCCACACTTATCGCTCTTCTCGTTCTCGCATTCGGTTTCGGCCGTCATGCGTCGTCCGCCGACGGACGAACCGCGATTCCCCAGTCAACGCTGGCCAGCCTGGATGCGAAGCTCAATGTGACCTACGCGCGGTACGGCGACCGAACATTGGAAATGGATATTTACCGGCCGAAGAAAGTCTCCGGACCACTGCCCGCCGTGGTGTGCATTCACGGGGGCGGTTGGGCGAATGGCTCGCGCGTGAATCATGGCAAGGTCGCTCAAGCGCTGGCCGCCCGCGGGTATGTCGCGGCGACAATCTCGTATCGTCTCAGCGGCGAAGCTGCCTTTCCGGCAGCGATCAACGACTGCAAAGCAGCGGTCAGGTTTCTTCGGGCCAACGCCAAAGAATATGGCATCGATTCCGAACACATCGGTGCGATCGGGCTCTCCGCTGGCGGACACCTGACGGCCTTGCTGGCAACGTCAGGCGGAGTCAAGGAACTGGAAGGCGACGGAGGAAACGCCAGATTCAGCAGCACGATTCAGGCGGCGGTACCGATGGGCGCGCAGACGGATTTTCTATCCGCGCGCACGAGAGAGATCTCCGCAATCGAAGAACGCGGCAAAATCTGGAGGCAGTTTCTTGGCGGCTCGCAGGAGGACAAGCCAGCGACCTATCGCCTCGCGTCACCACTTCATCATCTCGACAAAAATGATCCGCCCTGCTGGTTCATCACCGGCGAAACCGACGACCCAAGCACGCACGCGGACGACTTCCTCGAGCAAATGACGAAATCCGGAATCCAGTCCGGACTCACGGTCATCAAGGACGCGCCCCATCCGTTCCTTGGCAAACAGGTCTGGTTCGATGAGATGGTCAACGTGGCTGACACATTCTTCAAAGAGAAACTGAAGTAATCTTTCACTCTCCGGACTTATCGAGAGTCAATGAAAACTTCGGCATCAAAACTCATTCCTCGCGTTGCAACACAAAGACGCTAACAAAACACGGGTGACCGGCTGATCGTCGGTCCGGTGTTGTTGAGGGTTCTGAACCAGCTGGCGGAGTGCCGGGTTGTTCCAGACGTTCATTCCACGAGGGTAATCCAATCTACGGCTGAATAGGCAGGCTGTACGTCATGCGACGAGATTCACGGAGCACTTCGACGGAAACTCTGTCACCGTGCTTCTTTGACGTCGCTACATAGGTGAGAAGATCCTGTTCTGTCTTCAGATCCCGTCGGCCATCGAACGCGGTGATGATGTCGCCTTCCCGAAAACCGACTCGCCGAGCCGTTCCGTGAGGGCCGTACTTTCCGGCCCGGTCAACATGCAATGCCATCGCGGTTGGCGACAGACCGTGCGTACCTCGCTCATCAACTGAGAGCGTCTTGAGGACAAGCCCCCCGGCAGCGATTCGCCTGAGCCCCCAGGTCGTGACTCTCCAGGACAGGTCGCCCTCACGGCGCCAGTCCCTGGCCAGCGTCAGCGGCAGATCAACTTTGCGGCCATTTCGATTCACGGTTACAGGCACGTCGGCTCCGTCAGGATTCACGTTGTGCAAAACCCATTGAACGTCAGCAGTCGACAACATGGGCTGTCCGTTGAAGAATTCGATCGAGTCACCGCTTCGGAAACCTGCCGCTGCGGCCGCCGAGTTGGGAAGCACGTTTTCGACGGTCGCCATTTCGTCTGGATCCATCACCAGGCCAACAGCTTTCGGATGCGGATACGGCCACAACACTTTGTCCGGGATCGGTTTCTTTGCACTCCAGTAGAACTCGCGTTGTGCATCGCCGATCTGGTGGCAATGAATGCAGCTCTTGACGACATCACCTTTGTAGTTCAAAGCGTTCGTAAATTTTCCCTTGAGCGAGGGATAAAGTTCCGGAGAAGCAAATTCCATGGGAGCACCGCGTTTCCCGGCGAGCGATGATCGTACACTGTCATAGTTTTTGTGAAGGTTGAGAGCCCCTTTCAACGCCTTGGCGAGCCCTTCGAGTGAAACGTCATCCAGCCAGTCGGTACGGTGCGATCGCGTTCCGAATCTTCCGTAAATCGTCTTATCCGCGTTCAGGAAGAAAACAGCAAAGGACTGGTCAGTGTCGTATTGAAACAAGCTGAGATCGAGTCCGTTGGTCGCTACCTGTCGCGCGCAGACAAACTGTTCGAGCAACGGTCGAATGACCGGGTCAGTGTCAACCAGCTCGTCGTCCAGCTTGACACACTCGTGACACGGCAGGCATCGCAGGACGACCACGATGGGTTTGCCAGTGCGACGAGCCTCAGCGAATGCCCCCGACAGATCGTTGTAAATCCAGAATCCTTCGGCTTCAACTTTCGCCTTGTCACCTCGAACGAGTTCTTCCCGCGTCTGCGCCACAGCCATCTGCGCCACAGAAATGGTAATCAGGAAACAGAGTAAACTTCGCATGGCCAGGTTCCTTTCGAGTTTCGATGCCGTCAGTCAAATTCCGGCTGGAATTCGTGACAGCTGGTTTTCCACTCGCCGAGTAATTGAGTTTTCCGGGGAGCGTTGAATGTGAGATTGATGCGAGGACTTCATGACTTGCCTTCCGGACCTGAATCGTCCGATGGCGGAGTTCGCAAATTCTTCTTTCTGGCTACGACTGCCGGAAGATACCCATGTTGTTTGAGAAATGCTTCTACGTCTTGTGTACTCGGTTTCTCGAATGCCGGTTGTGTCATGAAGCTGTGTCCGCCCCCCTTATAGACTTTCAACTCAAACTGCTTGCCCGCTGCTCTGGCCTTGTCCACGAACGCGTTTTGATATTTCGACAGATGATCGCGGTCGCCAAACAGGATCATCGTCGGCGGCAACGGCTCCTTCGGCAGGATTCGCGATGCCGACATCTTCAGCGCGTCCTCGACCGGATGCAGAAGCTGCCAGTCTCGTGCGTTGAAGAGTTCGAGCACCTTCTGAAACTGAGCAATCTCTGCGTCCGCAACGCCCTCTTCCTGCCCCAGTTGTGATGCCAGCTTGATCAGACTGGCACGATGGTCGAGAGGTACGGAGTATCTTTCAGGCGTCATCCGGGCGAATCGCGGCAGGTGCGGAACAAACGACGGAGCTTCTATTTTCGTTCGCTCAAGAAGTGCGTCGGTCTTAACGAACCAGATATCGATGCCGTCGAACGCGGGACAGTAGAGAACCAGAGCGTCCGGGCGATGCGAAATCGACTGGTCATCGTTCGAGTCCTGAAATGAAAGATTGATGTACGACTGCAGCGCGAGATCGCCACCGCCTGATGTTCCTGTCGCCACGATTCGATGCGGATCGATACCCAGTGAGTCGGTATTCGCTCGCAGGTAGCGAATCACGCTTTTTGAATCCTCGACTTGATTCCGAGGACGCGGCAACGCAGCAATCTCATCGAGACTGAGCTTTGGAAGCTGGCCGGAATTCACCGGCGCAAGCTGCGGCTTGATGATCACCATGCCGAGCCGTCGGAAGTGCTCGCGCTGCGCGGGGATGTTACACCGAAAGATGACCAGAGCCGGGCGAGTGTCGGTCGGCTTCCAGTCATCGGGGCAGTAGACCGTCAACGTCCGTCGAGGCATTGCCTTGTAGAGAAATGACTTCGTCTGAGTCGCGGTCGTTTCCCCGGCTTTCGACGAGTCTTCATCGCCGAACGCTGGCAACGCGAGCATCACGAATAGCACCGCGATGACTGCTGGCTCGAAGCGTCGATTGAGTGTCATGGTCGTTCTACCGCCTTGAGAGAATCATCCGCAGCGACCGTCTCCAGACGTAAACGGTCCGCGCTCTGGCGAGCGTAGCGACAAGGCAACGCTCCACTCTGGCGACGCGATGATATAGCCGTCGAGCCTTGTCGGATACAACACGGAGGCCGATCGATGGAAGCGGCCTCGGGAAATATTTCAGGCGGGTTCGGTTTTATTCTCCACGGTTTTCCGCGGGTAACGCATCACTCCCCGGCCACACCGTTGAACTCGACAAGCCTCTCGACGAAGAAACACACCGCAATTGACAGAAACTGTTTCGAAATACGAAGAGACTGAAGTGTCGGTCATCGAGAGCATCAATTTCGCAGAGCCAGGCATCGTACGTCGCCTATGCTCCGGACCGGACATCATAGACGCTTCACTTAACAAGCAGGATCGGGCAGCGGCAGATCAGTGAGACCTGGTAACTCAGCGTGACGATCGTCGATGTCCGACTTTCGGGTTCGATCGTGTGGGAACTCATGACGATCAGGTCGATGACGTGGTCATCACTGTACTTCACGATTTCGGCAGCTCGCTTGCCAAAGCGAATCTTCTCGTGGACGTCGATATCGGCTTCGACGAAACGTTGCCCCATCGTTTCCAGTTCGCGTTTCGCGCGATCTTCAAGCCTGGTATAGAAATCTTTGACATCCGGATCGTCGTCGAAGTCGCCCGTGTCAATAGCCTCAATCACGTGGAGTAGCGTGACGGCGGCTTTGTTATGGACTGCCGTTTCGAATGCCACGTCGAGAGCTGCCCAGTTCTTCGCGGAAAAGTCGACAGGTACAAGCATGTTCTGAAATCGGGGGATCATTATTTTTCTCCAGTCTGCGGCTGATCAGCTCCTGGTGAACGATTCAAGCAGGTGACCTACCAGGTGTGCCTCAAGATTCACAGGAAATTCAATCCGGTTGTGGCCGTTGCTGTGTTTCGATCGTTCGATGAAGCAGAAACTGCACCAGCGTCGCGCGCTTCAGTTGGTCGGTGTCTGAGAACGTGAAGCTGTGCGCCGGGCCGTGTTTCAGAATCGCGTGTGTCGCCGGGGTGAAATACGCCGCCCGTCCATAGTGGACGAGATCGTTCAGGAGTTCTTTGAAATTGGCAGTTGCCGAGCCAGTCATTCGTGACTCGAGGTATTCGTAATTCATGCGGTTGTGATTGAGGACGAAAATGCGTTCCGGACGCCTGGCGATGATCCAGCACTCAGGACCACTGAGGATTGGTTGATCTAAAGTTTCCTCAAAACTGTGCGGCGTGCTATGAACAACGACGAGGGACTCAGCGTTTGAATGATGCGCCGTTTCAAGCGGTACGTGTCCGACGCTGACGAACTCCAGATCCGGCCAACGAACGAGGCTCGTTCTGACTCCGCGCAGTCCGAGAACCTCCAGACCTTCGGAGCCGCAAGAGGCGTGGTGAACGACGACCGGATGGTCGAGACAGGGAATCTCGGACCAGGCAAACGTCGCTGCCGAAATTCCGATTCTGTGGACGGCGGCCACAACGGAATCTGCCGTTTTCCGAGTCAGTCGATCCGGCAGGATTCCTGGAACATGTGCCGCACGAATCTTTGCGTCGATTCTATTCAAGCCGAGAGTATCAGCGAGCACGCCAGCGAGCGCATCGGGATCCTCACCACGAGAAAACAACGTGACACAGCAGTCGGGGATTGTCTCATTGGACTGTACAGCTGGCGGGGGCGGGTGGACTTCGAGCATCTGAACGGTCTCCTGACGCAGCGAATTGAAACCTGTTCGCAGGAAGAATCTGCTACGCATATCGAATGCCAGGACGAAGTTCGCTTTTCCATCACGCTGCGGAAGGTCGTACGCCAGTCGAGAGATTCCGAACCTGTGACAAGATGAGCCACGCGTGCGGATGAGCACACCGCCGTCGCGAGATTGAACGCCTGCCGACTCCGGCACAGTCATTGCGTGACGACATCGCATTGCGTGACGACATCGCATTGCGTGACGACATCGC
>CALDJX010000182.1 GCA_937899075.1 uncultured Planctomyces sp. | reverse complement strand
ATAACCGACTCGCAGATTTCAAGCAGCGCGCGTTTCACCGAATAGACAGCTACACCGTTGGTCATGCTGGGACCGGCCGATGCGTTAAGACGAAAGAGACCGATACGGTTGCGTCATTTGCCGCGGGCCTTTGTGCCGACGGTTTGACGGCGGCCGCAGCCCCAGTCGGAGCCGAGTCATGCTCAACTTTCGCGCGATTCTTTCGTCCGCCGTCGCGGTAACACTTGCCGGAACAACCTCCGTCTTTGCTGACGGACCGACCAGTTTTGTCGTGCACCCGGAAGCGGAAGCCGCCGCGGTTCTGGAGCCGTCCGACTCGCTGGTTGACCGGATTTTCGGGAAGTCCGCTGTCACTCCGGTCGTGGCTGAAGCGTATTACGAATCCGACTGCTGTCCGAATTCTGAGACCTCACCGCGAGCAGGTGGCTGCTCATTGGCCGACAGTTGCGCCGCAGCAGTTGGTTGTCAGTCCGACTCAGCCTGCGCATCGGAAGCGTGGTTTCGTTTTGACTCGGAAGCGAAGTCTGTCCTGCCGGCTGACAATCCGATCGACGGCCTGATGAAGAAGGCTCTGGCTCCGAAGGACTGGTTCGATTTCCCAGTCAACGTCGGCGGCTGGCACTGGTGGAACATCGACACCGGCGGAGTGGGCAATGGCGGATACGGAGCCGCAGGCTTCCGCGGCACCTACGCGTACTACGTGGTTGGTCAGCCTTCGGTGACGCTGGAAGATGGCAGCAAGATTGGTGGATTCGTGTTCTTTGCCGGCCGCGATGGCGATCCCTACCGATCGTACTATTCGCGAAACTTCTGGTTCGTGGAAGGCTACGCGTCCTACTCGAATGACGAACTCGGGACGCTCAAAGGCGGACTGGTCAACACCAGGTTTGGCCTCGACGGCTATCTCGGCTTCATTGGGACGGCTCCCTACTTCGACGGTTTCATCCAGGACTCAGACTATGGTGTCTCGTGGGAAAAGACTCACGAAGTCTGCGACAACCTGAGCGTCGACACGTTCGCTCAGTTCTTCTTCCACGACGGCGAGTGGAACGGCAGCCTGGCCAACCATGACGCGGAAAGTGTTGCCAAACTTCACGAACGAAACACGGCCGTCATCCGAGTCGTCCCGAAGTGGACACTCGAGGATGGCTCGACGCTGGCGTGGGGCGTGTCGGGCATGGTCGGAAACATCGACAGCGACATCGCCGGTTTCAGCAGCGGCACGCGATCAGTCTGGGGAACCGACTTTGACTACTACAAAGGTCCGCTGAATCTGCGCGGCGAGGTTCTACAAATCAATGGCCCGACCGTTCCCAACCGCTTCGCATCAGGCGGCCCGTCAAACCGCATCACCAGCTTCACCACCGAAGCCGGATACACAGTCGGTCCGGTAAAGTACCGCGGCGTCTACTCAGCTAGCTATGACGCCAACCCGGACGGACGACAGAACATCTGGAGCCTCGGCACGGTGACTCAAGTAACGCCAAACGTGCGACTTTTCACCGAGTACTCCGAATGGACAGTCGACGGCAACGCGTTCGTCGGCCAAGCCACGATCATCGAAGGCGTCCAGATGGTCATCCACTGGCAGTACTAAGAATCACCTTCGAAATAAGTCTCGATATCAGCCCGAAATCCGGCACGGTTGGTGCGAGGGACGTTGCTTTGCGGCTGTTGGTGGATGTGTGTCCGGGGCTGTCTGATGCCATAATCGACTCCATACTGAAGCTGGCTCTGGCGAATCGTGAGGCAGATTGATGTCATCGCTCAGCTGCGTTGGAGCACTTTAATGAACGCTCCCAATCCCCCGATGGCGGCTTATCGAATTTCCCAATCTGTCTCAAGAGTGGCTTCCCGTGGAACATCTAAGCAGGTGCGGCTACACTGCCCGATATTGTGCACGACACAAGTACATCGTTATATCGATTGTGCGTTGACGCTGCTTGGGATCAGTGAGGGTCATCCCGTCGGATGGACTCATGTTAAAATGACTCCGGAGCGCCTCTTTTTCGACAACACACGGGAGTACGAACTTAATGCCAGCCGCGAAATCCGATCCCGCTGGCCTCGCACAAGGCGCAGAGCAACCGTTCTGGGAGCTTTATCTGTGTGAGCACAGGAACACAGTCAATTGCTGGTTGCATGTCTTCGGAACCGTGGCTTCTTGGATTCTGCTTGCGACGGCTGTGATTCTGCAACTCTGGTGGTTGCTGCTGCTGGTTCCTGTCGTGGGTTATACTCCTGCCTGGGTGGGACACCTCGTGGTCGAGGGTAATAAGCCAGTTTCTATCCGCTACCCAATCCGTTCACTCCTCGCCGATTATAGACTCACGCTGCTGATGTTGTCCGGCAACCGCCCGAAGCTGTCGCCGACGGTCACAGCCGACGGCCAAACATCTGCGGAATCGATGCTGGATGAATCGCTGCCTGAGAAGCATACATGAACGATTCATTGTCCGACTCCAGCTCGTTATTCCCACTGCCACTGACAGCTTTTGAGCAGTTTATGGTAGCGGATGACACTCCTGCTTATCCGATGACATTCTTCATCGAAATCGGTGTGACCGGCAGTCTAAACAAAGCGGCGTTTGAGTCTGCCTGTCAGACAGCCAGAGATCGCCATCCGTTGCTGGCGGCGAATATACGCTCGCGATGGGGCAGGTGGCGCTGGGTGCCGACAAGTGATTCAGCCATTGTCAGTTGGCATAAATCGCCCACTGGAATGCCATCAAACGCCGATCGGCACATCGATTTACGAGATGAGTGCGGGCTGCGAATCTCGACCGAGTATCATCCGGATTTCTCCCGAATTGTCTTTCAGTTTCATCATGCGTCAACGGACGGGATCGGAGCCATTCAGTTCATCGGGGACGTGCTTGCCGCATACGGATGTGCAACCGCCGCGAGCGATGCTGAGCAGCCGCAATTCGCCAATTTGGACGCAGCATCTTTGCGATTGCGTGGCGAACGCTGGGAGAAAGGGAAAGAGCCGCCACGAGTGCTTCGTCGATGGTTCTTCCGTCTTATTGAAGTATTGGGTGCAATTCCGTGTTCGATTCGACGCCGCACTCGCCTAATTGACGATATGAGCCGGAACGAGTTGCTGTTCCTGACGCGATTTCTTGAACGAAACGAAGTGAAGGCCCTGAACGCCGAAGCTGCACGTCGGAATGTAACCGCAAACGAGCTGCTGACCCTCGCAATGTTTCAGACGTTGCATGAATGGAACAGGCATCACGATCGTAATGGCGCTCGCGACGTTTTCCGTATTGTTATGCCGGCGAGTGTTCGCACTCCAGAACATCAGGATTGTCCAGCGGCAAACGTCTTGAGCTATATCCTGTTGACGCGTCGTGGACGAGACATTGTGGATGGCAAGTCACTAATGAACTATGTCGCGTCTGAGTCCCGACAGGGACTCAACGGACGCGAAACTGGGCTGGTCTTACTTTCGATGGAAGCAGCTTGTGTGATTCCAGGGCTCCTGCGGTTACTTCTCAGACTTCCTGTGCGATTTGCGACATCAATACTGGCCAATGTCGGGGATGTGAAACGACAGCTAAGAAACCAGTTTCCGTTGCATCGCGGAAAATGTGTCGCCGGCAACGTGACTCTCGATTATCTCGTCGGTGCCGCTCCGGTTCGCAAAGGCACTCATGTGGCGACGTCGGTTGGGAAATACGCGGGACGTTTTATTATCAATCTGAATTGCGATCCCGACTTTTTCAGTCGCGATGAGGCGAACGAATTCGCAGAGAGCTATTTCAATCACCTTCGAGCTCTGTTCGCCGGATCTGCGCCGAACTTGCCCGCTCAACATAAGGCTGAGGGAACCAGTGTCGGGCAGGTTTAAGATGATTGGCCGATTAAGCTCTATTGCAGGCAAGTGAGAAGATCGTGAACTCCATTCAATCTGCGGCATCAGAATCTGGCGAAAGTCGATTCGTATTCGCTCTCCGTTTCATGGCTTTCCCCGTGCTGGCGATCGTCCTGTATCCCCTGTTCATCTTCGGCGTCGGATCATACGACGCTCTCACACAATGCGTCTGGGTTATCGTTCTTACCTATTGCATGTTTTGCGTCGGGGGCTCGTTTCATGAAGCAGCACATGACACCCTCTTTCGGAATCCCACGCCAAACCGCATTGTTGGGCGTGCGATTGGCGTTGTAATCGGAATCCCCTTCACCGTGTACAAGGAAACTCACCGGCAACATCACGCTTGTCTAAACACTCCGGGCGACTATGAACTGTGGCCTTACTGCGACCCTGCGACGTCTCTAGGATTTCGTCGATTGTTCGTCTGGATCGATCTCAGTCTGGGCGTCGTGACCGCCCCCTGGATATACGGCCGGATCTACTTTTCCGAAGTTTCCCCATTGAAGCCCGAAACACGCCGCACTATTCGCATGGAATATCTGACGATCGGCGGCGTCTGGCTGGTGCTCATCACTGGACTGGTTTTGGTGTTGAATGCGCGCGGATATGACTGGCGGCAGTTCGATCCCGTCTGGCTGCTGCCGCTGTTGCTATCGCCAGTTGCAAATACTGCGAGAAAGTTTGTCGAGCATCTGGGACTCACGAGCCGCGAACCACTGCTCGGAACTCGCACCGTTGTCGGCGGCAACTGGCTGTCGCGTTTGCTGAGATATCTGAATTTTGACATCGCGGTGCATGGTCCGCATCATCGCTACCCTAGGGCCAGACATTTCGAACTGGCGCCGCGGCTTAAAGCGTATCAATGCCAGCATCCGGATCTGCAAGTGCCGGTTTTCCCGAACTACCTGTCTGCATTTCTGCACACGTTGCCGAGCCTGTGGAATAACCCGGCGACTGGAGATCACTCGGACTCGACAAGGGCGGCCGGCAATCACTCCCCGCCTGCAAAGACGAACACTCCTACGTCCGCATAATGAAATTCTCGATGGTCAACGATCCAGACACTGGCAAGAGCATCAACGAAAAAACGACGGTCATTTACACCGAGTAAATCACCGTTCGCAAGATTCGGCTGGAAGCCTACGACGATGTCGTGATTGGTAAAACAGCCATCGAATAGGTCATGGAACGCTAGGCCGTCACCACCGACAAAAAGAGCGACATCGTCAACGACGCCAACCAGTGAGCCACCGGAATGATAGGGAATTCCGCCTACCCGCTGAAACTACTGCAACGTGTCATCACCGTGAAATGCATCCCTTAACCCGATCCACGTGTTATGAGAATCTAACAGCCCGTTCTGAGTCTTCTGATCGAACTGCGGGACATCGTCCAGCCGGGAATCGAATGCCCATTCTCGGCTCCGATCCTTTACCCCGAACAGGGTGATTCGGTGAACTGGCGGCGAATGTTCACAAAGATCGTCAAGCGGGCTGGCGTGGCACCGTGGCCGAAGATGTTTCAGGCATTGCGAGCGACTCGGGAAACCGGACTGGCCAGCACACTGCCGTTGCACGTCGTGACCGCCTGGTGCGGCAACACTCCGACCATTGCTCTGAAACACTACCTGATGACAACCAGCGACCATTTCGAGCTGGCGGCATCACTCGACGTGACTTTGGAACCTGCTGAAGAAAAAGCGGCACGAAATCCGGCACGGTACACGTCGGAACTGGGCGGAATGGGCGACCGTCAAAAGAAAGAACCCCTCGAAATTCCTATGAATTCCGAAGGGTTCCAACTTGTTCGTTCTACTGAGTACCCAAGAGAGGACTTGAACCTCCACGGGGAGTAATACCCCACTAGGACCTGAACCTAGCGCGTCTGCCAATTCCGCCACTTGGGCTCGCGAGTGCGAGGCGGCAGAATATCGGCTGGTGAATGCTCGAACAAGTCGTGGGGCGGCGTTTTTTGAGGGCTCGTCCGGGGTGAAAGTTCGGTTGGGACGGATGGACGAGCTGAATCGGATTTCTGGGCGACTCGCCGGGCTTGCGAACCTGCACTGCGCTGGGGAAACCCGGATGCCAGCTGAGAGTCTGAATCCAGACTTCGTCAGGCCGAGCCTGACCTACGGCACTGACCGACAGTCTTTGACGCAGCTACACGGTTGCTGTGTTTTCGTGCTCGGATGCCATTTCGCCGGCGTGGTAGCTTGATCGAACAAAGGGGCCGCTCGCGACCATCGTGAATCCCAAGGCTCGGACCCGGTCGCCGATCTCGTCAAATTCTTCCGGCGGCAGGTAACGCTCGACTGGAAGATGCACGCCCGAGGGCTGCAGGTACTGGCCGATCGTGATCATGTCGCAGCCGACCGATCGAAGGTCCGCACAGACATCCATGACTTCGTCGACCGTTTCGCCAAGGCCCAGCATGATGCCGCTTTTGGTCGGCATGTTGGGGTCTTCTTCTTTGACCTGAGCGAGCAGGTCGAGCGTCCGTTGGTATTCGGCGTTTCTTCGGACTCGATGATAGAGTCGCGGCACAGTTTCGGTGTTGTGGTTAAAGACGTCCGGTCGAGCTTCCACGACGCGGCTGATCGCGGCGCGGTTGCCCATGAAGTCCGGAGTGAGGACTTCGACTTTGGCTCCGGTTCGCTCGCGAACGGCCAGGACGCAGTTGTAAAAGTGGTCGGCTCCGCCATCGGCCATGTCGTCGCGCGTGACCGACGTGATGACGACGTATTTCAGCCCGAGGCGTTCGGCAGCTTCGGCGACTCGTTCGGGTTCGTCGAACTGGACGATCTCCGTCTTACCTTTCGGCACGGAGCAGAAACCGCATGGTCGGGTGCAGACGTTCCCGAGGATCATGAACGTCGCGGTTTGCTGCGACCAGCACTCGGTTCGGTTGGGACACTTCGCACTTTCGCAGACGGTTTCCAGCTTCAAGTCCTGGATGACGCTGTCTGTGTAGTACATGCCAGGTTGCGGAAGTGGCCGCTTCAACCATTTTGGCAGTCGACGTTTCTCTCGCGGAGCGGCCGTGACCGAGTCCGCAACCGGCGTTTCGTTCGAAGACGCGTCCGAGACCACGGGCAATGAAAGATTAAATTCAGGACCATCAAGCATGCTGCATCACCTTTCGCCACGTCCGCTTCAGCATCGGATGGCCGGTGTAGGGGTGTGTTTCTTCGTAGCCAAACTGGTCGGCGATATGTCGCACCAATGCTTCGCGAACTTTCTGCATGGGCACAGGTTCCATCCGCTGCATCGATAACGACGAAATCTTCACTCGGTCGGCAGTCGACCGGACCAGACGAACTGTATCCAGAACCGGCGACACATTCATGAACAGACCGTGATGAGAAACTCCATCTCGCACGGATGCTCCAACCCATGAAAACTGACCGCAGCGGCACGTCGTTCCGTGGGGAGTTTCAGTCGGGTGCGCGGTCACTCGAAGTTCCGCAACGGTCGCCACGGTCGCAGCCTGCAACCGAGTTCGAAAATTCGAGAAACTGCAACCAAGCCTGTCCATCGGAAGGATCGGATACGCAACAACCTGACCGGGAGCATGGACCAGAGTTCCGCCGCCGCGGTTCACGCGGCGAACTTCCATCATTCGCGACGTGAAGTCTCGCGTGTCGACTGGCAGATCGGTGATGCGGCCTTCGCGTCCGATCGTCACGATCGGCGGATGCTCACAGATGATTAACGTTCCAAGGCGATCCGACCGCCCGGAAATTTCGTCAACCAGACGCTCCTGCAAAGCCATCGCCGCGTCGAAATCGACCGTTCCCAGCAGGTAGACCTCAAGCGCCGCCGATGTTCGGCCGTGCGAAGTCCAGACTGTGGATTTGGTGAGTTCTGACATTGGATCGTCTGTAGATTGCCGTTTTGACATCGGTCATTGCGAATCCCCGTTTTGTCGCCTCGCCGAGGCAGGCACTCAGTGTCTGGTGCTCCGCTCCTCGCGAACGACGTGCGATATTGTACGGTTGCCGGTTCGCCCCAACAATCAGCGAATGAATCGTAAGTCCGCGACCGCTCGTTCAGCCTGTCAAGAATTACCAGTGGAGTGGATTGTCCGGATTGTGGTCCCACGGTTGGTCGATCTCGGAGTCCGGATCCGGGACGACTCCTGCCCCGATTCCGCCAGCCCCCAGCGAGTCGCCAGCAGGGACGTCCAACGCTTCGATCCCTGATAACAGAAGAAAGTTTCTGACCAGAGCATGGCCCGTCTGAGTCAGGATGGACTCCGGGTGAAACTGAACTCCGTAAGTCGAGTGCTGGCGATGCTCGAACGCCATGACCAATCCATCGGCGGTTCGCGAAGTTACCTCAAGTTCGTCCGGCAGCGACTTTTCGTCAGCGACCAGCGAGTGGTACCGCGTGACTCGCAATGGATTCGGCAGACCTTGAAAGAGGCTCCGGCCGTCGTGAGTCACCAGCGAGGTTCGACCATGAACGGGCTCAGGTGCTCGGACGATGTCCGCTCCAAATGCTGCCGCGATCGCCTGGTGGCCGAGGCAAACTCCAAGCAATGGAATCGTGCCGGAAACTTCCCTGGCAAGGTCCACGCAAATGCCGGCTTCGGCGGGCGTGCACGGTCCGGGTGAGAGAATGATCGCCTGCGGTTTCATCTCGATCGCGTGCGCGACTGAAATCGCGTCGTTGCGGACGACTTCGGACTCAACGCCAAGTTCGGTCACGTACCGAGCGAGGTTGAAAACGAAGCTGTCATAATTGTCGATCAGTAGAATCATGTGGCCGTCTATTTCGCACGAGGCTCGCAAAGTCCGGACTGCTGGAGTGCTCGCAACATCCCTTCCGCCTTGTGCAATGTTTCTTCGTATTCCGCCACGGGGTTCGACTGAGCAACGATTCCGCCGCCGACTCGGCACTGCACCCAGCCTCGCCGCCACACGAACGACCGAATGAGAATACTGCTGTCAAAGGTGCCGTCAAAGCAGGAGTAGAACAAGCATCCGCAATAAGGACCGCGGGCGGTCGGCTCCAACTCCGAGATAATCTCCATCGCTCGCACTTTCGGAGCACCGGTAATCGATCCGCCGGGAAACGACGCGGCCAGCAGCGACCAGATGTCAGACTTCTCTCCGCGTTGCCCCCTGCCCTGCTTCAATGTTCCGCGAACTTCCGAGACCAGGTGCTGGACGGTTTCGTAAGTCTCGACAACGCAGAGTTCCGGCACGGAGATCGAACCCGGCTCACACACACGCGACAGATCGTTGCGGAGCAAGTCGACGATCATCACATTCTCGGCGACGTCTTTTTCGCTTTGTCGTAACTCGTCGCGTGTGAAAAGGTCGGCTTCCGGGCCGGTTCGTCGCTGCCGAGTCCCTTTGATGGGGCGAGTTTCCACGACTCCGTTTTCAACTCGAATAAACCGTTCCGGAGAAGCCGAAACGATCGCCCAGTCATTGTGAGCAAGAAACCCTGCAAACGGCGCAGGATTGCAACGCCGCAACGTTGAATAAAGTTCGGTGGGCGGAAGATTGCACCGAGCCAGCAATCGTTGCGAAACGTTCGCCTGAAAGACGTCGCCCGCGTGGATGTACTCGATGACTCGCGCGACAGCGGCCAGATATTCATCACGAGAAAAGTCAGAGGTCACACCGTCCCAGCCAGGAAGTGGATGCTGGGGCGCAAGCTCGGCTTCCGGCACGTCCTGTGAGGCTTCGTTAAGGTCGTCGTTTGACGGTTCAGTATTCGCCGACGACAGCTTTGCCAGCACCTCTCGGATTCGCGCAGCCGCTCTGTCCTGACAACTGCTCAGATCGGAATTGGAGATTGAGGGTTGAAGACTGTCAGCATCCTGCGAATCAAGCTTCGGCAGCCCGTGAGAAATGACCCAAGCTCGGTTCTGCTGGTGATCCCACGCGATGACCCAGTCGTAAATCCCGAACCATGCGTCGGGCAGCTCGAATTCGTCTCTGCCAGTTCGCGCGATGCGTTCCCAGCAACCACCAAGCTCATACGAAAGCAGGCCCGCCACGCCGCCTTGAAACGGTGGCAAGTCCGACAACCGACTCAGACTGAAACGATCATTCAATCGAGCAACGGCGGCACGGACCGACTCGAACGGCGAGTCGCCGAACGTCGCCCGTTCAACTTCAAAGGTGGCGATCGGGTCAGCAGTGAGAAACGAATATCGCCCCAAACGGTCTCGTTGCAGGGCACTGTCGAAGAGGATCAAACCGTCACAGCCAGCAAACGCCTGCAACGCGTCTGCTGGTGACGGGACGACTTTCAACTCTTCAACGACGGGTGCCACTCTTGATTGCTTTCGTGCGACCTGATTTCTTCAGCAGCGATTCGACCGATCGATACATCGCCAGCAGACCGCCTCCGAAGTTATCTTTGAAGTCCACTCGGCGGACTCGGTTCCAGTCTTCGGGTTTGCGAATCTTCAGCTTCTTTTCCAACCAGACGAGATACCGCTCTCGATTCTTCTTCGTCTTCCAGAAGCCGACCGGAACGCGAGCGAACTTCCATTCGAGCCATTCGTGATTCGAAAAGCAGTCCATCGCAGCGGCCAGTGGTGAGCCATTGTAGTGCTTCATCAACTGGTTGCCGTAATTCCGCTCAAAATCTTTGCGAGTGACTCCGTACCAGTCGTCCAGTTTTCTGCATCCCAGACGCTTGCCCAGCCATTTCATATAACGAACCCGGTTGGTTCGGTCAGCCCAGAAGTTCTTTGGCGTCTTTCCGAATTGCCATTCGTTCCACCTTCGTTTTGGAAGGTAAGCCTTCACCGCTTCCGAAATCGTGCTCTCATAGTAGAGCAGAAATGCTCCGCCTTTGTGCGTTCGAAAGTCTCGATTCGTAATGCGGTACCAGTCGTCCGGCTCGTCAACGCCGCATTGCTCCGCGAGCCACTTCATGTAGCGGCGATGATTCTTGCGATCAGCCCAGAACGATCTCGGGCAGGACACGAACAACCACTCGATCCAACCGTGATCGGGAAAGGTCTCCATGACGGCAGTGACCGACGAACTGCCCCAGCAATGCAGCAGCACGCCGCTGCCTCGGTTCAATTTGAAGTCGCTTGTCTTGATTTGATAAAAGTCGTCGAGCGTCCGAAACCCAAGTCGCTGCCCCAGCCAGATCAGATACAGCCGACGATTGTCAGCCGACAGCCAGTAGCCGGTCGGAACTGGTCCTTCCAGCCAGACGGCTTCTCGATGGGGAACTTTTCTGGCAAGTGGGTTTGCTCTCTGGCCCGCTCCTTTGACAGCCCGCGTTCGCTTCTTTGACATGTTTTGCCCGCATGTTTGTGCCCGCTGAATTCGCAACTACTCGAATATCTGTTTCTCCAGAGCCCTTGCAGTTACCGTGTGATCGTTGCTTTTTGGTCGTCGAAAAACGCGACATGATGGTTTGACGGTATAGACCGAGCCGGCATGATACGAGTGCCCCCACAAGCCGTAAAGAAGCGTAAGGCACGCAAAATAGAGTTGCGGCGATCACGTCCGTCATAACCGGAACGGGGTACATCTGATATCGTTGCCGACGATTCGACGATCTCGCCGCTCTTTTGCCGTCGCCAGCGTTGAGTCGATTGGAGCGATTCGTCAAAACTCAGTTGGCAGTCAGCACCGGTGCCTGCTTCATGAATCGACAACAACCACTCCTCTCAGGATCAACTTCACATGGCTGCATTGTCCGCCACCCAGGAAGAACGACTCGCGAATCTTGCCAACGCTCTGATCGATCAGAAGCTCGCGCGAATCATTGTGCCCGCTCAGCAACAATCGACCGGCTTCTGGTTCGGAGGCGGCAATACGATTGAAGACTCAAATGGCGACCTGCACGTCGTCGGCCGATACCGAAATCACGGCGACTCGCGGACCGGGGTTGCCGCGGGACAACGAGGCCTGGAACTGGCCGTCTTCACCTCGAATGACGGCGGGACGAGCTGGGAGAAATCGCTCAGCTTCTCGAAGCCGGATCTCAACATCGGAGATCGAACAGTTCTCTCGATCGAAGGCAGCGCGTTGCGACGCACGTCAAACGGCTATGAGCTTTATGTCTCGACGGAAAAGGACGGAGTCGGCTACCCGAAAGGTTTCGAAAGTTATCTCAAACCCGGAACGGGCGTCTGGACGACCGAACGACTGGCCGCCAACACGCTCGAAGGTTTGAAGCAATCGTCTCTTGAAACCGTGGCCGCGTGTTCGGATCTGCGTTGGCTGCATGTCAAAGACCCGTTCCTTTACGAACGAGCCGACAACGACCTGAACCTGCTGTTCTGCAGCCATCCTTTCAGTTGGTCGAGTTCGAATACCGGCTTTCGAACGGCATCCGCCGACACCGCGAATGATGTCACGACGACTCCGCCATTCGGCGATACGGAATACGACTTCTTCCCTCGCGGAACAACATGGGATGTCGCGATGACTCGCGGAACCTGCGTGGTGGATGTTCCGAAAGTTGGAGCGTTCACCGACGTTGACGCGAGTCTGTTCTTCTACGACGGCGGCGAGTCTTTGCGTGACCTGGACGAACATTCAACGGCGGTTAAACGCCCGCGAGGATACTCGTGCGAGGAACTCGGCGGCGTGGCGTTCATTCAGAACGGCAGCTTCGAAAACATCGAACGATTGTCGAAGTACCTGCCGCAGTTCATCAGCCCGTACGGAACCGGCTGCAGCCGTTACGTCGACGTCGTCTCAACGAAAGCTGGCCTGGTCGCAACGTGGCAACAGTCTCAAGATGACCTCTCACAGCCGCTCGTCATGAACGTACTCAGTCATCAACAAGTGGCTGAGATTCTCAAGTAGCCGGCTCAGCACTCGCTACGTTTCTCAGTCGTCGGTGCCGGAAACTTCCGCATCGCTGTCGTTTTTTTCCTGATCGGCTGCCGCGAACGGGTTCGCCGTGTCGGCCTTTGAAAACGTGCCGGGCACGATCTGAGCGCCGGGATGATGCTCGTCGAGGATCCTTTTGAGATGGTCCGCGTCCATCGTTTCGACTTCGATCAGCTCACGAGTCATCTGCTCCAGCACCTGCCGTCGGCTTCTGATGATCTCCAGAGTCTGTGCGTAGCCGGCGTCGATAATTTTTTTTACTTCCAGATCGATCTCGCGAATTGTTTGTTCGCTGTGGGTTGGCTCCTCACTCATTCTTCCACCGAGGAATGGTGACGATCGAGACTCGCTGTAGTGCACTTTGCCAATCTTCTCGCTCATGCCCCATTCGGTGACCATTCGCCGAGCCGTGTCAGTGGCTCGCTGAAGATCGTTTTGAGCACCGACGGAAGGCTCGTCGTAGATGACGTGTTCCGCAGCCGTGCCGCCGAGCATCACGCAGATCTCTGCCAGCAATGCTGACTTCGTCATGTTGTGACTTTCGGAGTCCGGGCTTTGCATCATGAAGCCCAGCGTTCTCCCTCGCGGGATGATCGAAATCTTGTGCACCGGATCGGCGTTCGGCAGGCTGCATGCCGTCAGAGCATGGCCGCACTCGTGATAGGCCGTCCGTTCTCGTTCCTCGTCATCGATGATCCGCGTATGCTTGGCCAGGCCGGCGACGACTCGATCGACGGCCTCTTCAAATTCGTCCTGCGTGACGCACTTCTTGTCTTTTCGAGCTGCCAGCAACGCGGCCTCGTTGACGAGGTTGGCCAGGTCTGCTCCGACAAAGCCGGCGGTCAGCTTCGCGATCCGAGCGAGATTGACTGACTCGTCCATTTTGATTTTGGTCATGTGGACTTTGAGGATCGCTTCCCGGCCCTTGATGTCCGGCCGGTCGACGAGAACCTGACGATCGAATCGTCCGGGACGAAGCAGTGCCTGATCGAGAACGTCGAGTCGGTTGGTGGCTCCCATGACGATGACGCTTTGGTCCGATCCGAAGCCATCCATCTCAACGAGCAATGCATTCAAAGTCTGCTCTCGCTCATCGTTTCCGCCGGGCATTCCGTTGCTGCGAGCCTTGCCGAGCGCGTCGAGTTCGTCGATGAAAATAATGCACGGCGAACGCTGAGCCGCCTGTTGGAACATGTCTCGAACACGAGCGGCTCCCACGCCGACAAACATCTCAACAAAGTCAGAACCTGAGATACTTACAAATGGAACCCCTGCTTCACCGGCGACGGCTTTGGCAAGCATCGTCTTGCCCGTTCCCGGAGGGCCGACCAGCAGAACCCCTTTCGGAATTCGCCCGCCCAACGCCTGGTACTTACCCGGCGACTTGAGAAACTCGACGACCTCTTTCAGTTCTTCAACGGCTTCGTCGATTCCTTTGACGTCATCGAACGTCGTGTCGAGATCGTCCTGCGCGTAGACCTTGCCTCGACTTCGGCCGAACGACAAAGCTGATCCGGCACCACCCACACGTCGAATCATCAAGATCAGAAGGAGGATCAGCGGCGCTGCGATGATCATCAGCAACGCCCACGACTGCCACTCGGAGGGGCCATCCGTTGGCGACGCTCTGATCCCGTATTTCTCTTCAATTTCGTTTTTTACTTCTGCCTGCCAGGTATTCCCCATCGTGGCTGTCGGTATCCGAAATAATTTCGGGCTGACTTCCGATGGAGGATCCTCTGGCTTGGGTAGTGGCTGATCCTGAAAAGTGATCGCGGTCAAACCAAACTTGAGATTGTAGACGTTGGTCTTGTTGAAGTTGCCGTCTTCGAGCCCCTCTTCGAACTCACTGAGCGTCAGAGTCTTGAGATCGGATTTCGTAAAGAGCAGCGGCGAGAAGACCAGGCAAATCGTCGCCACAATCAGCAGGTAGAGCACCGTGCGGTTGGAATTCGGAGACTCGGGCTTGCGAGGCTGGCCACCGTTCGAATCTTTTTTCGGCTTGGCATCCGGCGCTGGTCGCTGGTCGGAATCGGACATCGAGTGGTGTTCTTTCCCTGAGTGAGTCTGCATGGCCGGCTCCGGAATCGGATTTACGTCCGACCGTTCGGCGGCGTCTGTTTGCAGGCAAATATGGACTACGATCGTATGTTCAATACGTCGTTAATCGTTCAACGGCTGGCAGGGTTAGCGAATCGAAGCCGCAAATGCGACCTCGCTGCATTAACCCTTCCAGCCGCTGCAGGAAGTATAGCCATCATGCCGGTTGCGAGAAGGACGATTCTCACGACCGACCGTCAGTAGAGCCATCAGTCGACGTGAGTTTCGAGGAACCGGGCGAGCTGATGGAAGTCGCAACCGGTTTCGATAAACCGAACCTTCGTCACCAGGTCGGCCGGGTTGACCAGCTCTTCAAACGGGACGTAATGCAATTCAAGTTGCCCGACGATCGAAACCATCACCCCGTTGAGTCCCTGCTCAACGATGGCTCGGAAAGCGCCGACACCAAGCTGGCTGCCGAGCATGACGTCGAACGCTGTCGGCGGTGCACAGCGGGATTCGTAACCAAGCTGCAAGCCCGTAATTTTTCGAGCGTTACCAGTCTGAGCTTTGTACTCAGCGGCGATCAACTTGGCGAACTGCTTGCCAAGGTCGACATGAGCCACAGAGATGTGGCCGTGGTCGTCACGAGGAATTCCTTCGAGCTGACTGGCCGGCATCATCTCGGCGAGACCTTCCGCCATGACGATCGTTCCGAACCGTTTGCCGCCCGCGTCACGCGCTCGCATTGTCTTAACGATTCGCCCGACGAGAGCTTCGATGTTCATGATCTTGCGCGACTCAATTTGACCGGTCTTGGGGCTGGTCCATTCTTCGGTTCCCGCAAGATTACCTTCGATGTCTTCGACGCTGACGACCAGACTCGCCTCGCTGGAAATCGCAGCCCCATAAGCCAGCCAGCCGGCGCTTCGTCCCATGCACTCAGCCACGAAGTAACTTTCACTGGCTTCGGCATCGGCGAGCAGGTTGCGAAGTTCGCCACCCAGAACTTCGACGGCGGTGAAGAATCCGAACGTGAAGTCGATTCCGTGGTAATCGTTGTCGATCGTTTTCGGAACGTGGACGACGGGAAGCTTCTTGCTGCCTGCAGGAAGCGTGTCCTGATAAAGCTTGAACTTGTTGGCTGTTTTGAGCGTGTCGTCTCCGCCGATGGAGATCAGCGCGTCGGCTCCCAGCGAGCACAGAGCTTCGTAAGCTGTCTTCATCGGAGCCGTCTTGTCGGCATCCTGAAGGTCTGCCGGAGCCTGAATCAGCTTGCCCGGATTTGCTCGAGCCGTGCCGATAATAATGCCTCGCTGATTGCGAGTTCGCTTCAACGTTGTGTCGTTGAGCATGATGAAGTCGCGGCCTTCCTGCATCGGATTGTCCGCGCTGTACTCCATCAGGTGTCGGTAGCCGTGCAGAACTCCGACGACTTCGATACCGCTTTTTCGAAAGCTGGCCGCACAGGTGGAGATCACCGCGTTGGCCGCTGGAGCCGGTCCGCCAGAAAACAGAATCGCAACTTTCTTGAAGTTGTGTTCTTTCTTCGCGGGATGAGAGAGGGGAGCGGATTCAGCCATCGAAAACTCCAAACTTCCTGGTTTGATTTGATTCAGTATGTATTTGCTCGCCAAAGCCAGTTCGAAGGCTCAGCGTTGCGCTACATCTAAGAAACGTGTCCGCAATCAGTTTCCGATTTCGAACAGTAGGCTGGAACAAGCTCCGCGCAGTTCCGGCAGTACGATAATTCTGAAATGCCGGAACTGCGCGGAGCTTGTTCCAGCCTACGACTCACCATGACTCGGCTTCCGGAAAGTTATTCACAATACGTTCCTGAATCTCGCCCGGCATCTGGCAACTGGCTTCCGATACACTTTCAGGGAGCGAAGGTCAGACAACCTTCGGGAGGATGTTGTCCATTTCCCGTTCGAGCCAGCGAGTATCGACTTCGCCGGCGGCGAAGACAGGCTCTTTGAGGATCTGCTTGATGAGCGGGATCGTTGTGCTCACGCCTTCGATGACGAATTCGTCCAGCGCCCGCAGCATGCAGGCGATCGCTTGCGGCCGCGTTGGCTGATGCACGATCAGCTTGCCGATCATCGAATCGTAGTGCGGGCTGATTCGATAACCTTCGTGGACGTGCGAGTCGAACCGGACTCCGCGACCGCCAGGGACTCGCAGTTTCGTGATCGTGCCGGGGCTTCCGCGGAAATCGTGCTTCGGGTCTTCCGCGTTGATGCGAACTTCGATCGCACAACCGTTTCGCGCGACTTCGTCCTGTGTGAACGGCAGCTTTTCACCGGCCGCAACGCGAATCTGCTGTTCGATAAGATCGATCCCGGAAATCTGTTCCGAAACAGGATGCTCCACCTGAATTCGAGCGTTCACTTCGATGAAGTAAAAGTTGTTGTCTTTATCAACGATGAACTCGACCGTCCCCGCGTTGTAATAACCGGCTGACTGAATGAGTCGCACGGCGGACTGGCAGAGATCCTGTCGAACATCTTCTGGAAGTCTCGGAGCCGGCGATTCTTCGATCAGCTTCTGATGTTTCCGCTGAGTCGAGCATTCCCGTTCCCAGATGTGCACCGCGTTGCCGTGCTGATCGGCCAGAACCTGTACTTCGATGTGCCGTGGATTCTCGACAAACTTTTCGAGATACACGCCAGCGTTGCCGAATGCTTTTTCTGCTTCGGAAGCCGCGCCCTTGAGACCAACTTTCAGTTCCGCTTCGTCGCGAGCGACCCGCATTCCTTTTCCGCCGCCGCCAGCCGTCGCTTTGATCAGAACCGGGTATCCAATTTCAACGGCCAGGCGAACTGCCTCGGCTTCGTTCTCGATCAGTCCGTCGCTGCCGGGCACAACGTTCACTTTGGCATTCATAGCCATCTGCCGGGCGGCGACCTTGTCCCCGAGCTTCTCCATCGCTTCGTGCGGCGGGCCGATGAACTCGATGTCGCACTCACGGCAGATTCGAGCGAACTCGGCGTTCTCGGCCAGGAATCCATATCCCGGATGAATCGCCTGAGCGTTCCCAATTTCGGCCGCGGCGATGATGTTGTTGTAAAAGAGGTAACTGCTCGACGACGCAGCGGGGCCGATGCAGTACTTCTCGTCGGCCAGTTCGAGGTAATTTGCTCCTCGATCCGCCTCACTGAAAACGGCGATTGATTCGATGCCGAGTTCGCGACAGGCTCGGATAATTCGCAGGGCAATTTCCCCACGGTTGGCGACCAGAATGCGCTGGAACATGCGAGACTCAGACAACGAAAAGCGGAAACAAAAGGGAGACTGCAAAACAGCATCGACAAGTAACCGGATGCGGGCGTCGTCCTCGGCTCGTACCGGACAATCTGTCGGTCGAGCCATCGATGGGTGGCTCGCCGAAACTCGATCGGCTCAGTTCGGCTTCACGCGGAACAGCACCTGACCAGACTCAACCGGATCGCCATTACCAACAAGCATTTCTTCGATGGTGCCGCTGATGTCTGCGGTGATCTGGTTGAAGACTTTCATGGCTTCGACGATGCAAACGACGGTGTCCTGAGTCACCTTCGAGCCTGCCGTGACAAACACCGGATCTTCAGGCGTCGGTGACGAGTAAAACGTCCCAACGATCGGGCTCTTGATTTCGAGCAGGTTGCTCGCCGGTGCTACCGCTTCCGGTGCCGCCGCTGAAGCAGCAGGAGCGGGTGCTGCCGGCGGAGCCGCGTAGGCAACCGGTGCTGCAGGAGCCGCAGCCACAACTTGAGGGCCTCGCCGCAGACGCCACTGTTCGGCACCATGCCGCAGGTGAACGTCGGTCAGATCGTGCTTCTCCATCAGCTCGATCAGCTCCTTCAATTTGTCGAGATTGAAGGACTCGTTCCCAGCTTGGTCATCGTCGTCAGACATATGTAAAACCTACCGCTGTTTCAGGTGAATACTAACTGCTTTGAAGTCGTCAGCGGATTGCATCACTTGCATAAAACGCTGGATGTTCCACTGCAAAAACGGATTACCGCCCGTTCTTCGAAAACAGACCGGCTGAAGGACAACCAATCGAAGCGGCAAAAGTTTGGTCGATATTACCCTTGCCTGACTTAAGATTCAACCAAGAACATACACAGCCTGTCACGACTGAAACCGTTTATCAGTAACGGCTTGCGCATCAAAAAAGCCGCCTGGAAGTTATCTTCAGGCGGCTTCTCAATCAGTGCTGATGACGGATTTTGCGGCTACTGGAGCCGGCCATAGTAGAACTCTGCAATGTTAATGGCTCCGAGCGAACCGCGACGGTTCAACTCCTCGCCATCGTCGACGAGAATGAGCGTCGGCAATGCAGTAATTCCGTACTTCGAAACCAGATCCGGGCGTTCATCTGAGTCGACAAGCTGGATGTGGTCGGTCAGCTTCTGGCCGACTCGCCAGCCGACTTGCTTCATGCTTGGCCACTCGGATTTCAAAGCCTGACAAGCACCACACCACGTTGCCTTGAAGACAAGGATCCTGCGTTTGACAGGCTTCAAAACCTTTGGCTTCGCAGATGCACTGCTGGATGTTTCGACCTTCGCCGACGCCTGCTCGATCTTGCCGGACCGATCCTCGCCAGCCTTCGCCTGCCTTGCACTGTCCTTCACCTCGCCAATTTTCACAGCGAGTTTCAGGTTCAACGCCTGATCACCGACCGTACTGGTCGACGTTGTAGAAACGATTTTTCCCTTGGTCGCTGTCGACAGTTCAGCCGCCGAAACGGAGCCTGCTCCCAACATCACAACCATCATTAGCCCGCATAACTTCCGCATGGTCCGCTGCCTCCGCAGATTTATTAGTCCAGAAAAGCGTCGCATCCTGGCGGCTTGCCCGAACCTCATCAACGGTTCAGGCTGTCAGTAGCGACCACCATTCCCGAAACTGACGGGAATAGCTTCCGATCCGCTGGAATCAATCTGGCCTCTTGCTTACCCATTGTGCGGAAGCTGCCAGAGCTGCCTGGAAACAGGCGTCGAAGCGGATCACGACCGAGATTTACATCGTTCGGCCAGCCTATTGCCGGACCGGTTTTTCCATCTGTGAGACAGAGCACACGACATGACCAGAAAAGGATTTGAAGGTCCCCTCGAACGGGTCAACGACTACTGCTGGAGGATTCCTCGCAGCTACCGGTCGGACATGCGCGTCGATGGTTTGATCTACGCAAGCGACGAGCTGATCCATCAGATGCGGAACGATCAAGCTCCGGATCAGGTTGCCAATGTGGCGACTCTGCCCGGCATCCAGCTCGCCAGCCTGGCGATGCCGGACATCCACTGGGGCTACGGATTCACCATCGGCGGAGTCTGCGCGACCGATCCGCTGGAAGGCGGAGTCATCTCGCCCGGCGGCGTCGGCTACGACATTAACTGCGGCGTCCGGCTGCTTCGTTCGAATCTGTTTTACCAGGACGTCAAGCCTCACATGGAGCGGCTGGTCGACAGCCTGTTTAAGAACGTTCCAGCCGGGACGGGCCGAAAAGGCAAGTACCGATACTCCGAATCTGAACTCCGACAACTGATGGGCGAAGGCGTTCCGTTTCTGAAAGGTCGAGGGTTGGCGACCGACGAAGATGTTGAGTTCACCGAAGCTCGCGGCTGCCTGGCCGGAGCGGAACCCGACAACGTCAGCGATCGCGCGATCGAGCGAGGCCGCAGCCAGTGCGGAACGCTGGGCTCGGGAAACCACTTTCTGGAAGTCCAGGTGGTCGAAGCCGTCGTCGATGAAGAAGCCGCCGAAGCCATGGGCCTGGCCAAGGACATGATCTGCGTGATGATCCATTCGGGCTCGCGCGGACTTGGTTACCAGGTCTGCGACGACGCGTTGCGTCTACTAAGAGGAGTCCCCGAGCGATACGGCATCGAACTTCCCGACCGGCAACTCGCCTGCGCACCGGTCGACAGCCCGGAAGGCACCCACTACGTCGGCGCGATGCGGGCCGCCGCGAACTATGCGTGGTGCAATCGTCAGTTGCTGATGTGGCAGGCTCGTGAGGTCTTCAAAAAAGTCTTCTCCGAATCGTGGCAAAGCCTGAACATGGGCCTGGTCTACGACGTCGCGCATAACATCGCCAAATTCGAGGAACACAGGGTCGACTCCGTCGATAAGAAAGTCTGGGTGCATCGCAAAGGAGCGACGCGGGCGTTCCCACCGGGACACGCTGAAATTCCGGAACGCTACCAGGCGATCGGCCAGCCGGTCCTCATCCCAGGCGACATGGGCCGAGCAAGCTGGGTGCTGACCGGTCAGCAGGGCAGCATGGAGCAGACTTTCGGAACAACCTGCCACGGAGCGGGGCGACTGATGAGCCGAACTCGCGCCGTCAAAGAGGCGAAAGGCCGGCGCATCGATCAGGAACTCGCCGCCCGAGGCGTCATCGCCAAAGCCCAAAGCTGGCGAGGCCTCGCCGAAGAACAACCCGACGCCTACAAAGACGTCAACCAGGTCGTCGACGTCGTCCACCGAGCTGGCATCTCGAAGAAGGTCGCAAGGATGCGCCCGATCGGCGTCGTGAAGGGCTAAGAGAATCTGCCAGGCCTCTGGGTAAGAAGAATTTCAGCCACAGAGGACACAGAGATCACGGAGTTGCTCTGACGAGAATTCCTTTGAGACCTCTGTGTTCTCTGTGGCTAATCCTTTGCCGGAATGATCACCGTTAGTCTGAGGCCAGCAGCAAACTTGAGACGGGAGAAAGCTGTCAGCAACCGGCTCTGGCCACTCAGGTTCGAGTACTCAAGTTCGGGCACTACAGACGAGTTCCGGGCGTCTTAGGTTTTGGAGGGCCGCCGCCGAGTTGGACTCGGATGTTGGCCTGCTGGTCCTTACGGAGCACGGTCAGTTGGACGATGTCGCCGGGTTTGAGACTTTCGATGGCTTCGCGGAAGTCGGCGACGGTGAGGACGGACTTGCCATCCACCGCGACGATCAGGTCGGCGGTGCTACGATCGAGTCGTTCGAAGACGAAGGGACCTCGGCGTTGACGGACCAGAGTTGGGCCTCGGACACCCGACACTTCTGCAGCGCCGCCGGGAGTGAGACGTTCGACGAGCAAACCGTTTTCGGTTTCGAAGACTCGCTGAATGCCGATTTCTGCGCGGTAGACTCGGCCGTGAGTGATCAGTTCCGGGACGACTCGTGAGACCAGGTTCACCGGAATCGCAAAGCCGACGGCAGCGCTTTGGCCAGTTCGACTGGCAATGGCTGTATTGATACCGATCAGCCGGCCGTGCAGGTCGAGCAGCGGACCGCCCGAGTTGCCAGGGTTGATCGACGCGTCGATCTGGATGATCGATTTGATGGACCAGTTTTCCTGGACCTGGATCGACCGATTCAGACTGGAGACGATGCCAGTCGTCAGCGTTCTTTCCAGTTCGAACGGGTTGCCGATGGCCAGTACTCGCATACCAACTTTGAGCTTGTTGGAATCGCCCATCGTGATCGGAAAAAGCACGCCCTTGGGAGCGTCGATTTTAATGATGGCAATGTCGTTCGGCGGGTCGTAACCGACGACGATGGCTTCGTAGGTTTCGCCGTTGTACAGGGTGACTCCGATGTTGCGTGCGTCGGCGACGACGTGCCAGTTCGTGACGATGTGGCCAGAGGTGTCGATGACCGATCCTGAACCTGTCCCTTCGGACGTCTGTTCGGTGAAGAAAAACGAGTCGACTCTGGTACTGCGCGTCGTGATGTTGACCACGCTTTTGTGAAGCTTTTCGTATACCGAAACATTGATCACCTCCTCAGGGCTCAAGCCGTCCGCGTTGAAGTATTGCTCAACATTGGCGGCAGCCGGGCGAGGAACCTGTGTCGGAAACAGCGGGCCTGCCTGGCCAGCTCTGTCCTGGGCGACTGCGGCGCCTTGATCGACGTTTCGGCCGTCGAGCATCCAGACGGTGAAGAAGCTGCCGAGAACTGCCGAGCAAACACATCCAGCCAGAAATCTCATTTCCCTGTCTCCTAGTCAGTCGTCGTGCTTTACGAAAATTGCGGCAGCCTGGAAGAATCATCTGTGATATGACTCGCGGTCGGAAGACCACAAACTCCGTTACGACCGAACGGATGTTAGTTGTTTGATGACCTGCCTCAAGATGGTTTGAGAGACTGATAACTCAGCCGTCGTTCACTCTTCGATGAGAATCCGTGATGAAAAGAATTGCCATTCTAACCGCTGGCGGTGACACGCCCGCTCTTAACGCGACGTTATTCGGAGCTGTGCAGCAAGCCAACGAGCTGGGCATCGAAGTCTATGGTTTGATCAAGGGCTTCGGCGGGATGGTCAGTCCGAAGTTGCCTCACGTGCGACTGAATCCGTTGTTTTCAACGATTCCCGAACTCGACCCGTGCCAGGGCGGAACGATTATCGGCGCGTCGCGAACGTACATCGACGCGAACGACAAAGAGCAGTTGGAGTCCGTGGCTGCGCGGATGGCGAAGCTGAAGATCGAGGGTTTAATCTGCATCGGAGGCGACGGGACGATCAACGGAATGCAACCGCTGAGTGAATACTTTCCTTGCGTTCTGGCTCCGAAAACAATCGATAACGACCTCGGCCTGAACTACATCGACGAGCCGAATGAATGGGTGAAGGACAAGAATGATTCAATCCATGATGGGTACCGACACGCTTCGACTCGGGATGAGGTTTCGCTCGGCGAGATCGTCAACTACGTGACGCCGGGGTATGCCACCGCGGTGTTCGTCGTCGCGCAGAGCATCGAGCGAATCCGTACGACGGCGGAAAGCCATCGCCGAATTGCCATTATCGAAGTGATGGGGCGCGACTCCGGATACATCGCGCTCGGAGCGGCTTACGGGCAACCTGACATGATCCTGATTCCCGAAGTGGAGCTGGATTATCCGAAGCTGATCAGCCGCGTGCGCGAACTTTACGACATGCAGAAGCACGCTGTGATTGTGATCGGTGAAGGTGTGCAGGATTCCGAAGGTCAGCTTGGTGCAAAGTCGAAGAGCGTCGATCCTGCCGGGAATGTTCTCTTCAGTGGTGCGGCGGAACGTCTCGGCGAAATCCTGATCGAAGAGTTAGGCGACGACTACTTCCGAACGAACCAACGGCACGACGACGCGAAGTCAGCAATCTTCACGCGAAAGGTTGGGCACACTCAGCGAGGCGGTCGTCCGATTCTGTTCGATCGTTTTTACGGAGCTCAGCTTGGCGGTAAGGCCGTCGAGATTCTCGATCGGGAACAGAACAATCACCTCGCCACGCTGAACTGGACCGAAGACTCTGGATTCACCACCGGACATCTTTCTGCGAACAAGCTGCGAGATCAGTGGGGCGTGATCCACGCTCGGGAAGTTCATCATTCGCTGTACAACGAGCAGCGTTTTCAGCCCTCAGAACTGGGGCGACAGTATTTTGCTCCGATCTTTCGGAATGCGATCGGCCACGAAGACATGGAAGCCATCAAGTCGAATCTGTTTTCACCTGGCAACCTGGTGACTCGGTATCAGAGCTTCAATGTCGAGATGCAGAAGCGAATTCAGTATCTGGATTGACCGGATTCAGGAACCACGGATTGCGCGGATGAAACACGGATCAGGCAGGATGCTTCAGGGAGCGGCCGATGCCGTGTGCAGTTCATCGTTTGGGAATGTGCTCAGTTTCTGACTGACGGAGATCAACCACGAATCACGCGAAATGACACGAGAACAAAGCGGATCATCCTGTTCCTCTGCGTTTTTTACCTCTGTGGCCTCTGCGTTAAAATGTCAGCCTGATCGAACGAAAGTCAGTCCGGCATACCGATGTCGCGACGGATGTTCGTTGCCCTTTCCGGCTGGAGAAGATCGAGATGTCGCTGCTGCTGGGGATTGATCTTGGAACCACCAAAACGACTTGCGTGGCTGTTGATTCTGAGTCGGGGCAGTTAGTCGCTTCGGTTGCGAAACCAACTGACGGCAACATCACATCTGACGAAGGGCGAAAGCTCGGTCGGTCTGAGTGGAACGCTGCGTCCGTATTGCGAAGTGGCTTTGACTGTGTTGCAGAAATCCTTGAACAGGCGACCGTCGAGACGGACTCGCTCTGCAGCATCGGAGTGACCGGGCAGCAGCATGGCATGGTGCTGGTCGATGCTGGCCTGAAGCCGCTGACCCCGCTGATCAACTGGCAGGATCAGCGCGGCAACGATGTGATGCCCGGCCGCGACGTGAGTTGGGTCGACGAAGCTCGCTCCCGCTGCGGTGAAGATTCGCTGAGCAGGTTGGGATGTCGGCTGAACTCAGGGTTTCTTGGCACGACGTTCTTCTGGTTGTCGCAGCAGGGTCTGGTTCCGAAAGGCAGCAAAGCGTGCTTCATCATGGATCTGTTTGTCGCGATGCTCACCGGCGGCGAGTTGGTAACAGATCCCTCAGTGGCCGCTTCCGGTGGAATGCTGAATGTTGCTTCTCGCGACTGGGACGACGACGTTCTGGCGGCTCTGGAATTTCGTCGCGATCAATTGCCTGCCGTTCGTGAAGCCGATCGTCCGGCTGGCGAATTGTCCGGCCGTCACGTTGACAGGCTACCTCAAGGAATTCCGGTGTCCGTGCCGATCGGAGATCACCAGGCGAGTTTTCTGGGCAGCGTTGCGGATCGTCGATCGAGTGTTCTACTTAACGTCGGAACCGGCGCACAGGTCGCGGTTTTTACGGACGACACGACGTTCACGCCGCCGGTTGAGCTGCGGCCGTTTCCGATTCAAGGCAATCTTCTTTCCAACGTTGGTCTTACCGGCGGATGGTCGTTTCAGGTGGTGGAGAACTTTGTGCGGCAGCTCGGCGTCGAGCTTTTTGGTGCTGACGCCGAACGGCCTCTTTACAGCCAGCTTGTGGAACTTGCGGGGCAAGCGGAGCCCGATTCTCTGGGGCTTGAGTGTGTGCCCACTTTCTCGGGCACACGTTCGAACCCTCGGCAGACGGGCTCGCTGGCAGGCATTTCGCCGGCCAGCCTGACGCCAGCAAATTTCGCTCGATCAGTTCTCGAAGGCATGGCGAATAATTATCGCGAGGCGCTGGATCAAATCTTTGAGATCACCGGTCGACACAGCGAACCAACAACGCTGGTCGGAGCGGGAAACGGGTTGCGCGAGAATCCGGTACTGGCCGACGCGGTCGCGCGACGATTTGGCAAGCCCGCCGTGGTGACTGAACATCGAGAGGAAGCAGCGTTCGGTGCGGCGCTCGTTGGCGGAGTCGCCGCCGGCGTGTTCTCATCGCTTGACGAGGCCGGGCGGCTGGTTCGGCATCAGACGTTGTAGGCAGACTCGGCCGACTGCCACTTCGCCGACTGCCACTTCAACCTGACGATGGCTCAATAGCCGCGGGCGTTGCCGAATTGCTCAATGTGCAGCCGCGAGGTGAACTGGAATCCGGCCTTCGTTGCAGCGTCCTCGATCCAGTCGGACTTTGCCGCAAGCTCTTCGCGAGTCGTTGCCTGAGGCATCAGCCAGACGCGGCCGCGGTCGATCTCCGGGAATTCAGTCAGCCATTCCTCGACCGGAGCCACGTCGGCCGGAACGTCGATGACAAATTTCAACTGGTAGCGTGCCTCGGAAATGAGGCTCCGAATCACTGCCGGTCGATGCCGCAATTCTTCATGCCGTTTTGACCAGGTTGCTGATCGATCGGCGCTGGGCGTCGAATTCGCCAGTTTCGGGCTGATGGACATCAGGTCGGCAGTGGCCGCTCGAAATACTGTGCCCGCAGTTTCGAGCGTGACGAAGTGGCCCCGCGATCGAAGTTCGGCAGTCAAGGGAACGATCTCGGGGAGAAGGAGCGGTTCGCCGCCTGTCACCACAACATGTTCCGTCGCGAGAGCGGCGACCTGCGACAGCACCTGTTCGATGCTTAGCGGTTCGCCTTCCGGAGCCCACGAGGTAAACGGGGTGTCGCAGAACCAGCAGCGCAGGTTGCAGCCCGTCGTCCGTACGAAAACTGACGACGTGCCGGTGAATTCTCCCTCACCCTGGATGGATCGGTAAATTTCTGCGATCTGCAACACGGAAAAACGGTACCTGCAAGGCTGGTTCGCATCGAGTGGCCGAAAAATGCTGGTGGACGAGCGGCTGATTTCGAGCCACCTTGACTGCTCGGAATTCAATAATCCACGACCGACGGGAGTCTCACCGATCTGTCCGCGTCGTCAAGCATCCAGTAATCCTGGAGCGATCCCTCGCGAAACCCAGCCGTCAGGCTGTCAGGAATCGAGGATCGCCGGCAAGTCCGACGCGAACCGAATGTGTTCAGCAGGGCTTCTAAACTGCGGACCGGCGCGGCTGACACATGGTTGAAGGCGTGTCATAACGGTTGTTGTCTCTAGCTGGACCGAACACTGTGAGGTGACGCGGCGGGGGCAATCTGCAAAAGTTTCGAGGAGAATCGCCTTTGGTAACTGCCTGCGATTAGCTAACTTGCGAAGTGTCTGACGTGGATTTCGCGCTGGACTCGAATAATTGATGTCGGGAACCGGGCCTTTTTCACTATTACTTATTTTGTCGTGGCTCCGGACTGGTTGGGCAATCAACGTCCCGTCGAAGCAGAAATCAAGGTCGGCAGTTTGCCGCCACTTTCGGGAGATCACACCCAGGATGGCTGACGCACCGCCTTACGAATTCAACATGGCCAAAGGCTATGCGGTTGTGGCATTTAACCCGTCCCTCGGCGACTGTCGGTGGGGGGAAATTGAAGCAGCCGGAACGGAGATCAAAGAGAAGCTGGTAGCGCTCGATCGCCCAACATTCATGCTGGACCTGACCCGCCTTGAGTTTATGGGCAGCTCCGTTGTCGCTCTGATTGTCAGACTATGGAAGGCAACTCAGGAGAAAGACGGCGACATGGTCGTCGTGAATAGCAGCTCAATGATTGGCGAAGTCCTTGAAATCGCTGGTCTGACTCGCGTCTGGAAGATTGTCGAAACGCACGAAGAAGCCGAAGCGGTGCTGGGCGTTAAGAAGTTCACGCCTGCGTCACCGATGGCGATATTTTTCCTGGCCGTGCTTGGCTGGGTGACCGCTGCCGGAGCCCTTCTGTTCGTCGTGGCTCCGAGGAAAGAGCTTCTGCAGCTTGATCCGCAAACGGCAAAGACACTCGCCTTGACCTGCGGGGGTGTTGCAATAATCGCTGGCCTGGTCTCCGTTGTGCGTGATCGTGGAGTCTGGCGGTTGCTTGGAATTCTGCTGGCCATTATCGCCGCTGGCGTGACCACTGCGGAGGCTCTTGGCCGAGTTCCAAACTTTTAAGAAGTGCACCTTCGGGGCGTTTTGAAATGAGTTCAAATTACCTTGTCGCGTGTTTGCAGGATTCGAGCTGTCGGTCGAACTGGATCGAACATTGATCTCGCAGAGATGGCGGCGTTGAAGATTCACCAGGAGGAAACTGATGTCGACTGAAACAACTACCGGAACATCGGCAGCGTCTGGCGGACTGGAAGTTCGACAGAAAGCGCTGCAGGAAGAGCTGCGGGAACTGATCGATGTCGTCGGCCCGGCGCCGTTAGTCGACCTGCTGCTCGAACGGGCGTTTCAGCTCAACGCCACCGACATCCACATCGACCCGAATCAGGATGGTTTGCGGATTCGGCTTCGCGTCGACGGCATACTGCACGACGTCTTGCAGCTTCCTCAGAAACTGACGGCTCAGGTTATTTCGCGGCTGAAAATCATGGCCGGCATGGATATCACCGAGCGACGAGCTGCTCAGGATGGCCACATTTCGAAGTCGGTCATCAAACACCAGCGAGATATCCGGGTCGGTGGCGGACCGACCATTTATGGCGAACGGCTTGTGCTTCGCCTGATGCCGGACGAGCAATCTTTCACACAGCTCGACGAACTCGGCTTCGAACCCGAACAGCTTGAGAAGGTCAAGCGGCTGGTTGACGTACCGAATGGAGTCTTTCTGTCCGTTGGCCCGGTTGGATCTGGCAAAAGCACGACGGTCTACAGTGCGCTGACGATGCGTAATCGGCCAACCCAAAGCGTTGTAACAATCGAAGATCCTGTCGAACGCCACATGGATGGTATCAACCAGATTCAGATCGACACGAAGATCGGCTTCACCTTCGTGAAATGTCTGCGCGGTGTTCTGAGACAGGACCCGGACGTCATGATGGTTGGAGAAATCCGCGATCCGGAAACGGCTCAGATCGCGGTTCGAGCTGGTCTGACCGGCGTAACGGTGCTCAGCACGCTGCACGCCAATGACAGTCTGGCGGTGATTGACGTCTTCCGAGAATTCGGCGTTTCCTCAATGTTCATCGTTGACGCATTAAAGTGTGTAATCGCGCAACGGCTGATCCGGAAAATCTGTCCGGAATGCCGCGAAGAATACAGTGCCGATGCCGCCGCCGTGGCAGCTCTCAAGTTGTCTGCTGAAGCAGCAGCCACCACGAAGCTCTACCGCGGCAAGGGATGCGACAGTTGCTTCTCCACTGGGTATTCGGGGCGAACGGGCGTCTTTGAAGTGTTGACCTTTTCGACAGAATTGCGACAGGCAGTTCTTCAAGCCAACGGTCAGGACGACCTGCGCGAAATTGCCGTCAGGAATGGCATGATGACGTTGGAAGAAGCTGCAATACGCAAAGTGCTTCGCGGTGAGACGACCGTCGAAGCCCTGCTGAGACTGCAGACGGCAATCGTCGACTGACCGCTCGCGCGGTTCGATATAAGTCGCAGCCTCGTCGCAAATCGCAAAGGTCCGGACGTGCCTTCTACGTCGCCGGGCCTTTTGCGATACTCTTCAGGACTTCGACGCCGCGTTCGAGCGTCGAGTTTTCGGCGGCGTAGGAAATCCGAAAATGCGTGTCCTGCGAACTGAAAACGTTGCCGGGAATCACCAGCAGGTTCTGATCAATGGCCGCTTTGACGAATTCGGTGGCAGTCCCCCACGGAGCTTTCACGAACAGATAAAACGCTCCGTCGGCGCCAGCGATTTCGTAATCGGCAGAAAGTTCGCTAACCATGAAATCGCGTTTCTCGCGGTACTCGTCGACCCGTCCGGAAATGTCATAGTCGGCGGCGGTCAGCGCGGCCCATTGCACCGGATGAGGCGCACAGACAAACGTGAATTGCTGCAGCTTTGTCATTTGCTGCATGACGTGAGCCGGACCGTGGACAACGCCGCATCTCCAGCCGGTCATCGAGTGAGACTTGCTGAATCCATCAATGACGATGGTGTCTTCGTTCCATTTTGCCGGACTGACGAATTCTTCGTCGTAGCAGAATGACCGATAGATTTCGTCGCTCAGCAGAGCCACATCTTTTTCTTTGGCCAGCTCGGCCAAAGCCTTCGTTTCTTCCGCGCTGGCGACGGTTCCCGTTGGGTTCGAAGGACTGTTAAACAGAATAATCTTCGTCCGGTCGGTGATCGCGTTTCGCACTTTCTCGACGTCGATTTTGAAATCAGGGTACGTGTCGATCAGCACGACTTTGCCGCCGGACATTGACGTCAGATGTTTATACATCACGAAGTACGGGTCGAAGACGATGACTTCGTCGCCGGGGTTGACCAGCGATGAAAGAGTCAGCATCAGCGCGCCGCTGGTGCCACTGGTAACGAAGAGCTGCCGATCAGCGTGTCCAAACTCGGCGGTCACTCGGGCTTGAAGTTTCTCACGCAGCGGAGCAATCCCCTGAGTCTGACTGTAAGCGTTCTTGCCATCGCGAACGGCTTCGAAGAGCGACTCTTTGACTTCATCCGGCGTATCAAAATGGGGCTGCCCGATGCTCAGGTTGATCGGGTCTTTCATGTTGGCCGCGAGGTCAAACACCTTGCGAATGCCGGATGCGTCAATATTTCGCATCCTGTCCGCGATCCATCGTTCACTCATGGAATCATCCGATTTTTTAACTGGTGAGGTCTTGATCGATTTCGACTGACCGGCAGGCCATCGAGTAACCGCTCAATCGATTAGCGGGATAAGTTCGGCGGGAGAGTTTAACGAAGCTCAGCGTCAGACCAATTGAACGACGCCTGGGTTCAGCGGAAGTTTCCGCCAGACAGGAATCGATTCAGTCCGAACCGGATTCTTCCCATTGCTGTCCACGCGACAACGAAACAGTCAGTCAAACGGTGGAAGCTTCAGGAGTCGATTATGGAATCAACGACCATCTCCCCCTACACTCACAGCGTCACTGGCGATCGTCCGGCGACTTCAGCAGGTGTGCCGCCGCGGGCGTCGCACAGCCCACGCAGGAAGACCGAGGTAAACAAACTCTTGGCTGAGCCGAAACGCGAAAAACTAAAAGTCAAAAATCAAAAAGCCATCCTGGCGACAGTGGTTCTTGAAGATTCCGAGCAAAGCAACGACGAAGACCCGCTGGAAGAACTGCGTGGTCTGGTCGAAACCGCTGGTGTCGAGGTCGTTGGGCAATTGATTCAGAAACGCCGGATGCCTCACCCCGCCACGCTGATGGGGAAGGGAAAAGTCGAAGAACTGAAGATGCTGGCCGAGTCGCTCGGGGCCGAACTGGTCGTTTTTGACAACAACCTCAGCCCGAGTCAGGGGCGTAACCTGGAGCGGGAACTCGACATGGTCATCGTCGACCGCAGCGAAGTCATCCTCGACATCTTCGCCAGCCGAGCCCGGACTTACGAAGCGAAGCTGCAGGTCGAACTCGCTCAACTGCTCTATTTCCAGCCGCGGCTGAAACGGTTGTGGACTCACCTGGAGCGAATCGAAGGCGGTGTCGGTGCCGGTCGTGGACCGGGTGAGAAGCAACTCGAAACCGATAAGCGGCTGGTCGATAAGCGAATCACAGAACTCCGTCGCAAGCTGTCGAGTGTCGAGAAGCATCGTGGCCGGATGGTTCACCAGCGAAGCGATCACATGACCGTTTCACTGGTTGGATACACAAACGCCGGCAAGAGCACGCTGATGAACGCTCTGACCGGTGCCGATGTTTACGCCGCGGACCAGCTTTTCGCGACGTTGGATACCCGTACCAGAAAATGGTCGATTCCGTCGTGGGGCGATGTTTTGCTGAGCGACACGGTCGGCTTCGTTCGAGACCTGCCGCATCACCTGGTCGCATCGTTCCGGTCGACTCTTGAAGAAGCACGTTACGCAGATCTGCTGTTGCACGTCGTCGACGCCAGCCATCCTCAAGCCCAACTGCAGGTTGATACGGTTAACAGCGTACTCGACGAACTGGGCGTTTCACATGAAAACATGCTGCTTGTTCTTAACAAGTGCGACGCGATGGACGATCGATCGATCGTAGATGTGTTGCGTGTGAAGTTTGAAAATGCCGTAACGGTGAGTGCTGCCACCGGCGAAGGAATCGACCGGTTGTGTGCTGCGGTGACCGAACGACTTGGTGAAGGAGCTGTTGAGCTGAAGATTGATGGTCACGTCGGAGACGGTCGGCTTCATCATTTTCTCAACGAGCATTCTGAAATCGCCGACACGGTCTATGACAATGAACAGGTCACTTTTCACTGTCGCTTGTCGAGGCAATTGCTTTATCGTCTCGACGAGTTTCAAGTCAGCATCGAACGAGTCGAAACTGACACGCCGGCAGCCAGCGCCGAGACCGACATCTCAACGGCCGCCGAATAATTGTCGATGATCAATCTGGAGATAGACCGTTGCGAAGAATTGCTGTCATTGGACTGGGGCGTTTTGGAATGGCTCTGGCCAGAAACCTGGCGCGTCTGGGAGCCCAGGTCATCGCCGTCGACCGCAGCATGCAACTGGTGAACGAAATCAAGGACGATGTTGATCTGGCCGTTCGGCTGGACTCAACCGACCGCGACGCGCTGGACGCTCAGGACATCGACAAAGTCGATGTCTGCATTGTGTCGATCGGCGAGAACTTTGAAGCGTCGTTGCTGACGACGGTCATCCTTCGGAAGCTGGGCGTGCCTCGAATCATCTGCCGTGCTCAGACGACGTTTCATGCGGAAATTTTCAAGCAGATCGGAGCGGACGAAGTCATTCAGCCTGAAACCAGCGCCGGTGAGCAGATGGCTCGTCGATTAGCGAATCCTCGTTTGACGGATGTTATCTACCTGGCCGAGGGGTACTCGATTGTCGAAACTCAAGCCCCCAAATCATGGTGGGGGATCGGCCTGAAGGACATTGGGCTGCGGACGAAATTTGATGTCAACCTGGTTGCGATCAAGCGTCAGGCGAGTGCTCCGGAACCGGCCACTGACGAAGGCGATGCCGCCGCCCCGCCACCTGTCGAAGTCATCAGCGTACCGCGGCCGGATGACTTGATTCAGGAAGGTGACCTGTTGATGCTCGTCGGTTCTCACGAAGCCATCGATAAGCTGCCTCGCGATTAGCCGTTGGGTTTACCGCCCGCTCTCGAACGCTCCCCAATTATTCTGCCTTGTGCAGTCGGAACGATTTCATGCATGTCGCCCATGTGATTACTCGAATGATCATTGGCGGGGCGCAGCAGAACACGCTTTTCACGTGCGAAGATCAGCATCGAGACTTTGGTGACGAAGTCACGCTGATCACTGGTCCGGCAATCGGCCCCGAAGGCAGCCTGATGGATCAGGCGCGCGAAGTCGGGTTCCGAATCATCGAGATTCCTGAATTGAGACGAAGTATTTACCCGCTTATGGACTGGATAAGTTATGGGCAGATTATTGAAACGCTCCGCGAACTGAGGCCCGACATCGTCCACACCCACAGCTCGAAGGCAGGGATCATTGGACGATACGCTGCAGCTAAGGTTGGGATTCCAGCGGTGCACACAATCCACGGATCGTCGTTTCACCGAGGTCAGTCCGCTCTGGCCTTCAACGTTTATCGCCAACTCGAACGCTGGGCGGCTCGGAAAACAGACGCGTTCATCAGCGTCTGTGACTCATTGACGGATCAGTACGTTGATGCCGGAATCGCGCCGCGTGATAAGTTCACGACGGTCTACAGCGGGATGGACGTTGATCCGTTTCTTAACCCACCTCGCAGCCGAGACGAAACTCGGAAGCAGCTTGGCCTGCAACCTGAACATGTCGCCGTTGCTAAAGTGGCTCGGCTGTTTCATCTCAAGGGACACAAGTTTCTGATCGAGGCTGCGCGGGCCGTGATTGATCGATGCCCTGATGTTCGCTTCGTTCTGATCGGTGACGGAATTCTGCGGGAACAGTTTGAACAGCGAATCAGCGAACTCGGATTGTCAGAGCATTTCATTCTGACCGGGTTGGTGCCTCCAGAGCAGATTCCTGAACTCGTTAACGCGGCTGACATCGTCGCTCACACCAGCGAGTGGGAAGGCCTCGCCCGGGTCCTGCCTCAAGGACTGATCTCCGGGAAGCCGGTGGTCAGTTACGACGTCGACGGTGCTCGTGAAGTCGTCATTCCTGGCGAAACCGGTTATCTGCTGCCCGTCGAAGAGATCACCGGCCTTGCCGATGCGATCTGTGAACTTGCCGAGTCTTCTGAACTTCGTAACCGACTCGGAGAAAACGGTCGGGCCCGTTTCACAGAAGTTTTTCGGCATCAGACAATGACTGCTCAGATTCGCGATGTCTATCAGCAGGTCCTGGCTCGTCGTTAGTTCGTTTCGTCCTGCCGCGCGAGCGTGGACGAGTTCATCTCGCTCAGGAAGAGTGACGTCTGTTTGGCATCCGGATCGAGCGAGCACGTCACCATGATTCGAACTTGCTGCCCCCCCCAACGTTTCAGGCTGGTATGAATCGCTGACCAGCCGGACGGTGAGGTTTCATCACTGACGATCGCCGAGTAAATCTGCTGACCGTTCACGTCGACGGTCAGATTCCAGGTTTGGCCTGCGTCATGTCCAGCCTTGAATCGAAGTGCCTGCTCGCCGCTCGCTGGAACGAACGCGTCGCGAATCAACCGGATGGAGTTGATCGGCGTGTCGGCCAGAGCCAGCTCTTCTTCTGGTGTGACTCTGCGGGGCTGCAGACGCAAACTAAGCACGTCTTTCTGCCCACGATGTTCATCGCGTTTCCCCAAGCCGCCAGGCTGAGGCGGAGCGACCAGCATCCAACCGGGACAAAGCTCGTCGAGTCCGTTTCGGGCATCGCGCTGGATTGCCGTTACTGTGAGATCCGGTCGACCAGGAAGCTTGTCAGGAAATGTTGCTGTCAGGAATTCTGGATGCCATGAGGCCAGCACGCTCTGATCAATTGGTGACGAAAGTGGAGTTTCAGGTTCCGGCACGAACTCAATGATGTCCCGTTTTCCTTCCTTCCGATTCTTTCCGGAGAAGGCAAAGAACCGATCTTTGGTGACAAGGAATGGCCCGACTCGCGCCTCGCGGTCGGCAAGACTCGGAAATCGCTGCCGGGAAAATTCATGGCCCGTCTCGAAGTCGATCCAGACTAAAGTTGGGATTGCTGTATTGGCTCTGCCGTCCTGGTTAGGGACGTGTCGAACGGCCAGAATTGTATTTCGCCCCGGTTGATCGACGTTGTCAGAAGGTGTTTTCTCCGCTGAACCGGACGTCCCAACAATAACTCCGTCCAGCAGATCGGCTGCTGAATGAAGCCAGATTGTTCGTCCGGTTTCTGACGAGATCTTCTTGAAACCTTCCCGGGTTTCGAGGAGCAGCGACTTGCCCAGCGGAGCGATGATACGGCGCAGTTCCGGTTCGACGTGTTGCCAGATCAGACGTCCGGTCTGCAGGTCCAGGCAATCGATAGTCGGACTCTCTGGTTGTCCGACGATCAACTGGTCTTCGAAGATGACAGGGACGGACCACGAGCGGGCATCTCGATAACGACTGTCGAGCTTTGCTGGAGTCCATTCGCGTCGTCTGACCCAAAGCGTTTGCCCTTCCGCGTTGCAGCACGCAACCGCGCCGGCAGTGCTGACAAAGAACTGAGCGTCTCGGACGGCGACCTGACAGATCACGGAAGCATCCTGCCAGGCATCGAACAGCTTCAGAACT
>CALDJX010000181.1 GCA_937899075.1 uncultured Planctomyces sp. | reverse complement strand
TTCAAAAGAGATGAAAGAGAGCGGCACTGCCTCGCCGGTTGCCGACTGGGCAACGAAACGCCGCTGGGTCGACGAAGCCTTTAACCGACTGTTACCTGCGGGGTATCAGATTTCGAGCGGTAACGAACTCGTCCGGTCTCTTGATACGGATCAGTTTGTCTATCGTGACAACCTCTTCCGGGGATCAGACCTGGTGGCTGCCGGCGTTTCATCCTTCGGACATTTGCAGGGTGTGCACTACCAGAATCTCGACCAGATCGAAGAATACCAAACTGCCGTTGAAGCTGGCGGCCTGCCCGTCAACCGAGCTTTGCGACCGACGCCGCATCAGGCACTCATTCGCGAAGTTATTCTTCAATTGAAGGAAGGCCACCTTTCCGGTGACGCCTTCCAGCGGAAGTTTGGCGTCGACATCTTCGACGAATTCGCAGACGCCTTCCGCAACCAGGAAGCTGCCGGTTATCTGCGAGTTGAGGACGGCGAGGTTCGTCTGACTCGCAAAGGATTGCTCCAGGTCGACAGCCTGCTGACCGAGTACTTCGAGCCTGAACACCGACAGGTTCGATACACGTAACAACGTTCTCTCGCTGATCCTTCCTCGCTGACAGTATGCCTCGCCGTGAATCCACTTACCGAACTTGAAGCACTGTTCGACCTCTTCCCTGAAAGCCAGCCGCTGGTTTCGCAGGCCGAACATATTCCGTCTTCACAGACGCCCGAGCCGTACAAGCAAATGCTCGTCCACGAGCATCACATGACGGTGACGATGGAGTCGTACCACAAGACCAGCGTCGACGTCCGCGTGCTTGACCAGAAGTTTGACAAGGACATGTACTGTCGAAAGATCCTTCTGTTGAAGAGCGGCACCGAAGACGTCGTGCAGTTTGGGATCGTCCGGTTCAACTTTCAGTACGTGACGCTCGAAGTTAAAGAGCATATTCTGAGCGGCGAAATCCCACTCGGCCGAGTCCTGATCAACCATAACGTGTTGCGTCAGATTGACCTCGGAGCAATCGTCAAACTGACGGCTGGTCCGGGCCTGGCAACGCATCTACAAATGGACGAAGGAGCGACTACTTACGGTCGCCTCGCCACGATCTTCTGCAACAATCGCCCCGCGGTGGATCTGCTGGAAGTCTCGGCGCCTCTGTAATCCCGCCCTCGGAAACTCCGATTCATGACTGAGTCCGCACAACCGGTACTTGATGATGCTTACGACGTTGTCGTTATTGGTGGTGGCCCGGCAGGTGCTTCAACGGGAGCATTCACCGCCGAGCACGGACATCGAACGTTGATCCTTGAACGTTCCGAGTTGCCACGTTTTCACGTCGGAGAATCGCTGATTCCGGAAACGTACTGGACGCTCAAGCGGCTCGGACTGGTTGAGCAGCTGCAGGCAAGTGCTTACCCGAGAAAATACAGCGTTCAGTTCTTCAGCGAGGGCGTGAAACCCTCCGCACCGTTTTACTTTGACGAGTACAAAGACTGCGAGAGTTCGCAAACGTGGCAGGTATGGCGAGACACGTTCGACCAGATGCTGCTTGACCGGGCTGTTGAGTTGGGGGCGACTGTTCACTCCAAGGCTCAGGTCATCGATGCTCACTTCGATGGCGACCGAGCGACGGGCGTCCGTGTCAAATTGGCCGGCCCAAACGGAGAGCGAATCGAAAAAGACATTTCGTGCAAAGTCCTTGTCGACGCGACGGGTCAGTCTGCGTTTTTAGCTTCAAGACTTGGCCTGAAAGAGACGGACCCGGCTCTCAAAAAAGGAACGGTGTGGAGCTACTTCGAAAATGCCCGCCGCGATCCCGGAAAAGACGAAGGCGCGACGCTCATCATGCAGACGGCCGGAAAACAATCATGGTTCTGGTTCATCCCGCTGCCGGGCAATGTCACCAGCGTCGGCTGCACGGCCGACATGAACGAGCTTTTTGCAGACGGCTTAACCGCTGAGGAATGCTTCAACCGCGAACTTGAACGCTGCCCCGCGATGGTCGAGCGACTCGAAAACGCGACACGCGTCCGCGACTACATGACGACCAAAGATTACACCTATTACGCTCGGCAGGGAGCCGGGCCGGGATGGACACTCGTCGGAGACGCCTACGGATTCATCGACCCGGTCTATTCAAGCGGCGTTTTTCTGGCGCTGAAGTCGGGCGAGTTCGCCGCCGACGCGATTCACGAAGCATTTCAGAAGAATGACTTCTCGGCAGAATGTCTGGGAAGCTGGCTCGACGAACACAGCCGCGGCGTCGACGTTTTCCGCAAGCTTGTTTACGCGTTCTACAATCCCAACTTCAGCTTCGGTCGCTTTCTCAAAATGCATCCCGAGTTTCGGTCGAACGTGACCGACATCCTGATCGGCGACGTTTTCAAGCCGGACTTTCGAGCATGCTTCGAAACGATGGGCGATGTCACGCCACCAGTTCCTGCGTAGCAAGGGCGTAAATTCGCCCAGAGAGAACGGTCATGAGAATCAACATGCTGCGGTTCTTCCTCTTTCTGCTCGCGGTGATTCTCGCAGGCAACCGTTGCAATGCTCAGCAGCCGGCTGACAAGCCCGCCGACGAAAAGTCGCTCCCAAGGATTGCTGGCATCGCGACAGTCGTCCGGAAGAATTCGCACGCGGATGTTATCATCGGCCGGGTGCTTCGCGGTTACTCGCTGAATGATCAACAACCGCGGCCAGACCTTCGACTGACGTCGCTCTTTGTTGATCAGGTGCCGAGGGGCGATCTCAGCCGCGAGTGGTCAAAAACGTACGGGTTTCCGATTGCCGACTCTGTTGCCGAGGCACTGACTCACGGTTCAAACACGTTGAACGTCGACGGCGTTTTACTCATTGCCGAACACGGTGATTACGAAAAGTCTGCAACCGGCAATAAGCAGTTCCCCAAGCGGCGGTTGTTCGGAGAGGTTGCCAGGACTTTCGAAGCAGCCGGTCGATCAGTTCCCGTCTTTAGTGACAAACACCTCGCGGACAACTGGACCGATGCGAAATGGATTTATGACCGAGCAAAAGAACTCGAGGTCCCGCTAATGGCCGGCTCTTCGCTGCCTGTCTTATGGCGATACCCGCCGGTCGACACTCGCCGTAATGCTCAGATCGAAGAGATCGTCGCTGTTTCATACGGCTCGCTGGACGCTTACGGGTTTCACGCTTTGGAAATGGTGCAGTGTCTGGTCGAAAGACGTGCCGGCGGCGAAACCGGAGTTCGCAGCGTGCAGTGCCTGACCGGCGATGCCGTTTGGAAAGCTCGCGAGGCTGGACGATTCAGTTCGCCGCTTTACGAAGCGACGGTGGACCGGTTGCCGGTCAAGCGGTGGATTAATCGAAACAAGACGCTGGAAGAAAGCGTTCGCGAACCTGTGCTTTGGATGGTCGAGTATCGCGACGGGTTGCGAGCCAGCATTCTGACACTGAACGGGGCAGCGACGTCCTGGACCGCTGCCTGGAAGTACGCGGGCGAAACCGAAATCGAGTCAACGGAATTTCAGGTTCAGGAAGAGCGGCCCTACGGCCACTTCACGTTCATCGTGCAGGGCTTCGAAAAGATGGTCGAAACCGGAAAGCCGACATGGCCCGTCGAACGAACGCTTCTTACGAGCGGAGTTCTCGACGCGTTGCTGACGTCGAAGTTGAACGGTGGGCAGAAACTGCCGACGCCGTGGCTCGATGTTCGATACACAAGCGATTACGAGTGGAAGCAACCTCCCGAACCGACGGTCGAGGCCACATCGGAGTAGCAGACGTCGCAACAGAAAAACCGGATGAAACACTGATTGAGTGTTTCATCCGGTTTTGAATTTCTGTAGCCAGTCTTCATCAGACGTCGATGCCGAGGTCGTACTTCAGCTCTCGGAATCGCTCGATGAATTCTTCGCTCGACGAATGCACATGCTCGGCTTCAGTAATGAACCGCATGTCTTCATGGCAATCCACATAATGGTCGATCAGCGTGCCTTCGATCGCGTTCAAGTGCTGACCGTAAGCGATCAGCAGTTTGTGCTCGTCGAACTGAACTTCCATTGGAATGTTCGGATTCAGCACGGCGATGCCCATGCAGCCATCGTCGAGCAGCAGGTCTTCGTAATCCATCAGGATACTTTTCAGAACTGGCAGGTCGATCGCTTCTCGAACCAGGTCGTTGTGCGAGCCATGGTCAGAATCGTGGCTGGACTCAAGCACAACGTCGACTTCATTGCCCATTGGGTCGAGCAGTTCGAAAAACAGATCGAGCACTCTCTCGCGAGACGCGGCGGCCATGACGACCGGAATTTCGACGCCCGTGTCAGCATCCTTGTACGAGTCGTGACGGAAGCCAGACTGCGGCACGACCTGAAGATCGTACGAAGGACGGACTGCATCTGTCAGCGTGAACTGACCGTAACGAGCGATCCGCAGATGAGTTTCCAACTGATCTTCAGTCAAATGCTCGAAGCTGCTTGAGCCGCTCGTCTGTCCATCTCGAAAAGTATTTCTGACAAACTTCTGAATAAAACTCATCAGGCCAGAATCCCCTCTGCGTCGGATGATCCGACTGTTTCAGTCACCGCCTCGCATCGCCGCGCTTTCAACTTGAATCGCGTTCGGCCAATGCTTCGGCAGGGTTTGTTCGTTTCGTGAAAGTCCAATAACGGCGGCCCCAACTGCGTCGCCGAAGATTCGATTCCCCGTACGGAGTTCCCATTCCGAATGGTGAATCAAGTCAGCGCTGCCTTGTCTGCAAAGTGAGTCCTCGTCAGGCCGACGAACTCACTCCGCGGAATCGACACAGCTGCTTTCTGCGAAACACACTTGAACCTAGCACGGGATTTCGGGCCGAGTTCGCGTGGTGCGAACGTCCGCATCTTTTTCGCCGTTCGACTCTGACGACCGACGCACTGACGGGGTCTGGGATAAGCCGGCAAGAAGGCGAGACAAACCGTCTGCAACGGTTTTGACGTGGGCATTCATGCCTGAACTGCCGCCGCACGGAGTTCTAATCCTCACAAAACGCACGACATGGCTGAGTGAGCAGTGAAGATCGCTACAATTCCCCGCGCGGATCAATCAGCGCCAGCAATGATTCACTCGTACTCTCACTTGTGAAGCGGCGCCTCAGGCGTCGACAATCCCGCCGCCTGTCAAGCAGACACAATCTCTACTGGAGTGCTGAAATATGTTTCTGAGAACTATTGGTCGATCGCACCTTTCCGGTGTCCTGACTCTCGCAATGCTGATTGTTTCTTCCGTCACACTGGCCTCAGCGGCAGAAACGAGCGACGTCGACGAGAGCTGGCAGGTGATCCATCTGTCGGGGAAGCGGATTGGGTATGGCCGTGTTGTGATGCGAAAGGTCGAGCGAGGTCGAGAAACCGTCTACACGACCGACACCGAAGAGCGCGTTTCCATCCGTCGTTTCGGGCAGCAACTCAAGATTCAGTCAAAGACGCATACCGAGGAAACTGCTGACGGACAACTTCTGTCGTACAGTTTCGAAATGAAGAATCCACCGGCTCAGACGACTGAAAGCTCCGGACGGGTGGAAGGTACAAATCTGATTATCGAATCCTCGGTCGGGGGGCGAGTTCAGACAAAGAAGATGGCATGGGACGCGACGGTGAAGTCTCCCGCCTGGCAGGATCGATCGCTGAGTGATTCGCCTCTCAAGCCGGGCGAGTCCCGATCGTTCAAGACGTTCATGCCGGAGTTCTCAAAGGTCGTCAACGTGAGAATCAGCGCCGACGATTACCGCATCGTCAAGCTCTACGACGGGTCGGAAAAATCGCTGCTGAAAGTCAGCGTGTCTCAGTCAATTCTGCCTGGAATCGCAATGCGAGTTTACCTGGATGAAAAAGGCGAATCGCTGCGAACGGAAGCCGACCTGTTGGGAATGGTCACTTACACTGTGCCGCGCGAAGTCGCTCTGCAGGAAATCGCTGGCGAAGAACTGGACGTCGCCACCAACACGCTGATCAGGATTACCGATCCGCCAATTGACCTGCACGGCCAGAAAACAGCCATCTACCGGATCAAAACCAAAGGCCGAAATCCCGCTAAGTTTCTGCCAGCGGGCGGCACGCAGACCGTCACTTCGGTGGACAGTGAGACGGCAAATTTGACTGTTTCCTCAATTCAGCCCCCGAAGAACATCCAGCCGTCGAGAAATCAGCAGCAGGAGTATCTTGGCGATACGCAGTTTCTTCAGGCAAAAGACGCTCGCGTGCAGGAACACGCCCGCAAGGCGGCGGCCGGCTCGCTGGACCCGGGCACGATCGCAGTTCGGATGGAGCAGTACGTTTACAAAGAATTGAAGAAGAAGAACTTCTCGACGGCGCTGGCGTCCGCTGCGGAAGTCGCCAAAAGCCTCGAAGGAGACTGCACCGAACATGCCTGCCTGCTGGCTGCGATGCTGCGCGTTCAGAAAATTCCGTCACGCGTCGCCGTGGGACTGGTCTACGCCGAGCGACTCGCAGCCTTCGGCGGGCACATGTGGACCGAAGCATGGCTCGACGGAAAATGGGTTCCGCTGGACGCGACGCTGGGCAAAGGCGGGATCGGTCCAGGGCATATCAAACTGGCCGATTCCAGTCTCTCTGACGACGGCCCCGCTCTGGTCACATCGTTCGTCCCGCTGATGAACATGCTGTCCAACGTGACGATCGACATTGTCAGCACTGAGAAGTAGCAGCCAGTCATGGTCAATACTTTGTCCGATGCACGCTCCCAATCGGAGCGACCGTTCTATCTGGCGCGAAGTGTCATGCCCTGACAACAATTGTCGCCCGATGTGCAATTTAGCCGCATCGTGAATCCGCGTTTCTGATTTCGTCCGCCGTGAAGTTTCTGCGCTATCTTTCTGGAGGTCGCCTTGCGCGACGATTTTTCCAGTTGAACTCTTAGCGTGGGACCAACGTCATGATTGCGAGTGCCAGTCTTCGTTTTGGAATGGTTGGAGCCGGCGGAATTGCTCAGGCATACGCTCAGGCATTTCGCGACACGAATATCGCTGACCTCGTTGCGGTAGCGGATGTCCGGACGGAATCCGCGGAAGCGATCGCACAATCGATCGGCGCGAAGGCGTACTCGACTCATGAAGAGATGGCGGAAGCCGAAAACCTCGACGCCGTCGTGGTTTGCACGCCGCCTGTCACGCATCGAAATATCTGCGCTGACCTGGCCAACCGAGGACTGCACGTCCTGTGTGAAAAACCGTTGGCCATCGATTCGAAGAGCGCGAGAGAGATGTTCGACGCGGCCGCGCAGAACAAAGTCAAGCTGACGATGGCGACCAAGTTCCGCTACGCGGCCGACGTGATTCGAGCCAAGTCGATCGTCAGTTCCGGCATCCTGGGCGACGTCATCCTCTTCGAGAATTGCTTCACCGGGCATGTCGATATGTCCCAACGGTGGAATTCGAATCCTGAAATCAGCGGTGGCGGAGTTCTGATCGACAACGGAACTCACTCGGTCGACATCATTCGATACTTCCTTGGTCCCGTGGCCGAAGTTCAGGTTGTCGAAGGTCGCCGAATTCAGCAGCTCGACGTTGAAGACACCGTGCGAATGTTCGTCCGAACCAACGAAGGCGTGATGGGCAGCATCGACCTGTCGTGGAGCATGAATAAAGAGCAACCCTTCTACTTAAGCATTTACGGATCGCACGGCACGGTGCTGGTCGGTTGGAAAGAGTCGAAGTATCGACGCTCCAATGACACGGACTGGGTGCAGTTCGGCGAGGGCTACAACAAGTTCCAGGCGTTCCGAGGCCAGATCGAGAACTTCACCCGAGCCATTCGCGGCGAAGACAAACTGCTCGTCAGCCCGGAAGACGCGCTCGCCTCGGTCGAAGTCATCGAGACAGCTTACGACTCACTTCACCACAGCGTCTGGCAACCCGTCAAACACACGAAATGGCAACCGAAAACGGCCGATGCCGAAAGCCTCTCGGCTGCAGCCGGTCAGGTGTCGTAATGGCTGTTGAGTCAGTCGAGTAGGCTGGGTCTTGACCCAGCTTGGTTCAATCTGCCATCGCTGGGTCACGCCCCAGCCTACGTTACTGCAGTAAATAACGGTTAAACCTCGCACTGCGGCTTCGCAATGACTCTCAAAAAACTACTCGATAACGGATGGGTGCGATTTGGAATTGGCTTCTGTGCAATGTACAGCTTTGATGTCTTTTTTGATTTCATCTTGCCTTCCACCAGCGACTCTGGGGACCGAATCGGAGATGCCCTCTTTGGCGGAATTATGATTTGGTCGATCGGAGCCTGGCAGAGTGAAACGTCGGAGAAGCTCAGTAATAAAGAAAACAAAGTGACAGATGTGTGATCTGCTGAATCGCATACCGTCATAAGTCAAGTAGGCTGGGTCTTGACCCAGCTTGATTTCATCTGCCGTCGCTGGGTCACGACCCAGCCTACGATTCCGTGAGAAAACAGTTATGGCTGCACGCATTCACAGTACAGCAATTGTCGAAGACAACGTTCGGATCGGCGACAAGACGTCGATCTGGGACAACGTCCACGTTCGCCATGATTCGGAAATTGGCGAAGAGTGCATCGTTGGCGAGAAAACTTACATCGCGTACGGAGTCAAAATCGGCGACCGAGTGAAGATCAACGCGATGGTCTATGTGTGCAACGCCGTGACGATCGACGACGGAGTCATGATCAGTGCTGGAGCGATCTTCACGAACGATCGGTTTCCACGGGCGACGACTCCGGATTTGAAGCAACTCCGCGACTCAGATCCGGACGAGCACACGCTGCCGACTCTGGTCCGGGAAGGTGCAACTGTCGGAGCGGGAGCGACCATTGGAAACGATTTAACGATCGGTCGATTCGCGATGGTTGGCATGGGGGCCGTCGTGACGAAGTCAGTTCCGGACTTTCACCTCGTGCTCGGCGCGCCGGCTCGTTCGATTGGAGCGGTCTGCCGCTGTGGCCAGATGATCGCTCGTTTTCCAGGGGATCGGCCGGCAAATTTCGCCTACCTGTGCTGCCCCGAATGCGAACGTGAATACTCGATTCACGACGGAGTGGTCAGCGAATCGCTGCTTCATGTCCTCTCGATAGCCGACACCGATTTTCTTGTCGAAGCGTAGGTCAGGCTTTGCCTGACGAAGTTCATGCACAGTTACTTTTGCACTGTCAGCCTCGACCTTTTCGAAAACGTTACTCCGTCAGGCAGAGCCTGACCTACGGCGATAAACCATGCTCCGTCACATTCGCATTCTTGCCGGTTCGCTGAAACCGACGGCCGGCAGTCATATCTACAATCGAGAGCTGATCCGTCGCCTCGCCGCGCGAGGGAATCGCGTTTCGGTTGTCAGCTTTGACGATGGCGACGAAGACTGGGGCGACATCGAAGTCACCTGCCTGCCACGCCGGGACTGGAACACGATCCCGGGCGCGTGGCGTTTTGCGGCGACGCTTCAGGGACTGCAATCTCGCCGGGATGTCGGCTCGGTAGCGCTCGACGAGCCGGACATCGTCATTGCCACCGAGCATCTATTTCTGAAGACGCACGCCAGACGATTCCCTCGCACTCCCTGGCTGTACCTGGCGCATTCACTCGTCATCGCGCACGAAATTGACAGTTACGGCATGACCGGCCTTCAGCACCGTCTCACGCGAAACTTCTACATCAAGCAACAACTGTGGGCACTGAAGCACTCGTCAACGATTGTCAGATTCAACCAGTCCGCGACCAACGCTCTTCAGAGTTTCTACGGTAATGCGGCGCTGCGGGCTCCGATTCTGGTCAACCCAACAGGCATCGACATCCCCGACGTTGCTGTCGAGAAGCGGCGACTTGATGCTGACAGTCCGCTGCGTCTGCTCTTTGTCGGGCGCCTCGTCGCATCGAAAAATCGGAAATTTGTTCTGAGGTCGTTGGCGAATCATCGAGGTTCCAACTGGAATCTCGACGTCGTTGGCGATGGTCCGGAGCTTGATGACTGCCGCAATCTGGTTGAAGAATTGCAGCTGACTTCACAAGTGAATCTGCGAGGCTACCAACCGAATCCGGCCGACTGGTACGGGCAAGCGGACCTTCTGCTGTTTCCATCGAAGCTCGAAAACATGCCACTGGTCCTGCTTGAATCGATGGCCAACGGAACTCCGGCACTTGTCATTCGGGAAGACGGCGACAACTACCGAGTTCCGTTTTCGGAAGTCATCGAAGACGGAGCCAACGGACTGATCGCTGACGATGAATCCGACTTTCAGAAGCGTCTTGCCGAAGTGATCGCCCGCCCGGAATCCCTGGTAGGCCTCTCGGCCAGTGCCAACGCCCACGTTCGAGAGAATTACACGTGGGATCAGCATCTTAACTGTTTCGACCGGCACATCGACAAACTGCTGGGACAGTCTGCCCACTCGGCAACCGCGACCGCTCTGCATGGTTGAACGTTGCATTCCGGCAACGCTTCCACGGCTCATCTCTTGGCAAATGCTCGTAATCGGTACGGACTGAATGCCGGAGGCAGTTGCCCGTCCCCAATTAAATCCGGTGCGAACATGGGTTTGATTCACGTCGTATGTTTCATCGGTTGCTTTGTGCTCTCAGCGGGCACGGCTACGTCAATCGCCCCGCTCTTCATGATTTGCAGGATTGGTAGATGAAGCGTCTTATTCTGAGTGCGCTGGCGGTATTTGCGGTCGGAGGAATCGGCATCACCTGTGCCTGCAAGGCTGGGATTGTCACGCCACCGTATGTGGGCTTTGCCAAAGTCTGGTCAGTGGCAGTCTGCCAGGTGGACGGTCCATTCGACGGTTCCCCTCTTGATGTATCGCCTTTGCAGGTCATCACCGCGGATCATGTGACAGACATCGATGCTCGACTCGTCGCCGATCCCTTCCTGCTGCAGGATGGTGAAACGTCTTATCTGTTTTACGAGGTCTTGAACGACGCCAATGCTCAAGGCGACATTGGTTTGTCGGTCAGCACTGACGGCAAACACTGGACGTATCAAGGCCTCGTTCTTAACGAAGACTTTCACCTGTCTTACCCTCAGGTATTCAAACACGAAGATGACTTCTACATGATTCCTGAATCATGCGCGGCGGGAGCAGTTCGGCTCTATCGAGCCACGAACTTCCCGACAGAATGGGCCTTCGAGCGAACGTTGATCGACAAGCCTCTCGTCGACCCAACAATCGTCAGGCATGGCGACCACTGGTGGATCTTCGCCAGTCCCGCCGACGACTGGGACGATCTGCACCTCTACTTCTCCAGGACTCTCGACGGGACCAACTGGCAGGAACATCCGCAGAGTCCAATCGTTGAGAGCAGCAAGCGATTCGCCAGACAGGGCGGGCGAATCATTCAGGAGAACGGCCGAATGTTTCGAATCGCGCAGGATCACAAGCTGCACTACGGACATCAGGTCTGGGCGATGGAGATCGACACTTTGACGCCTGAGCTGTACAGCGAAACGCTGACGAGCAGGTCTCCGATTCTGACCGCCGACGGAAAAGGCTGGAACGAAATCGGCATGCACCATCTCGACATGCACGTGCTTCCGAACGGCAAAAGAATCATGTGCGTCGACGGGCTTGAGCAGGTCTTAGTCGTCGGCCCCGTCAAACTTAGCTTTTAGCACGAGCTTGCGACTACCGGACAAAGCTACTGGCCGGAACTCAAACACGAACCGAACGACACTATGGCAAATCACGAATCACAACGATGGGGCATCGTCGGCGGCGGCGTGCTTGGTATGACGATCGCCCATCGGCTTGCGCAGGCCGGGCAGGATGTTACGCTCATCGAAGCGGCTCCGCACCTTGGCGGACTGGCAGATGCATGGCAACTTGGCGACGTCACGTGGGACCGTCATTACCACGTCACGCTGCTGTCGGACATTCACTGGCGAAACATCCTGAGCGAGCTGAGCCTGGAAGATCAGATGAACTGGGTCGAAACGAAGACCGGGTTCTACACGGACGGGCAACTCTACTCGATGTCCAACAACGTCGAGTTTCTGAAGTTTCCGCCGCTGAACCTGATCGACAAGTTCAGGCTCGGTGCGACGATCTTTTACGCCTCGAAGCTCAAAGACTGGAAGAAGCTGGAGCAGATTCCCGTCGCGGACTGGCTGCGAAAACTCTCGGGGCCCCGGACGTTCGAAAAGATCTGGTTGCCTCTGCTGCGAGCGAAGCTCGGCGAAAACTACAGCAAGACATCTGCCGCCTTCATCTGGGCCACGATCGACCGCATGTACGCTGCGAGGCGGACCGGACTGAAGAAGGAAATGTTCGGCTACATGTCCGGCGGCTACGCTCGGATTCTTGAAGCGTTCACGCAGCAGCTCATCGACGAAGGAGTCGACGTCCGAGTTGATTCGGCCACGAAGCTCGTCCAGCCAACGGGCGTCGGCACGGTTATGGCCGAATCGGCAGACCATTCAAGAACTGAGTTCGACAAGGTCGTCATGACGACTCCGTCGCCAGTCATTTCAAACATGTGCCCCGCGCTGTCTGAGCAGGAACATGCTCGACACAACGGTCTGCAGTACCAGGGAATTGTCTGTGCGTCAGTTCTGCTGAAGAAGCCGCTGGCCGAGTACTACGTTACGAACATCACGGAATCCTGGGTTCCCTTCACTGCGGTGATCGAGATGTCGACGCTGGTCGACCGTTCCGAACTCGGCGGCCACAATCTCATTTACCTGCCGAAATACGTTGCACCCGATGATCCGCTGTTCGAAGAATCTGATGAGTCGATCCAGGAACGATTCGTCTCGGCGCTCGAGAAGATGTATCCACATTTCACTCGCGATGACCTGATCGAATTTCGCATCTCGCGAGTCCGGCATGTCGTCTCCCTGACAACGCTGAATTACTCGAACCAGCTCCCGCCGATGCAGACGTCGTTGCCTGGAGTGTTCGCGGTGAACTCCGCACACATCGCCAACGGAACGCTCAACGTCAACGAAACCGTAAAACTGGCCGAAGACACCGTCCGCGACTTACTGCTGAAAGGCCAGGAAAGCCCACCCGTAGGTCAGGCTGTGCCTGACGAAGTCTTAAAGCACTGAATTCATGCGAGGTGCCAAGACGCATCCTACTTCTAACTTGTTCCTACGCTCCGCATGGGAACACCTATCGGGACGCTCCGCATCCCACGACGCAGAGCGTCGATCCAAACGTTCCCACGCAGAGCGTAGGAACGAGAAAAAAGAGCCGAAGCACAAAACCCGGAACCTTGCACGATGCCAAAACCAATCGCCAGCCTTTCGCTCGATCTGGACAACAAGTGGTCTTACATGAAGACGCACGGGGATTCCGGTTGGGAATCATTCCCGTCGTACCTCGACATCGTCGTTCCGCGCTTCGTCGACTTCCTCAACCAGCGAGACCTGAAGATCACCGTCTTCATCGTTGGGCAGGACGCGGCGCTGGAGAAGAATCACGAGGCGTTGTCACTCATTCCTGAATACGGCCACGAAGTCGGCAATCACTCATTTCATCACGAGCCGTGGCTGCATCTCTACTCGTTGGATCGAATCGACGAAGAGTTCGCGCGAACGGAAGAATCATTGCAAACGGCAACCGGTGAAACGCCGGTTGGATTTCGAGGGCCAGGTTTCAGCCTGTCACCCGACGTTCTGACCGTTCTTCAACGGCGAGGCTACCAGTACGACTGTTCGACCTTCCCAACATTCCTCGGCCCGCTCGCCCGTATGTATTACTTCATGACGGCGAAGCTCGACGAAAAAGAAAAAGAAGAACGCAAGAAACTGTTCGGCACATTCAGTGAAGGTTTTCGCCCCCTGAAACCTCATCACTGGGAGCTTGAGGACGGACCACTTCTTGAGATTCCTGTCACGACGATGCCGCTGTTCAAAGTGCCGATTCACGTCAGCTACCTGCTCTACCTCGATCGATTCTCGCGAGGCCTGGCGATGACCTACTGGCGAATGGCTCTGACCATGTGCCGCATGACCGGTGTTGCCCCGTCGCTGCTCCTTCACCCGCTCGACTTCATGGGCGGCGACGACGACTCCGATCTTGGTTTCTTTCCGGCAATGAACATCGAAAGCGACCGCAAGGTCGAACTCGTCGGCAGGATCATCGACCTGATGACTCGTCACTGGGACGTCCGCCCAATGATCGACCACGCGAATTCAATCGTGTCACCGAAAAAACAAAACAAGCCACAACTGGCACATGCATAGTGTCGGCGGAAAGGTCGAGGTGCCGCGTTTCGATTCAGTTTCCGGAGCCGAATTATGTCAACCACTGTTCTTTCAGAAGCTGCATTGAAGGCTCGAACGTCAAACATTGCTGCGAACTCCTGCCCGCTTTGTGAGAAGACTTCCCAGCCAGTATTCGAAAAGCACGGCATCTGGATTCGGGAATGCTCTTCCTGCCGACACCGCTTCGCGACACCGGACGACTTAGACAACCACGTTGAGCAGGTCTACGGCGACGAATATTTCTTCAGCGGCGGAGCGGGTTACGACAACTACCTGGCTGAGGCTGGTTTGCTGGTACCGTATGGCCGGCGATATGGCCGTCTGTTGAAACGCTATGGCGCGGGGCGGTCGTTGCTGGATGTCGGCGCGGCCGCCGGGTTGATCCTCAAAGGGCTCGTGAATGAGGGTTTCGACGGCTGCGGTGTCGAGCCTAATCAAACGATGGCAACATTCGCTCAAGCCGAATTGCAGCTGGACGTCACCGCCGCAGCGTTTGAGGACTACGAACCGCAAACACAGTTTGAAACTCTGACGGTCATTCAGGTCATGGGACACTTCGTCGATCCTGTGTGCGTCGTTGAGAAGTTGCACCGACTTGTACGTCCGGGTGGATTGTGCCTGGTCGAAACGTGGGACGCGGGGAGCTGGCCCGCTCGACTGTTGGGTTCCAACTGGCACGAGTACAGCCCGCCGAGTGTTCTGCAATGGTTCTCTCGAGGATCGTTACGGCAACTTTTCGAACGCTGTGATTTTGAGCAGGTTGCTACCGGGCGACCGTCGAAGTGGATCAATGCCGGGCATGTCTGTTCGTTGATTGATCACAAGCTGCCGCAGACTTCGTGGGCGAAAGTGATTCGCTCTGGCCTGTCACGCATGCCCGAATCTCTGAATCTTCCCTACCCGTCCGACGACCTGTTCTGGGCATTGTTCCGGAGAATTTGACATGACCACTCAGGAAATCTCACAGACGAACCCGGCTGCGGACAAAGCGTCCACCGACGACGATCGCTCACGCGCGAAGACGTTGATGGTGTGCGGTGTCGTGACGTTGCTCGCGGGTTGCCTGCGGTTTTATGGGTTGGGCGAGTGGTCGTTTGCCAATGATGAGCTGGCAACATTTGTCGAATCGGACCGGCTGTTCGGGTCGCCGGAAGACGGCGAGTTCACGATCTACGATGTCCTTCCGAGGCTGATTCCCACCAGTTATGCGATTCATGAATCCGGCTATCAACTGTTCGGCCGAGAAGAATTCGGCAGCCGAACCATGCCGGCGATCTTTGGAACGCTCCACGTCGCGATGGTCTTCCTGCTCGGAACGCGTCTGCACGGACGACGATTCGGATTGATTCTGTCGCTAATGGTTGCGCTGTGGCCCGAGCACATTTTCCACAGCCAGCAGAACCGCTTTTACATGTTCGCGATGTGCGGTTCGACGCTCGCCTTCTTCCTGGCGACGTTCGGGCTTCAGCAATCGTCGAAGAAGCATCTGATCGGCGCGCTCGTCGTCGCGGCCCTTTCAGTGACGACTCACACGCTCGCGACCGGTCTGGCGCCGATGTTCTACTTCGCGATCCTCGCGTCACTCGTCGTCTGTCGAGCCAAAGTCTCGCGAAGATTCACCGTTAATGGTCTGAGCGTGGTCGCGCTGGTCGTTGCCTTTGTTTTGTTTTACGCGTTGCCGAATATCCGAGGAAACTGGACGGGCGGCGACAACGGGTGGATGTACTCACCGGTGCATGCTTTGATGACGATTCCCGGTTCGTTGGGTTGGGGTGTCATCGTTCTAAGTCTGACCGGATCGCTCCTGCTCGCAGCCCAACGCCAGCCGCAGCACATCTTTGCGTTCCTTTGTACGGCCGCCGTCGTCCCTTTCGCTCTGCTGGTGCCATTCGCCGTTAACTTCCATCCCGAATATCTGATGATCGTAATCTTTCCCGCCTTGTATTCAGCCGCGTGGTTCGTTCATTTTGTTTCCCAACAGCTTGAAACACATTCGAAGACCGCGGCATTCACGTTTGTCGCCTTCGCAGCACTGTCCAATTTCCCAACGTTGGTCAGTTACTATGTCGACGGATCCCGCCCCAACTTTCGTTTGGCGTCCGACTTCCTCATCAGCAATTCGACTGACGATGACAACATCGCAGCGATCTCGATCGGGAATCTCCGACACTATCATCAAGACTTGCCGCCCACCCACGTCATCGACCCGGCGTCTCCGATTGCCAGTATTTCCGAAGTTGTTTCCGAGTCTGGCCGAACGTGGATCGTCATCCAGAGTGGGCGAAGTGGCATCGCGCCGTCGCTGCAGGAATGGCTGAACCGGACATGCCGCCTGGAGAAAACGATTCACAAAAAAAGATTCGACTACTACGCAAATCGAATCGACATTTTCTCAACCGACTCCAGTCGGCTGATGGCGAGCCTTGCCGAAACGCCACATAACCAGCAAACGAATGAACCGACCTGGTTCCAGTCGAACTGACGGCTGTTTCAAAAGTGCTCCGCGAACGACAGCGACAAACGAAAACGAGCCAGCAGTCTTCATCAGATGCTGGCTCGTTCTATTTATCGATTTCAGATTGTCCGTTATTGCTCAGTGAGCCGGAGGTGGGCTGTTCTGGAAAGCTCGCGCCCGGTAGAGGAAGTCGATGATGTTCCCCTCGTGTGGCTGCAGCCAGTTGAGCTGCAACGTCTTGACCTCGCCAATGTTCAGGCGGTCGATGTTCGTCGCGTCGAGAAGCTGCCGAGAGAAATTCTCGTCTTTCGTCAGGCAGGTTCCGACCAGCGTGTAGCCGATCTTCCTGATCATCTGATCCTGCGGGCATTCGACCACCGAGCAGAACGGAAACATGAATTCGGTGTTCGCCATCGCGTCGTCTGGATCAGAAACGTGCAGAACGGTTGGCCGCAGGAAATCACAACGTTCCTGCTCGATGAAACGATCTCCGTCACGATACTTGGCCGTGACTTCGGTGACCGCTCCGGAGTCGCAACCACCATCGATCTGACCATTCATTGCTTTCGCAGCTCCAGCCATCGTAAAGGCGGCCAGACCGGCGTTTGGATCGCTCATCGGCAGCGGGACAATTGGTCCCAGTCGCTGAGCCATCGCGTCGGCAATTTCTTCAGTGTGCCGGGAAGCCCAGATTCCCGAACAACTGATGCAGCTTCGACCGCTGTTGAGGTAAACCGAGTCGACCATCAGATCGAGATACTTTTCCCAGTCATCAACGACGTCGTCACCAAGAATGATCTTCGAGAAACCCGGGCCGTGAGCCGAGATTCGAGGATTGCCTTCGTACTTCTCAACCGTCGCCTGGCCACCAAAGATGACAGACCGCTCGCAGCTTTCGAGCACTGCGCCGCCGAGTTCCGCTCCACTGTCGCCAGCACCGGGGTAGAGGCAGAAGGCTTCGCGAGGAATTCCGGCCTGAGCCATCGCTTCATAGATTCGGTACGGAGTCCAAGGTTCAGACTTTCCGGGCTTCATCACCAAACCAATCTGGAGAGGGATTACCGGCAGCCACAACGTATGCACACCCGGGCTGTTTGACGGCAGAACCCACCCCGATGCGTTGCAATTGGCCTGGTAACTGACCATGACGCCGCGGCCTTCCTGGCCGTAGCCATTCGAAAGGATGTCGTACGGCAGGCCTCGCGTCAGAGCGTCAAGAATATCGCCCATGTTTTTCATGACGAAGGCGTTCTTCGTCATGTTGAACTTGCACATGTGCTCCGGCAGGCCGGTCGTCGCCGACTGAATTCGGCAGAAATCGTCCGGACTTTGCTCACCGTTGCCCAATGGCAAAGTTGCGTTCTCGAACAACTCGCCAGCGGCGGCGACCTTGTCGACCAGCTCCTGGATGCTGAACTGGCGAAGAACTTCTCGAGCCTTCTTCGCCTTCCGCATGTCCATTTTGATGAGCCCGCCGTTGGCCTCATTCACTTGGGCGAGTGTCTCGCCCGTCTCAAAATGGACGACTGCCGTCTTGCCCATGGACTGATATTCTTTACCCCAGCGGATGACAGGGATCTCAAGCACGATTCAATTCCTTTCAATTCAGATTTGACGCAAAGCCGCAGAGACGCAAAGGATCGCAAAGACGACGTTACTACCTATTCACTCAAACCGTTGACGACTCGATGTACGCCGTCTTTCAGGAATCGATTCCCGAAATTAATGACGAGACCGAGTTTCAACTCAGTCAACCGTAATTGAGTCAGGCACTGTGCTCGATATAGGACGTTGTCTTCTTCAGTGGCCTTACACTCGACGATCACGAGTCCTCCAACGAGGAGGTCGCGCCTGTAAGACTTTGATAACGTTCGGCCTTTGTAGATCACCGGAATGGGTACTTGCCGCTGAACTTCGACGTGTCGCATTTCCAATTCGCAGCAAAGAGCTTCCTCGTACAGTTCTTCAAGAAGCCCCGGTCCGCCCAGTTCACGATGAACTTCGATCGCTGCGCCAATAATTAAATGGCTCAATTCGTTTTCATTCATGAGCCCATCCTGTCCTTTGCGAACCTTGGCGTCTCTGCGACTTTGCGTCAGATTAATAGACGCCGACGGTCGTCGTCGTGAGTAGTTCATGGAATGGGCGAGTGCCGCTGATGCCGTGCCAGGGGTAGACGTCGATGGCTGGCTCGCGTTCTCCTTCGTCACGCTCCATGAAACCTGGAATGAACAACTCTTTCGTGAACGTGTAGAGTTTCACTCGGCCGGTTTCGCCGACTTCGACGACCTTGTTGTAATCATCGAACTGAACGACTTCGATCACTGCTCGCGGTTGAGGAGCGAAGTAGGTGATCTTGTACTCGTCGGCGATGTCGAACGGTTTTCCACAGGCCAGGCCCATCAGCGTGTTGCCGTACGTCGGCGTGATGAAGACGTTTTCGCCGAGCAGTTCTTCCTTACAGAACCGGTACCACTGCGGAGTGAACTCAGTTCCGCCCGCAAAGATTCCCTTGATGCCGGCATCTTCGATGCTGCCGCCATCGTCCATCAGTCGCAAAGCCAGAGCTTCCAGCAGCTTCGGCGTTGCAAACATGCATTGCACGTTGTGGTTGGCTCGAAGAATGGTCACCGCCTGATCGATGACGTGCGCGGCGTACGCCTTGGCTTCTTCGGTCTTCCCTTTCTTGAGCAGTTTGACGACCCAGCGAGGGTCGAGGTCGACGCAGAAGCAAATTCCGCCTCGATGTTGTGCCAGATGTTCGACAGCAAGTCGCAAACGGCGAGGCCCGGACGGGCCAAGCATCAACCAGTTGGCTCCACGAGGGAAATGTTCATCTGGCAATGTTTCGCTGAAGTTTTCGTAGTCAATCCAGTGATCCTCGATCACGACCCGAGACTTGGGGATCCCGGTCGTGCCACCAGTTTCGAAAACGTACGTTGGTTTCCCAGCAAGCCCTTTCGGAACCCACCTGTCCAGCGGACCGCCTCGCAGGTCTTCATCCTCGAAGAGCGGAAACTTCTTAACATCCTCGAAACACTGGATGTCCTTTCGAGGATCGAAGTCCAGCGTCTTGGCTTTATTCAACCAGTAGTCGCACCCGGTTTCAGGGTTGAAGTGCCACTCGACGCTTTCGCGAACGTGGGCATCGAGTGTTTCTTTGGCTTGAGCCGTTTTCTGATCGAGAGGACTATCGCTCACTGGAGTGCTCCGTCGGTAAGTTGATATGAAGATTCGGCGCAGAAAACCGACCGGCAAGCCGTGCGCACGAGTCAAATCGCAGGTGGGAAAAGCGGATGGCCGCTCGCCACAATTGAGGCGGAAACGGCCATAATTACGCGACTGATGCGGCAATTCAATCGACTGAGGGAAATCCGCGGACAGCCGCGAAATATCAGGTAAATGACTGCGTGGTCGGAATCATGACCAGTTCCGGCACTCGGGCTCGTGGCGGCAGGCTGATCACCATCAACGCTGCGGCGGCGATGTCTTCCGGCTGCAGAATGCGTGCTCGATGCTCCGCCGAAACCGGCACGGGGCGTTCGTCGAGAATCGGCGTTTCGACCTCTCCCGGATAAATTGAGGTCAGCCGAATCCCGTTTTTGCTTTCCTCTTCCCCAACAGTCAGGCTGAGCGCAGACATCGCAAACTTGGATGCGTTGTAGGCGACTCCGCCGAGCAGGCCTGCTCGGATTCCCGCGACAGAGCTGATGTTGACGATGACGCCGTCCTGCTTCTCCCGCATCTGAGGCAGAGCCTCGCGGATACAGTTGTAGGCACCGGTCGCGTTGATCTGGAGCAGCTTGTCCCAGTCGGACGGATCAAGATCAGCCATCGATCGTTTGGCGATGTTGATGCCGGCACTGTTTACCAGGATGTCGACCGTGCCGAGTTGTTTCCTTGCCCAGCAAAATAGTTCGGTAACGTCGTCGCGATTTCCGACATCACAGACTCGAAAGATGATCTCGACCGGTGAGCTGTCGACGACTTCCTGCAGTCTCGATTCTCGACGACCAGTGATCGCGACTCGGCAGCCATTAGCGGCCAGCGTTCTGGCAATCTCTGCGCCGATTCCACTTCCGCCGCCGGTGATTAACGCGGTCTTTCCTTCGAGTGTACTCACAGGATGATTCTCCAGGTTTTCCTTTGAAATAAATAGAAGCCCGGCTTTGAGAAAAAAGCCGGGCTTCGGGAGTCATTGAGCGCACATTGTATCAATGCTGAAAGAGAAACTCTTTCGAGTTCAAAATCGCCCAGCCGACGTCTTCCAGTGCGAGCATCCGGTCGGTACTGCCGGCGATGTGTTTTCGCGAGGCGTTCAACTCGGCCTCAACCGGATTCCTTGCCAGAGCGGCCAGGTACAGCGTCGTGATGATCTCGTCGTCACTCTTCGTGGCCTTGACCATTTGATGAATTCGCCCATTGTCCGCCCTCAGTTTGTTGTGAACCGTCGGGCCGTTGATCATCTGCAGAGCCTGTGAAAGGTTCGACTCGCTGGACCGTTCGCACTGGCAGGCCATTTCACGCTGAGGCTGACCGAACACTTTCAGGAAGTAGTGATCGGTCGGTGGGTCGGGAAGGGCGACGGCGCGAGTTCCCGCTGGTAATCCTTTGAAACTTTCTGCGACGTCCGTCACCTGACAGATTGCATCGAGAAGTTGCTCGGCCGAAAGCAAGCGAGGGGTTGCGTGCGAAGCGTAAATTTCGTCGTCGGCGTTGAAGTCATTCTTTTTCGAGCTGAGCTGATAAACGCGGCTGCTCATGATCGTGCGAATTGCCCACTTTCGACTGAAACCGTTATTCGCAAACTGTTCAGCAAGAGCATCCAGAAGCGCTGCGTTGGAAGGCGGGTTGGAATCGCGGAAGTCATCGACCGGCTCAACAATTCCGCGGCCCATGAGATGCCCCCAGATTCGATTAACCGCCGCCTTGGCGAAGAATGGATTATCGGCCGCGACCAGCCAGTCTGCGAACACACGCCGTCGATCCTGATCAGCGGGAACGTCGACATCACCTGTCAAAAGAAGGTGAACCTTCATCGTCTGTCCGGTGCGTGGTTGTTTGATTTCGCCGGAACGTGTGACGTGAATGATCTCTTCGTCAGGCTTCGCGCCTTTCTGTCGGCCGATCCGAGTGAACGCGGCGGCGATTCCGTAGTAGTTGTCCTGCGACCATTTTTCGAAGGGATGGTTGTGGCACTTCGCGCACTGAATTCGAATTCCCAGGAAGAGCTGCGCCGTCGTCTCGGTGGCGTCGTTCGGGTCGCGACTCGCTCGCCAGTAACTGGCTGCCGGGTTTTCGAAAACGCTGCCGCTCGCTGTCAGGAGTTCGTGAGCCAACTCATCGAGTCCTTTGTCCGTGCGGACGCCGTCGTACACCCACCGCTGGAATTTGTGAACTCCGGTTACCGTCAGCTTCTTACTGTTTGAACGAAGAATGTCGCTCCATTTAAGCGTCCAGAATTCAGCGAAGTCATCGTTCTCAAGCAAAGAATCCACCAGCTTCGCTCGACGATCACCCGCTTTGTTTGCCAGGAATTCCTGCGTTTCGTCAATCCGCGGCAGGCGGCCGGTCAGGTCGAGATACGCTCGTCGCAGAAACTCTTCATCGGTGCAGACGTCTGAAGGCAGAATTTGAAGCTGCTCCAACTTGGCGAAACTGTGAGTGTCGACAAAGTTGTTTTCCGGTGGGTTGCTCCACTTGAAGCCTGGGACTTCTTCCAGGAACGTGACGTCTGCGGTCGCCATCCTGTCCAGGTAGCGACCGAGGATCGCGGTTTCTCCACGTCCGGTCTTTTCGACCAGGCCGTTGTCGTCGACGCTGGCCACTGACTCGTTTGACGACGTGAACACCGTTAAAGCCGTGAGGTCGCGGACCGTTCCGTCGCTGAAGTAGCCGTTGACGGAAAGTTGCTGACGGTCGGACGCGTCTCGCAGCACTCGTTTGTTAGGCAAAATTTCAATGCGTGCAAGAGTTGGAGTCTCCGGCTTGTCGAGCTGCAGGCCTTCGCCAATCCAGTTGTGGAGTGCCTGCCAGGCTGGTCCGCCTTTCTTTAATCGGCGACCTCCGCCATGAGCGACTTCCATCAAAGGCTTCTGCAGCAGCAGGCTTTCGTCGGGGTTCAGTGAGTTGGTTCTTCGCCCGAAAAACTCAGACCGCAGAGTCAGGATGTCGAGCGGCGGATCGAACGCTCGGAGCGACAATCGGAAACCGCCCTTGCCTGACGGAGAACCATGACACGCTCCTGCGTTGCAACCAGCTTTGCTGAGTGCAGCCAGCGTTTCATTCTTAAAGCTGACCGGATGCGGAGCTGCCGTTCCTTTAACGATGACGTCGATCGCGATTGTCTGATTACCAACCTGGCAGGAGATTTTTGCGGCCCCATCACCAACGGGTTTGACGATCGAACCTTCGAGCATCACGACTTTGGGATTCGACGAGGTGAACTTTGCCAGATGAGTAACGTCTCGCACTTCATCACCAAACTGGCCGGTGACCACGATCTGTTTCTGCGATCGAATGCCGGCCAGTTCGAACGTTGCTGACTCAGTCGTCAGTTTCGATGGCTCGTCGGCGGCTGACACGAATGTGGGGTGAGTCAAAAAACTCACGCTCACCGCGACGGCAACCAGTTTCAAAATGTTCGTACGACGCATTTGAATGCCTCTTTGAAAAAACGCAGGCGTTCCCTGCCTATTCAATAGTTAGTGCAACGTTGGGCGAAACTGCCGAGACTTTGATTTTGCCAACCGTCACTTCAGCTTTCACGCTTAGATTTTTGATCGCCCCTTTGGCAGCATCCGCTGCCGCAACGATCGTTACTTCCGTTTCGTTCTTGTCGGCCGGAATCGTTGACGCTGCGACGGTGACGCCTTTCGGCAGATTCTGAAAGGTCAGCGTGACTTCCCCCTTCAATGCCGGATTTCTTTGCACGCTCACTTTGGCTTTCAACTCCGCCCCAGCGGCAAACTTCTCAGCGGCCGGAGCCAGAGCCAGTGTCATGGGAGCCTGAAGTCGCAGCGTGATGCCCGGCACGGTTTGAACGACGGTCGTTTTTCCCTGCTTGATCGTTCCGGTCATCACCGCTGTGAAGTCGCCAAGCGGAGCTTTGTCGGTCGCCGTGAACGTGATGATCGCTTCGTTCTTCCCTTTGGCGATCGGCGTGACGGCCGCCGTGACGTTGCCAGGGAGTCCACCCTTAGCGGCTTCGGGGGTGACTGCGAGCGTGATTGCCTCGTCGAATCCCGCGTCGCGATCAACGAGCACTTTCACCGTCGCGGACAGGCTCTGTCCGAAGATGATTTCTCCAACTTCCGGACGAAGCCGGATCTGTGGTTTAGGCGCGACGCCAATTGCAACTTGCCCGTCAAGATTCTGCGGCCCCCACGGCAGCGCGTTGAACATCGCTTTGAGAGCGTCTTCCGTCTGAGCGGCGACTTCGAATTCTTCCGAACCATTCGTACCGTGGCCGACAATCTGAACCGGGACAAACGTGCCGGCGGCTGTTTCTGCTTCGCTACTGATTGTCAGAACGACCGATTTCATGCCAGGGCCGGCGACTGTTGGATTGCTGATCACTCCGGCCGGAAGGTTTGTGGCAGCGATTTGAATCGGGCCGTTGTAACCTTCACGCACGACGTTAACTGTCACCATCGCCGTCGCTCCGGCTCCGACGTTGACGGTTTCTGCGGCGGCCGTCAGATCGAATGTCGGCGTGACTGGTTGAGCTTCGACTCGGTAGGCAAACGCTGCTCCGCCTCGATTGTGAAGTTCTTCAACGGCCAGCGTGTAATCACCGTCGGCTGGAAAGGTGTAGTCGAAGAAGGCGTCGCCAACGCCGAAGTCTTCTTTGGCCGCGACCTGTCCGCCGTCAGCTTTCAACAATCGGAGGTACGCCGAAGTCGGTGATCCCTGACGTCGTGTGACGACGTTGAAGCGAAACTTCTGTCCCTTCTTTGCCGCGAAAGTAAAGTGGTCAACGTCTCCCTCCGCTTCAAAGCGACCGTTCAGCGAGTGACCAAGCTCGACGCGCGTTGCCTTTGCGAGTTCATTGTTCGGCTCCGCTTCAACGGCGACCGGTGCGTCTTCAATTCTCAGCATCGCAAAGCCGCTGCTTTTTCCGTTGGGACGTCGAGCGGCCACGTTCACCCAATTGGTTTCAGGTTCTGACGGCGCTCGAACTTCGACTTCTCCAACACCCTCAGCGTCGGGGCCAACGAACGTGACCTTTGCTACCGAACCTCTCGTCACACCCAGCGGGTAAGGACTCGACAGACACGGAAAATCGCCCACTCGCAACCGGTAGAAATGTCCGGCTCCGCCCTGGTAGCGGATGTCGCGAACTTCGATCACGTAGTCGCCCGCGGCGGCAAACGTGTAGTGCAGTCGAGCGTCGCCTCGCAGCCCCGGCTCGTCGTCGCTGTAAGTCAGCTCGCGTCCTCTGGCGTCGAGAATTCTTAACAGCGGGTCAAGCGCCGAGCCCAGTCGCCGAGCGACGACTTCGAACGAAAGCTTCTGCCCGGCCGCGACTTTGATCCGGTAGTAGTTGCGAGATAGGTTGGCGATGGCTCCGTCAACGGCTGATGACAGAGCGAGTTCCTGAGCTTTGTCGATCGCGGTGTTTCCGGCCGCCGCCGCTACGGACGGCAGGTCATCGACCATGATCAATTTGAGAGACGACACGCCGTTCGGGCCGGCGACTCGTAATCCGTGGATCCCCACCGGCGCGGTGGCCGGGACGTTCAGCCGCCAGGTAACCTCGGCAGTGTTCTTGCCATTGTCTTTGACATCGGGCGTCAGTTGAGCGGCGGCTACAAACTGAGTCCAAAGCTGCGATGCTCCCGCCAGATCACTTCCGCGAAGTTTGACGTCGATCTGCTGCCCCGGAACCACGGCCTGCGGAGCCGTGATCGTAACGGCAGGTGCAGCCAGCGTCGGAGGTCCGGTGACGCAGAATCCGCCAACGAGAAACGCTGTAGCGAAACAAACTCTGAGCCTCGAGTTGATCATCGAGAAACTCCGGGGTGGGCAATCGGGTGGTGGGTGACAAACCGCAGAGGTCCGCCACAAGCGGCAGGCAACAAACCTATTTAGATTTGTTGATGGGTCATCATACGCTTCCCGCGAAGAGACCGTCAAAGCCAAAGCCGTTCCCGCTGCCTGACGTCACTCCGCCAGCCCGTACCGGACGATGCACCACAATGCGGAGAAGCCGTCTCGCCAGCCAATTTTCTTGCCTTGCTCGTAAGTGCGCCCCGAATAGCTGCACGACATTTCGTAGATGCGGTATCCACGTCGAGCCATGCGAGATGTGAACTCGGGTTCAAAACCGAAACGGTTTTGCTTGAGCAGCGGCGCGATCTCGTCGATCACTTCCCGTCGGCAAACTTTGTAGCACGTCTCCATGTCCGTGAGATTCAGATTCGTGAAGCAGTTGGACACCGTCGTCAGAAAGCGGTTGCCGAGATAATGCCAGAAGTAGAGCACTCGGTGAGGCTGGTCGCCCAGAAAACGACTTCCGAAAACGACGTCCGCTTTGCCTTCGACGATCGGGTGCAATAGCCGGGGGTATTCGGAAGGGTCGTACTCCAGGTCCGCGTCCTGAATGATGACCAGGTCTCCTCGCACCGCTCCGAAGCCCGTGCGAACCGCCGCTCCCTTACCTTGATTCTTCTCGTGATAAACGAACGTCATTCGGTTGTTCGGCAGCGATCCATCATCCGCGGATGATTCGAGGCTCGCTCGTTGCTCGTCTTCCATCTGCTTGAGCAGGTCGCGAGTTCCGTCCTTGCTGCAATCATCGACGAGGACGATCTCTTTCCGGATTGGCACCTGCTTCACGCGGTCGAGCAATCCCTGCAGCGTCTCCCGCTCGTTGTAAACGGGGATCACGACCGAAAGCAGCAGCTCGCTCGGAATCATGTACAAACCGAGCTGCCGACACGCCGCATCGCCCAGCGTCTGTTGCAGCGAGTCAAACCACTCTTGAGAATGCGGCAGTGGCTCGTTCGGTGAAGTATCAATCGATTGAGAATCAGAGTCCGACATCATCGCCTCGAAAAATAAAAACAGACCCACGAAAACCGCCGAGTGTATCGTCGGTGATGCTTTCGCAGAAGCACTTCTGAACTTGCCCAACGATTGTGCGAATCTGCTCGAAATTCGCGTACTGCTATGGCATTCTGCTGACAACGCTGCTGACAAGGTCATTCTGCTACGAATCGAGAAAGCTGATGAATACCGAAATCGTGCCACGCCGCGGTCGGGGATACCAAATGCTGGCGGCTGTTTTGTTGGCGACAGTCGGAGTTTTTACATTCAGGTCGGCACATGCCGAAGAGATCCCTCAAGGAGCAACTAATTCGCCAGTCGCAATCTCTCTGCATGAAGGCCGCGACGACCTTGATGCGCCTTTTCTTCGCAAGCTGATCCACGTCCGTTTTGAGCGATTTCCTCTGATCGAAGCCGCCGCACAACTCTCCGAACAGGTAAGCGTGCCTGTCCTGGTGGATCAAAAAGCGATCAAGGATGCGGGGATGCTGATTAACGAACCGATCACTTTCTCAACCGAACAGCCTGGCACTCGCGAGCGAGTCGCCGAGCTCATGGCTGCAAAAACGCCGATCGAAGACTGGGACGCCAATCTGGTGATGCGACTTGATCAAGTGCTGGACTTCATCCTTCGGCAACTCGACGTGACGTGGTTTGTGGAAGAGGGGATCCTGCATCTCACAGCGCAGGACCACGCACGGATGCATCATCTCATCGACCGGTCGTACAGTCTCACACCGTTTCGGAAACAGAAGATTGAAGACCAGTCACTCAGGTCTGCTCTGTCGCGGGAGTATTGGGCAGCGTTTGGCTACGGGAGAGGTGCCGAACTGGTGACAGTCGGCCACATCCTGACTCTCCGGGAATCTTTTCAGATTCAGAGAAGACTGAAAAACCTGCTGCAGGCCATTGCGCGACCTGACGACAACCAGTCGGGAGTCTACGCCGAGGAAGAGGTCGCTTGTCGACAACAGCTTGATCGAATCGTCGAGGCCGACTTCCTGGACACGCCACTGGGGCAGGCAATCGATATTCTCGCCTACCAGTCCAAAGGCCGGATCTTTCTGGACGAGGTCGTTGTTGAACAATCGGGAGGCCGCATCGACCAGCCCATCACGTTTTCTCTGGAAGGAGAGTCTCTTCACGAGACGCTCGACATCATGCTGTCCGACCTCAAACTGGTCGTCACGATTAAGTCGGGCGAGCTGTTTGTCACCCATCCGAACGTCGCCCGGGAAATGCGGGAGTCGCGAGTCCACGACCTGCGAGCGGTCGCGACTACCAAAGAACTTCGCGACAGCCTAGTTGACGCGATCATGTCGCTGACCAGCGAGCAGTGGGAAAACACAGATCAGGGCGGGGAACTGACGATGCTCGAAAACGGCGTACTGATCGCCATGACAAATCCAGCGATTCACGAAGAAATCGCAAAGCTGGTCGATTTTTACAAGCAACATCTTTCCATTCCGAATCGCTAGTTCCGCGACAATACCACTTGACTCACGATGCATAGCCCCGCAATCTATCGACTCGCAATCTATTGGGAGTCTATTTGTTATGGATGGTTTGAACCCGGAACTGATGCGAGGCAGTCTCGAACTGATGGTTTTGTCCGTGTTGTCGGACGGTTCGAAGTACGGCTACCTCATTCAACAAAGTCTTCGTGATGCCAGTGACGAACTGGTCGAGCTGAAGGCGGGGACGCTTTACCCGATTCTCCACAAGCTGGAGACGAAGAAGATGGTCCGTTGCCGCTGGGATGATTCCACCGGCCGCCGCCGCAAATGGTACGAGCTGACCGCTGCCGGAAAGAAACAGCTGAAAGTCCGAGTCGACGAGTGGCAGGCTTACGTCGAATGCCTGCGCCGCGTGCTCGGACCGCTGGCTGATCCCAGCTCTATGCCCGCCTGATACCACCTCCTGACAACCCCTCTCCGCTTGCGGGAGGGGTCGAGCGACAGCGAGGGGGAGGGTTTTCATCAACACCAGAGTTTTCATCAACAGAGACCCTCTTTCATAACAAGTCAAAAATGTTATGCCGAACCGCGACCCAATCACTGACGCCCGCCAGCTTCGCCAGCACATCACCGAGGCCGAGGTATTGCTCTGGAGCCTGCTCCGAGACAAACAAGTGTGTGGGTTGAAGTTCCGGCGACAACATCCTGTGCGGCCCTTCATCCTGGACTTCGCTTGTGTGTCAAGAAAACTGTGCGTCGAACTCGATGGCGACTATCACGACTTACAACCAGATAAGGATCTGGATCGTGAAACCTGGCTGCGAGGCAGAGGCTGGGACACGATTCGCTTCTCCAATGACGAAGTACTTGCCAACCCCGAGTTGGTTGCCATCGCGATTGCCAGGCACCTGGGTCTGGAATACGCATTTACGAAACGTTCTGGCGGACTTTCGAGCGTCGCTGATCGGCAACGCATTCGGAAGGATCGGCAGCAGAGAAAGCTGGAAGAATGAATTGGTTTTTGATCTGTGGACCCCTCCCCCTCGCCAGGGCTCGACCCCTCCCGCAAGCGGGAGAGGTGGATTTCCTTCAGAAAAGACGCATGTGAAAACCGCACAGTCTCCTACAGAGAGTGACGAGAATTGAAATTACCAAGATCACATCTGCAGCACGTTCTGTGCAACCAATCACAAAGGGGACGAAGTCATGCCCGAGCATGAATTTGAGATTTATCTGTCGGTGCTCAGTCGGCTGATGAAGCTGGACGAGCAGCAGAAGTCGGCGATCGCTGACGAACTGAGCGATCATCTCGAACAGAGGTTCGAAGAACTGGTCCGCGCGGGTCTCGGTCGCGACGAGGCCATCCGTCAGGCACTCGACGAATTCGGAGACGCGTCCGGACTGGCCGTCGACCTGACTCGCGTCTCACAAAAACGAATCCGGAGATTCATCATGCGATCGAGCCTTGCAACTGCTGCCTTACTCGTCATCGGTTTCGGTTGGGCGTTCCTGTTCCCACCCGCGAATGACGCATTGAACTCGGAGCCGCTCCTGATCGCTCAGGACGCAGCCCTGCAAGCATCAGCAAAGATCTCCCTCGACACAGATTCTTCAGATTTTGATGAACCGTTTCTTAAGAAGGAAATCAGCCTCAACTTCGCCGACACACCTTTGACTGACGTGTTGGAATATCTGTGCCGCGAGCAGGAGTTTCCGTGTCTGCTGGACGCGATTGCGGTTGAAGAAGCCGGATTGCTTGTTGACGAGCCAGTCAACTTCATCGTCGAAAAGATTCGAGTCGATCAAGCTCTCGACCTGATGCTCAGAGAGTTTGAACTGGCCTGGTACATTGAGGACGGCATCCTTCACGTGACGACGATCGAGGTGGCAAACGAAATCCTGACCAATCGATCATACGACCTCGCACCGTTCCGAGCGGCGGGCATTGCACCGGGCACCTTGCTCGAAGTTGTCATGCAGGCAACTGACGCTCTCTGGGAAGAAATCGACGGCTCCGGCGGCAGAGTTTCGATTGTCGGCGACGTGATGACCATTCGACAAACCTACCAGGTTCATCGTGGACTCCCACAACTGCTCGAAGCGATCGCCAATCCCGGTGCCCCCGGCCGCGGAATCTACCAGGCGGAGAAAGTAGCTTGCCTTCGTGAACTGGATGTCGCCACCAGCGTCAGCTTTACTGATACCCCTTTGAGCGACGTGGTTGAATTTTTATCGAGGCAGCACGAGATACCGATCTTTCTGGACACAGTCTCGATCGAAGAAGCTGGGTTGCTCACCGACGAGCCAATCAGTTTTGTCATGAGCGGAAAATCGCTGGCAACAACTCTACGACTGATGCTTTCAGAATTCGAACTGACGACCGTCATACGTTCTGGCGAGCTGTTCGTTACGACGATCGAAGTGGCCAACGAGCATCTTCACTCCGTCGTCTACGATGTTCGAAAAATTCAGGATCCCAGCCAACTGCTCGACGCCCTCCCAGCACTGACGTCCGGACTGTGGGAAGAAATCGACGGATCGGGTGGCGAGATGTCACTAACCGAAAACGGCCTGTTGGTTGTTCGGCAAACGGAAGAGATTCATCGCGAAATCGCCAGCGTCTTGAAGACGTTCGTCGCGAAGGGCACGAATCAGACGCCACACCGAGTCAGGCGAACCCTCGAAACCCGTCTGTATCGGCTGCCGTCTGAAACCGCCGACGATTTGCGGGAAGCACTGCCGTTGACCATTGCACCGGAAACCTGGCGAGGTGATGGCCCGTCAAATCCCGACGAAGATTCGTTAGCGGTGGGGACGATTCAAAAAGTCTCCGTCGGGCAGAAAGTCATCGAGCTGGCTCGGCCAAAGTCGACATCCCAGCCTGCGAAGAAAACCACGGCTGGCGACGCCACGAAAGCTGATGAAAAACTTGCCCCACCGGAGACCATCGTTGTCTCGGAGTCGGTGCTAATCATCAATCAGACAGCGGCGATTCATAACCGGATCGACGACTTCCTCCGCTCGCTGGGCCTTGATCAGTCAGCACTCGGCCGAAAAACCACTCGACTAAGCGGCGGCATGTCGGGTGGCGGGTTGTTCTAAATCTGAGTGAGGTTCGGCGAGTCGGAAGCGCTAGCTGCCAGGTCGTCGTTTTCCCAGGGTCTCAGCTCGCCTTCACGACTTCAGGCGGCGCTGCGGAGCGAATCGTCACTCACAGTTTCAGAATGAGATTCTGTCAAGGTCGTCGGCAGTTCCTGATAGCCGTACTGCCGAAGCTTATGACCAGCCAGCAGCCAGGTGAGGCGTTTCTGATTCGGCCTCAGCTTCTCGGTCCAGGCCATGTCGCTGCGGAGTTTGATCGGGCCGGCCGTGCGGACTCGGTTGCCGGCGTAAAGATGTCCGGGAGCCATCGGCGCGCCTGTCAGCAGTCGGTCAGAGATTGCTGTATAATCCAGCCCGGCGACTTCGCCGATTTCTTTCAGAGTTTGCTCCGGAGTCGTCACGAAGTCTTCGTAATGGATGCGCGTCGAAGGTTGATCGGGAAATGACTTTCGAACCTGCTCGCTCAGAAAGTTCATGAACAGCCAGTAGCCGGCGGAAATGTGGATCGGCTTTGGCTTGATGTCCTGCGGGACTCCGCCTTCTTTTGATTTGGCAAAGGGTTTCATTCGCGACCAGGCAACTCCGCGAGCGTCGCGGACCAGATGGACCAGTCGGACGTCCAGCCCTGGAGTCAGGCAGAGCAGTTTCGCTCGGAGCGGATTTTTGGATGACTCGATGATGACCCGTTTGCCGGTCGCGTCGGCGATTGCCTGGTAGGTCGCGCGAGTCTGCTTAAGACATTCCGCGAAGTCAGGATCGGGATTGCCGGCACGAAGTCGGTGCCACTCGGGAATCGCGAGCCGCTGGACTCGCGTGAACTTTGTCATCAACCGCTCGTGCTCGGTGATCGACGACAGGCCGGTCAGTTCGGACCAGCGTTCGCGCACCCCGTGCCAAACCTGGCAGGCGTCGCGAGTTTCACCGCACGAGCAGTTTTCTTTTTGAGCCGATCCGTCGATGAAAAGATGGACCAGCTCGCCGACGCCGATGACGTCTTCGTGATTGTTGAGAATTGTGTCGAGCACCGTCGAGCCGCTTCGCCCAGCACCCATTACATAAACGACTCGGATGGGAGCATCCGGTCGCGCATCAGCCGTCTCAGCGGCAATTTTCAGATCTGTCAGTTCCGCCACGGTCGGACTCCATTCCGGTCGACGTTCCATATTCCGCTTAAATTCCCGACGGTTCGGGGTCGAAGAATAGAGCCACTGGCAGAAACAGAACAACGCGAGGTTTTACGGGCTTAATGCCGCTGCGGGGCGTATTTCAGGGACTCGGGCTGTGGAAATCACGCTGCCCCGGCCAAAGTTACCGCTGGCAGACTCGACAGAATTCGAAGTTTTCAGCAGAATCCTGCTTCTCACGTCCAGATTGTCGTCCACAATTGAGCGATCTTCCGCTTACTGACTCGCTCAGAAATAACAGTATTCAAGAGGCTTTCCGATGTCTGAAGTTGCCACCGAAGCTGCCGCACCAGCAGAAACTCCAGAACCACTCTTCAGCAACGCTGACCTTCGTGAGTTCGAGTCGGAAGACGTCCTCGCCGGACAGATTATCTGCAAAATGCTTTCAATTTTGTTTATTTACACGTTGATCGCTATGACTATCGTCTCGTTCTGGACAGCTGCTCAGTAGGTGGCGGCGAATTTTGTGCCGCCGGCTGGCTGATGCAAGTTCCTGGTGGACAGAATCTCAAAGATCAAGAGGCTCGAAGATTTGATTCTTCGGGCCTCTTTTCTTTTTGAATCCTCGTCAGCCGCAATAAGGGCGCCGCAGCGAGGGCCGGTCGTTATTTCTGTCGTCCAGATTCCCAGTCGAGACGCAGGATTCTTCCGGACGCAAAACCAACCACCAGCCACTCGCCGAGCGGATCACAGACCAGGCTGGCGACGTCGTCGGGAGTTTCCGCAGCCCACAAAAGCGCCCCGTCAGAATCGAGCCAGTAGAGGTGCCGCTCGACGGTCGAGACGACCAGCCGCTCACCGAAGTAACTCGCCGAAACTTTCGAAGGCGTCCCTTCGACGACGAATGACGTCCGAGTGTTTCCGCGATGGTCGAAGCACAGGACTCCGTGAGCGAACCCGGCCAAGTAGATTGACTTGGCCCCTTCCGTGATGCTGAGGTCGCCGACCGTCGACCAGATCTTTTCGTTCCAGACTTCGGAGCCATCAAACCGGTGAATGCAAAGGTGTCCGTACTCGGCCGCTCCGCAGATGCGTTTTTTGTCGACGCAGAACTCGATGAATTTAAGCGGCTTGGCCGACGGAAATTGCCCGAGTTTCTTTCGGTCGATGCTCAACAGAACGTTGTCGCCATTGTCGAGGCCAATCGCGATGTTGTGACCGTACGGGTCGATGGCTGCGGTGAGGATTTCCGCCGGAGACTCACTCGACCAGGCGACCTTCATCCGTGCGTCGAGCGCGCAAAACTCGTTCGTCCCGCAAACGGCGACACCGACATCGCCGGTGTCCGACCATTTCAAAAGTCGAGCGTTCTTCAGTCCGCGGCTCAACGTTTGAACGCGGCCGTCACGATTCAGCCGGTACATGCCGCCCGACGAATCGACCGCGAACAGGTCTCCGGTTTCGCGAGCCTGACACAAGCTGCTCAGCTCGGCATCCGTGTTAAACGCCCAGGCAATTCGCGGAGCAAGCCCGGGGCCGGAGTGAAGCCAGTTGGTTGAATCAGGCATCGTCGTTTCAATTCTCGTTCCGAGCGGTTGCAAATACGAATATCGATTTAGCAACCATCTGCCGCAAAAGTCGAGTCATTAGACATTAACTCCTTACACAGACCATCGCGACCGGATTCTGCATGCGAGTTGCTGCTCAGTGGCAAACTTGAACAGTCGACTCCACACTTCGGAATGTGGCATTTTTCGACCGACATCCGTCAGGCAGGCAGGTCTTTATGACGAATCTTAACTCGCAAATTCAACGACTGTGCGTTGTGCTTTTTTTGACAGGACTTGTGATGACCGATCCGATGGCCGCTCCGATTTCAGAGCAAGCAGTCCAGGCGGCCGGCTTCGATCGCCCGGTCGGTGATCCCGGGCAAAGCCGCTCGGTTGTCATTTCGACAAACGGCATGGTCGCGACCAGCCATCCGCTAGCCGCTCAGGTCGGTCTGGACATTCTCAAAGCCGGGGGCAACGCAGCCGACGCGGCTATCGCTACCAGCGCGATGATGGGACTGGTCGAGCCGATGAGCTGCGGCATCGGCGGAGATCTGTTTGTCATCTACTGGGACGCAAAAACTGAAACGCTGCACGGACTCAACGCCAGCGGCCGCAGCCCGTACGCACTCAATCGCGATGTCTTCACAGAGAAAGGGCTCGACGAAATTCCGTTGCACGGAGTGCTTCCCTGGTCGGTGCCGGGTTGCGTCGACGGCTGGGAAGAACTGCGAAACAAGTTCGGCACGATGACGTTCGAGCAAACGCTGAAACCGTCCATCGACTACGCCGAAGCCGGCTTCCCGGTCACGCAGATCATTGCCGGTTATTGGAAAAGCGGCGAAGGACGTTTCGCAAACTGGCCGACCGCCGAAAGAACAGACTCGGCGAAGACGTACCTGAAAAACGGCAAGGCTCCACGCGAAGGCGAGATCTTCAAGAACCCGTACCTCGCCAACAGTTATCGATCGATTTCAAAAGGCGGTCGTGACGGGTTCTACAAAGGCGTGATTGCGAAACAGATTGTCGAATTCAGCAACGATCACGGCGGCTACTTCTCGATGAAAGATTTTGCCGACCACACGTCGGAATGGATCGAGCCGGTTTCGACAAACTATCGAGGCTACGACGTCTGGGAACTGCCGCCGAACGGGCAGGGCATCGCCGCGTTGGAAATGCTGAATGTGATCGAAGGTTTTGATGTAAAGAAAATGGGCCACAACTCGGCCGATTTGATTCACCTCTTCGTCGAGGCCAAGAAGCTGGCCTTCGCTGACCGAGCGAAGTTTT